>JAZLLH010000028.1:0-16731 GCA_045598025.1 Bacteroidales bacterium | reverse complement strand
CTTGTCAATCAACTGGCGATACAGACGTTTGGCATTGGCAGGAAGCAATACGAAGGACTTGGCGTCTTCCGGATAGCTGATACCGTTTTGGGGAAGGGAAGCACGGCGTTCCACACCTGCACGGCTGTGGGCCAGACGGGTGGGAATACGGTACAGGACGGGAGTTCCCAATTTTTCGGAAAGTTCGTAACCGTAGAAAACCATATCGTAGGCTTCCTGCTGATTGGAAGGTTCCAGCATCGGAATCATGGCCCAGTGACCGTAGAAACGGCTGTCCTGTTCATCCTGGGAGGAGAACATGCTCGGATCGTCCGCCACCACAATCAGAACGCCCTTGGTGCCGATGATGGCAGCGTTCATGAAAGGATCACCGCAGACATTCAGTCCCACATGCTTCATACAGGTCATGGCGCGCTTGCCGGCGTATGCTACACCGATAGAGGCTTCCAAAGCCGTCTTTTCATTGGCACACCAATTGGCCACTATGCCTTTTTCCTTGGCTTCCTTGGATTTGATGACGTATTCCGTAATCTGTGTGGACGGAGTACCGGGATAACTGTTGATGGCACTGCCTCCGGCATCTATGAATGCCTGAGCAATAGCCTCATCTCCTAATAATAATAACTTCTGCATATCGCTATGTTTTTGTATATATTTATGTATTAATTATTTACAATAAAAATCCATGCGTGTGGCCAAAAAAACAGCCACGAACGGAAAAAAGTTTGCAAAGATAGCCATTTTATCAATTTCAAAATTTCTTTTGTTTGAATATTTATAAAATATTTATGTTAAAAAAAGCATTTCTTCAACAGCCCGTCATATCGATTTTTTTTCCATATTTGCAGTTTGTATTCTGTAGACATCCTAAATACAATTTTCAATTGAAAAACAGAATGTTGTAACAGAATGCAAAAACACAGCCCCACGAGTGGGGACATTTTTTGATGCAAAAAAAGAACACGATGGAAGTAATTTATACCAGACAAGAACTGCAACAGGCAGTGGAAACGTTCAAAAAGGCAGGGAAAAGCATAGGATTCGTTCCGACCATGGGAGCCCTGCACGAAGGTCACCTCACCCTGATGCGTCAGGCCAAAACGGAAAATGATATTGCCGTGTGCAGCATTTTCGTCAATCCGACCCAGTTCAACAATCCCATCGACTTGGAGCGCTACCCTCGCCATCCGGAAAAAGATGCCCAGGCTGTCAGCGGCATCTGTGACATCGCCTTCATTCCCTCTGTCGAGGAAATGTATCCGGAAACGCCCACAGAAACCTACGATTTCGGAGATTTGGAAAAAGTGATGGAAGGTCCCTCCCGCCCCGGTCATTTCCAGGGTGTAGGCATGGTTGTAAGCCGTCTGTTCGAAATGGTGCGCCCCGACCGCGCCTATTTCGGGAAGAAAGACTACCAGCAGGTCGCCGTCATCAAGCGTCTGGTGGAACTCAAACAGTACCCCATCACTATAGTGCCGGTCGGGATTGTCCGGGCAGAAGACGGTTTGGCACTGAGTTCCCGCAACGCCCTGCTGCATCCGGAAAAACGGGTCAAAGCACCTTTCATCTATCAGACGCTGAAACAGGCCAAGGCCATGGCAGCTGAACACAGCAAACAGGAAGTAGAAGAATGGATACGGCATCAGTTCGCCTCTGACAGGGAATTCGAATTGGAATACATTGAAATCGCCGATGCGGAGACGCTGCAACCCATCGTTTCTTTCGCAGATGCAAAGCATGTAGTGGCATGCATCACCGTATGGCTGGACGGAGTCCGTCTGATTGACAACATTGAATTCAAATAGGAGGGCCTGCCATGATGATCCAAATGATGAAATCCAAAATCCACCGCGCCGTCGTCACCCAGGCCGACATTCACTACGTGGGAAGCATCACCATTGACCGCGACCTGATGGATGCTGCCGGATTGCTGGAATACGAGCAGGTGGACGTACTCAATGTGAACAACGGAGAACGCCTGCAGACTTATGTCATCGCCGGAGAACGCGGCAGCGGCACCATTTGCCTCAACGGGGCAGCAGCCCGCAAAGCCGTTGTCGGTGATTTGGTCATTATCATTTCCTACGCTTCCGTCAGTCCGGAAGAAGCCCGGAACTGGCAGCCCCAGGTAGTGCACCCCATATTCAAAGACGGAAAAAACGCGCTGTAAGCCCAGGTACTTGAAAGGAGAGCATCCTACGCTTTCCTGACAGAAAAGATTACCTCCGCTTTCCTCCACAGACGGCCTCACTGACGTTGATGACGTAGTCGGCCGTTTTTTCATACAAGGCGTACAGCCCGCTGTATACAGAACCTATAGAATAATCGTACACCCCTTCCCTGAGATCTGCGAGGTGACGTTCACGAAGTTCGTCACGGTAACGGTTTACCGCATCTTCGGCTTGATAGGCTGCATTCAGGTCGGCATCGGAATAACGCCCGTACAGATTAGTGTTCATCACATTGAAGGCGTGCTGCACCAATTCGGCCATGTGTTCGAGATTGACATTGAGGTTTTCTCCGAAATGCACAGCATCGTTGCGTTTGTTTTTGTAAAGGATGGCTATCTGATATATGGTGTCTCCTATCGATTCCAGATTATCAATGATGCGCAACATGCCGCTGATGCGCTGTGAACCACGTTGAGAAAGATCGCTTTCGGAAACACGGGTCAGATATCGGGTAATTTCCTGTTCCATGCGGTCGGTAATGCCTTCGTATTTCTCAATACGTTTGAAAATCTCAAAAAATTCTTCTTCATCCTTGGCGGCCCGCAAAGCTGGAAGAAAAGAATACATCCGCAATACCCGCTTGGAAAAATTTTCGATTTCCTGTTTTGCTGTTTCTATATTCAGTTCTGCCGTATCCATATAATTTCCTGGAATATAGCGCAAACGAAACTCATCATCTTCCTCTTCGCCACTGACCGGAACCATCCAATCTACAATCCGGATAATATACGGAATAAACCATACCAGAATGAGGGTATTGACCACATTGAAAAAAGTATGGAAAATGGAAAGGGCCATCGGAATGGATTCGGGCAAATAGCCGCTGTCACCCACAGAAAGATACGGAGTGGAGCCGGTTATTCCGGTCGTCATGGCCGCAATGAGGTTCATGATCGGTCGGAAGGCTAACAACGTAATGATCACACCAAGCACGTTGAACACCAGATGCGCCCTGGCAGCCTTTTTACCGGCCGTATTTGCCACCATAGCCGCCAGATTGGCAGTAATGGCAGTTCCTATGTTCTGCCCCATTACCAAGGCTACAGCCATATCAAAACCAATCCACCCTTTATAGCACATCACCAGAGTAATGGCCATCATGGCTGCCGATGCCTGCACCAGACAGGTCAGCAAGCACCGATAAGTACAAAAAACAACACAGAAAAAAATCCGAAACGAGAAATGGAGGCCAATGCTTCCAAAAATTTCGGATATAGCCCCAAATCCGGCATAGCACTCTGCAACAGATTCATTCCCACCAAAAGCAGAGACAATCCGATGATGAATTCGCCTATGGACTTCATCGCATTCTTTTTTGAGCGGATGTACCCACCCGAGATTCCGCATGCAAAAGTACATCACACGGGGGGAAAAATCGGTTACAATTCTGTTAAAAAAAGGCTACAGACGGATATCAAACTGCAGTCCGGCACCGGGTCTGTTGGAGGCTTCTACACTGCCTTTATGAAAGAGCACGGCATTGCGGACAATGGACAATCCCAGCCCGGAACCCTCACCCTGACTGCCGGGAATACGGTAAAAACGGTCAAAAATGCGATCGGTACATTCCGCAGAAACACCTTTCCCGGTATCATAGTATTCCACATGAATCTGTCCATTCTCGCGAAAACTGCACAAATGAATGACGGTATCGGGTCCTGCATATTTGATACTGTTTTCCACCAAATTGCGGAAAAGGGCGTACAACAGATTGCGGTTCCCGTTCATAAAGGAGGGAGACTGCATCATATTAACTACGGTAATGCGGTTTTCCACCAGTTTGGGATTCAATTCTTCAAAAATTTCATCCACCAGGATACACAGGTCCAGATGCTCGAAAGAAAACTGATCCGGTGCTTCCTCTATCTTGGTGATGAGTCCTATATCGTTGATCAACTCGGAAAGCCGGAGGGACTGTCTGTACGTCCGGTCAATGAGATTCTCCAACACTCCGGAAGTTTCATACGTATCATAATGCACGTCCCCGTCCAGCCCGAGTACAGTAATCCGCATATTTTCCGGCAGAAAGGAACTGACTTGGGATACGCTGTCCGCTGAAGCAACGATGTCCGCATAGGAGTCCAGACGGGCTTTCAGTGTTTCCTTTCTGTTGTTTCGCTCTCTGACTTCGGCAATGTGCACAAGGATTCCGGCCGCCATGATGGACAGCAGTGCAAAAAAAACGGTAACTTTCAATTTAAACTTCATACCTTTCACTTGTGGATTCCCCATCACTCTCCATATAATAGCCGAAACCGGCTCTGTTCCGCACCAGATCCCGATGCGCGCCCAATTTAGAACGGATGCGGGTAATATGTACATCCACTGTTCTTTCAAGCACATAGGGTGAATCCTTCCACAACTGTCGGATGAGCTCGGCCCGGGAGTAACAGACTCCAGGGTTCCGCATCAGCAACAGCAGCAGGTCATACTCCTTTCGGGAAAGACTGACAGGAACGCCTTCCAGTGTCACGAGACCGCGCTGCAGATCAGCACAGAGCGGTCCCCTGACCAATTGTTTTTTTTCTGGAGAAGTCCGTCTGAGCACCGCCTTGATGCGAGCCAGTACTTCGTTGATGGAAAAAGGCTTGGGAATATAGTCATCCGCACCGGACTCAAACCCCTGCATCAAATGATCTTCCGTAGAAAGTGCCGTGAGAAAAATAACAGGCGTAGTTATTCCCTGCTGTCTCATATTCCGGGCAAACTCGTAACCCGAAATTCCAGGCAGCATTACATCCAGAAGAATAAGGTCCACCCCCTCCCCGGCAACAATCGGCTCAGCCGCTTCCGCGGATCAGGCTTCAAGGCAATCATAGCCGGCCTGGAAAATATTGAAGACCAGTATCTCGCGAAGGTCTTCTTCGTCTTCCACTATGAGGATTCTCTTCATTCGCTGTAAAAAACAACTGTTGAAGGATAAACGGCCGAACCGGCCTTTTATTGCCTTGGCTTTTTCCTCTTTCCGGTTTTTGAGCCGTAACGGATATTGGTTTTTCCGCTATGCTTCGCTGTTTTTCTCAACAAAACAGATGTCGGTGATGGGCGTGAGACGGCCTTCATCATTTTCAAATGCCTGCATGGCAGTGATATGTCCTCCAGCATCTCTGTAACAGACCGCAATCAACTGGGCCTGCACGCTTTTGGGCAATTCCTGCAAGGCATCGACATCGCCATTCTTCACCATTGTTACAATGGCAGAACGCTGGCTGTTGTCATAATAGCCTTCGGTTCTCTCAATCAGGCTGTGATCAGGACGATAATACGGACGGCAGCAATCCCCAACCAGGTAGTAAAACACTACGATGAGGAAGGCGATGATACCGAGAGCAATGAGAGCTATGATGAATTCACTCAGGGCCTGACGCCCGGAAATATTGCCGATACTGAAATACAAGGTTGCAGCCAACACTCCAACCAAAGTGCAGATGTATCCGCCATACAGCGGAAGGTAATGCCTGCGAATATGAGGTGACAAACGGTAAATCTGTTTGTCAATATTTTTGTTTGTCATTTTCATTGATTTTAATCCATACTGATACTGCAGAAGTGCATTTTCCGCATGGCGGAAATTTTCCACTTCATGAAAAAAATAAAACGGCAGCCCGCACAATAGGGCTGTTCGTCAGACACAGGCTGCCGTATACATAAGTAATGGAGCTGCTAAATGATGATTTCTCTCATAAAATAAATGTAATACTCAACAGGATAGATATTCCTGTGTGCATACGTGATGGTCTCCGCATGGGCCTGTTTCGGTTTGACGGAGACAAAAGGCTTAGCGCCATGCAACGACTGGTATTTCCCGTTTTCTGACTGCCGGCACTGCAAACTGTGCAACACAATTACGTGCGGGACACTGGAGGCATAGGTTCCTCCCGGCAAAGCTACAGCATCCTTGGACGGTTGCAGGTCAAATAGAACGGAATATTCCGGTTCCGCTCCAATCTGTGGAATGGATTCGCCATAGAAAGGAATGGCTAACCTACTGCCTAACAGACAGCAGACAGCAATAAACCAGACCTTTTTACGCAAAGTTTTTTTCATATGCAAATATACACCCGATTCCAATACAAAGGATGAGAAAAAACAGAAAAATTTCCGCTATGCACATTGATTTTTTGGCTATTTTTGCAAATCCTCCCTGCGGAACGGTTCCGTCAGGAGATAACGACTTAACTCTAACAAACATGAATACCGATTTCACTTTTCAAAACCCTACCCGCATTCATTTCGGCCGAACCGCTATGGAACACCTGCCCGAAGAATTGGCCCTTTACGGACCCAACGTATTATTGGTTTATGGTAAAAATTCCATACGGAGAAACGGAATCTACGACCAAGTCATTGACTGCCTGCGCGCTGCCGGCAAACAAGTAGTCGAATTGTCCGGCATCTGTTCCAACCCCCGCTACAGTCAGGTAATCGAGGGATGCCGACTGGTACGGGAACACCACACCGACCTGATTCTCGCCGTAGGCGGAGGTTCGGTTATCGACTGCTGTAAAGGTATAGCAGCGGGAGCCTACTGTCCTTCCGACCCTTGGGAATATTATTGGGAACAGCACCGCCCGCTCGCAGGAAAAGCCGTCCCCATAGGTTGCGTGCTCACCATGACAGGAACCGCTTCAGAAATGAATGCCGGCGCCGTCATCACCCATGAGGAGAAAAAAATCAAAGCAGCCAGTCATTTTCCTATGGAAAACGTCTGCCCCCGTTTTTCCATTCTCAATCCGGAATTCACCTTCAGCGTACCGCATCACCAGATGGTGAGCGGCATTTTCGACATATTTTCTCATCTGATGGAACAATACTTCGGAGGAAATGACGACAACGTGAGCGACTACCTGTTGGAAGGCGACATGCTCGCTCTCATTTCCGCAGCCCGCGCTGCCCTCCGGAATCCCAAGGACTACGAAGCCCGCAGCAACATCATGTGGTGCTCCACCATGGGACTGAACCGCATTCTGGCTGTCGGAAAAAAGCAGGACTGGGAAGTTCACCAGATAGAGCATCAATTAGGAGCCTACTGTGACTGCCCGCACGGCATCGGACTGGCCATTATTTCCATTCCCTATTACCGCCATCAGTACCGATATGGTCTGCACCAGTTCGTCCGCTATGCCCGCAATGTGTGGCATGTGAATCCCGAAGGGAAAAGCGACGAAGCGGTGGCCTCGGAAGGCATAGACTGCTTGGACCGCTTCATCAATGAACTGGGCATTTCTCGTCACCTGTATGAGGTGGGATGTACCCGGGAGATGCTGCCGCTGATTGCAGAATCCTGCCAAAAAATCGGAGACTACCACGTTCTCACAACCGAAGAAGTGCTGGAAATACTGCAGGAGTGCTTCTGACGCCCCTTTCACATGTTTTTCTGATAAGCTCGACGGGGTGTTCCGTCGGCAACATAGATGATGCCGCAGTAACGGAACCCCCGACTCTCCATCCAATACCGCATGATGCGGTTGTCGGCATGGGTATCGATACGGACGCAGGAAATCTGTGTAAAACACCAATCCAGACAGGTATCGGCAATGCCGTGTGTCCCTTCCGCACAAGCCAAACGGTGTACTGTACCATAGACGGAAGGCGTATCCGGCCAGTTCCCCTCAAAAATCCTGGCATAAGTAGGTTCCTCTCCTACAATGAAAGCAAAGGTTCCGACCAGACGGCCATCTTCCTCTATTACATAACTGACACCGCGCCCCATGTCCTGCTCTAACTGCCGTGTTCCTGGATAATCACCGGCCCATTGGAGCAGATTGCCATCCGCCCGCATAATGGATTTGGAATGGGCATACATGGCGTACACCTCAGCCCGGTCCGCATCCCGAGTGGGTCTGACACAGCGTGAAAGATAGCTTTTTCCCTGTATCACAGTCCTATTCAGAAATATAATCTATACCCCACTCCGGAAGAATTTTCTGCAAGGCCTCTGCAGCCGGGCAATACCGGACGTAACGGGGCTTGCGTCCTTTTTCCAGCACGATGTATCCCTGTCCGTACGTCTTGGTGAAAGCGGATATATCCACCAAATCCACGGCTTCCCCGTTGTAGGAAGTGACCAGTACTTCGTCAAAATGATGGGAAACCTCGACAAAAAGAATGTTCTCCTGTTCCAGGACTTCCTGCATTGCCATGCTGTTTTCCAGCCATTGGTCATCCATGTTCAGACCACTTTCCGTAGTGTCAATAAATTGAAGAACAGCCCTATACTCGACTGTATACATAGGTTCTTCGTAACTGATGGAACCATCGGATGCGATGTGGAATACATCCTCGGCTTCCTTTTCCCGATTGTCATGGAAACGTTGTGTGGTATCGGTCAGGGAATGCAGGACCTCGTACTTTTTATGTATTGTCAGATTCAGGTCATTATCCAGATCCGCCGTCCACTCCTCACTCACGATATGGTCTTTCTGTTCATTGGCAACGCTGTAAGCGACCCACACCGCCGATATCAGCGAACGCTCTTCCCGGCCTTCCCAAACAGGGGTCACGGTCAGCAGCATTTTGTACACAGGTTCGCCCGGATTGGACACTATCCAGATATCGAAATCCGAATACAGGCATTCTACAGCAGCCTCCAACACCCAATTTTCCGGATAGGGCGTTTTCAGATGCACCTGCTCTCCCGGTGTATTTTTCAGGTAACGGAACAACTGCACCTGCATTTCCTCGGGAAGCAGAGGAAGACTGTCCGGAAGCATGCCATCGCAGGCAATGCGGCAAGGGGTATCCCACACGGTAGGAGGAAGCAATGGATCCGCTTTTTTCGAACGGCAGGAAACGGCGACCAGTATCAGACATACCGCAAACAGCAGATGTGCGAAATATTTTCTCTTTGTTTTCATATCCATATTATTATTTTGCAAATATCCGCAAAATACGGATACAAAATTCCAAAACTGCATTTATTTTTTATGGCACAATAATTGACACAGATCTGACGTTGTACGAAAAACAGAAACGGCATGAAACGATTTTTGGTCATCCTGCTTGCATATTGTATGTGGACTGTTTCCGCGAATGCGCAACCCAAAGGAAGCACCCTGTGCCAAGTAGTCGTGGAAGACGGTGACACTTTGTTCTGCGCCTCGCTGAGAGGAGTCAATGTATTCGGTTTCAAGGGTAATTTGTCCAAAAAGGAAATCCGCAGACGCACCAAACTGGTCAACAACATCATCAAAGTATACCCCTACGCCCGTATGGCCGCTGACAAATTGGAAGAATACGACCTCATGCTGTCCAAAATTCCTTCCAAGGACGGACGCAACAAAGCAATGAAACAAGCGGAAAAGGCCATTATCAAAGAGTTCACCCCCACCATAGAACAGATGACATTTTCACAGGGCATCATCCTGCTGAAACTGGTGGATAGGGAAACCGGGAAAACCACCTACCGCATCGTGGACGAGTTGAGAGGAAAAATGCGGGCCTTCTTTTATCAGTCCATCGCCCGCCTGTGGCACTACAACCTCAAAGACCGCTACGACCCTGACGGCAGGGACCAAGAAATAGAAAGCATCGTCCGAAAAATCGAGAAAGGCGAAATAGAAGTCTGACCTCTGCCTTCGGGAACCGACTTCCGGAAGGGTTCTTTACCGGATACACAAAAGAATATGCATTGAAATAAATCACACAATATGCGAAAAATACAACAGATTCCACTCCTCGTTCTTGTTTTCTGCATTTTCCTATGCTCCTCCTGCGGACAAAAGGAACAGCCAGTCAATCCGGAAGAGACGAATGCCGTCCCTTCCGTTTCCACATCCGAAGTAACGCCCCTACTGGCAGATGACTTTGCCCGGATGGTATTTGATTTCCGGAATGAAAGCGAATGGAAATTCCTTGGAAAACGTCCCTGCATCATTGATTTCTATGCCAATTGGTGCCGTCCTTGCATGGCCATGGCTCCCGTCATGGAAAAACTGGCTCTGGAATACAAAGGAAAAGTGGATTTCTACAAGGTAGATGTAGATCAAAACCGGGAGCTGGCTGAATACATGCAGATCAACGGCATTCCCTTCCTTCTGTATTGTCCGGAAAAAGGAATGCCCCGCTCTTCCATGGGGGGGCTGCCGGAAGAAGAATTGCGCAAATACATTGAAAGCATATTGTAAAATGGAAGGTCATGCCAGCCACTCCGGCACCATTGTCGGAAAAACAGGGCACATGTGGAAAGTGCGGATTACTCTGGGCGATGCCTGCCAGCACTGTTCCGCCCAAAACGGATGTCTCATTCTCAGTTCCCGTGACCGTATCATAGACGTAGCAGAAAAGCGCCACGGACCCGGTTTTGAAATCGGAGAAAAAGTGGAAGTGTGTATAAAAACCCATTCCGGACTTCGCGCTGTACTCTATGCCTACGTACTCCCGGCTGTCTGCCTGATGAGCGTTGTCATCACCCTCTACCTGCTGCATACGGAAGAAGGTATCATCGCCTTGAGCGCCATTACTACTCTGGGAGTGTATTTTCTGATGCTGTACCTGTTCCGGCACCGCATTGACAGCAAATTTTCATTTACGCTCCGGAAAATTCCGGAACAATCGGAGGAAACACTATGAAAGAGCCATATACCGTCTACGATGTTTGCAATATTCGGGATTTTCTCCAGAAAGAACTTCCCAAACGGCAGATTCATGCCTTTGGCAACATCATCATCGGAAAAAACATCACAGACGTTTCCAGCATTCAGAATACGAAATTCAAAATCGAAACGACCACCCTGTTACTCTGCAACAAAGGGTACATGGACTGGACCATCAATGGTAACCCGTACAGGATACAGGCCAATGACCTGGTGCTGTTTCTTTCCGGGCAGTGGCTCTCTTTCCAAAAAGGGGAAGACTACCAATGCAACATCATACACATGGAAAATTCAACCGCCATGGAGATGATTTCCTCTATTCATAATTTCTATGAAATACTGGCGGCCATCAAAAAGCATCCTGTTATCCGTATAACACAGAAAGACAGTGCTACTTTAAAGAAATACCAGTTACTCTTTGAAGAACGCAGCCAAAGTGGCGCACAGTTCAAGAGCAGCATTGCGCAGCATCTCTGCCTGGCCCTGATATACGAAATCTACAGTATCGCCTGCCGGGGTGTGAAAAATGAAGCCAGAATCCACAATCCGCGCAAGGCTGAACATATGCACCTGTTCCTGAAAGAACTGTCCAAATCATTCAAACGCGAAAGAAGTGTATCCTACTATGCGGACCAACTGCATATTTCGCCCAAATACCTATCTAGCCTTGTTCTTGAAATCAGCGGAAAACAACCCAGCCGCTGGATAGACGATTACGTGGTAACGGAAGCGAAAAACCTGTTGGAAAACACCCGTTTGAGCATACAGGAAATCGCCAACCAATTGAACTTTTGCAATCAATCGGTTTTCGGAAACTATTTCAAAACTCACGTAGGCGTTTCTCCCAAAACATATAGAAATCAAGAGGAGAAAAAATAAATTTCAGGTCTTCCGTTTTTCCCGTTTGGCAGCCACAAACAGCACATTGTTCAAAATGAGACGGTAGCCGGATGAATGAGGATACATGTTCAAATCGGTTGGACGATCTCCTACGTAGTGTTGATAATCCTCAGGATCGTGTCCACCATAAAAAGTGAACATACCTTTGCCATATTCCCCGTGAATGTAACGGACTTCATTGAAAACCTTACTCTCCCCCAACACTATGACTTCCGGTTTGATTTTATCCTTGCGAAAAGCCGTTGTCTGTCCCATGAATCCTCTGATTACCTGTTCGTGATTTTGGCAGAGAATGGTCGGCACGACATCCCATTTGGCGGAAAAATCAAACAAGGTAAAGAAATCGCTGTTGCGGTTGGCCATGTGTACCGAAGGGTTAATATCAATATCGGAAATTTCATATTCCGATGGATTGCGTGAAATGGTGAAACCCGTAAAAGCAAAGGTCTTGCTGAAATCCAGTTTCTCCTGAGCAGCCGGATCCATGGGATCACCGTCAAAGGGAGTTTCGCATATATCCACTCCATCGGCAGCCAGAGCCACATCAAAACTATCTGGAGCCGAACACATGGCAAACATATAGCCGCCGCCCATCACGAAATCCCGAATCTTCTTCACAACAGCCAATTTCAACTGAGAGACTTTGGAATACCCCATTTTTCGGGCGGTTTCTTCGTTTTTACGCACATCTTCCTGATACCATTCCGAATAGCGGTAATTGGTCCAAAACTTTCCATATTGACCGGTAAAATCTTCATGATGAAGATGTAACCAATCATAAGCCGGCAGTACGTCGTTCAGGATTTCTTCGTCGTACACGACATCGTAAGGGATTTCTGCATACGTGAGCACCAGCGTGACGGCATCGTCCCAGGGCAGCTTGTTCTTGGGCGAATATACGGCAATTTTCGGAGCTTTCGACAGTTTCACCTCGCTCATATTCACATCTGAACGCATGATTTCCCCTAAAATGCCCTGCACTTTCACATCGGGAAGAATCTCATAACTCACATCCCTGGCCAGGCATTCGTTTTCTACATCTTCCAGATAGGCACACAGAAAACTTCCGCCCCTGTAGTTCAGCAACCAACTGACGTCTACATTCCGGGTCAAGGCCCAATACGTCAGGCCATAAGCCTTGAGATGATTGGTCTGTTCCTTGTCCATGGGAATCAACAGGTATGTGGCCCAAAGGGATTTCATTCCCACACACATTGTCATCAGTAAAACAAAAAGCATTCTACGCATCGGACTTTTCTCCTATCATGAGCCCGTCGGCATCGCAAGCAAGCAAACGGACGTGTTGTATCGTATTCACTTCTTTTTCCGTACAGTTCAGTTTCACTTTGATGTAGTTCTCGGTAAAACCGCTATAGCAACCGCCTTTTTCCTTGGATTCCACCAGAACCCGCGCTTCCTGCCCTTCGCAAGAGCGGTAGAGGGCTGTCTTTTTTTCATCGGAAAGAGCCATCAGTACTTTCACTCTTTCGGCCTTGCAGGTCTGCGGCACCTGATCCGGCATGACGGCCGCCGGTGTGTTCGGCCGCTGGGAATACGGGAACACATGCAGACAGCTGATGGGAATATTGCTCAAAAAGCGCCTTGTTTCCTCAAAATCGGCTTCTGTCTCTCCGGGAAAGCCCACAATGACATCGGCTGCGACAAAGGCCTGCGGCATCTGTTTTTTGATGCGTTCCACCTTTTCCGCGTAAAGCGGAGTGCGATAGTGACGTTTCATACGTTCCAGCACCCTGTCACAACCGGACTGCAACGGAATGTGAAAATGCGGCATGATGTTCGGGCGTTCCGCGGCCAAAGCGATGATTTCGTCCGTCAGAAGATTGGGCTCAATGGAAGAGATGCGGACCCGCTGCAACCCTTCCACCTCGGAAAGGGATTTCAGCAGGTCGGTAAAGTTCTCTCCTCCAGCGCCATGGTATTCCCCTATATTTACACCGGAAAGCACGATTTCCTTCATTCCATGGGCTACCACATCCCTCGCATCGTTGAGCAGCTGATGCAGATCTCCGCTACGGAAACGCCCCCGCGCCAGAGGCACGGTGCAATAGGTGCAGAAATAATTGCAACCGTCCTGCACCTTCAAAAAGGAACGGGTCCGTTCCTCCTGCAGGGAATAGGCACCGAAAAAACGGCGTTCGTCCTCTATCGTCCGGTCGAAAATATAAGGTATGTCGGATGAAAGCTCAGCCAATTTGTCGGGCAGGAGAAACTTGGTATTGCTTCCCAGCACCATATCCACTCCGAGTTCCTTCTGCAGCTGTTCCGCCTTCAAAGCGGAATAACAACCCATCAGCACGATTTTGGCCAACGGATGACGCTGCCGTATCCCGTGCACATAATAGCGACACTTCTTTCCGGCCTGTTCGGTCACAGCACAGGTGTTGATGACGTAGATGTCGGCATCGGCATCGAAAGGCAGCACGCTGTGTCCTTCGGCTGACAGACGGCGTTCCAAAGTGGCGCTTTCACTGAAGTTCAGTTTGCAGCCCAAAGTCTTGATGGCGATTTTCTTACTCATCGGTCGGCTGGGCGGAGGGTTTGGCCGCTTCTTTTTCCCGTTTCAGATAGGCATCCCATCCCTGTGCCTGCAGGGCCATTTTTTTCTGGTCATTGGTGATCAGGGCATAATCCCCTTCTTCCGAAGTCATGTATCCTATGATATGCACTTCTTTTAAATCCTTGATTTTGTCGTAGTCCGACTGTCTGACGGTGAATAAAAGTTCATAATCCTCTCCTCCATTCAAAGCCACCGTGGTCGGTACCAGCCCGAGTTCCATCGCTGTCTGGTAGGTCTGGGTATCCAAAGGCAGCTTTTCCTCGTACAGACAGCACCCCAAATGGGAATTTTTGGAAATATGCATGATTTCCGAAGCCAGACCATCCGAAATATCAATCATGGCCGTGGGCAGAACGTCTTTTTCCTTCAACAGTTTCACCACGTCCAAACGGGGTTCGGGTTTCAATTGCCGCTCCAGAATGTAGTCGTAGCCGTCCAGATCAGGTTGAGCCTTGGGATCCTTCAGAAAGACCTGCTTTTCTCTTTCCAGAATGAGCAATCCCATATAAGCTGCGCCCAAATCACCTGAAACACAGATCAGATCGCCCGCATTTGCCGTATTGCGCCGGACAATGCGTTCCTTATCTCCGTAGCCCAGGGCTGTCACACTGAGGGCCAGACCGCTTTGAGAAGAAACAGTATCTCCTCCGACCACGTCCACTCCATAGCGTTCACAACAGAGATAAATGCCGGAATAAAGTTCTTCTATGGCTTCCACCGTAAAACGGCTGGAAACTGCCAGCCCAATGACCACCTGCTCCGGTTTGGCATTCATGGCTGCAATATCCGACAGATTCACAGCGATTGCCTTGTAACCCAAATGTTTCAACGGACAATACGAAAGGTCGAAATGTACGCCTTCCATCAGCAGATCTTTGGTAACCACCTGCAGACGACCGGCCGCATCCAGAATGGCCGCGTCATCTCCGACACCGCAGACCGAACTGGGATTTTTCAATTTTATTTCTTTTGTCAATAAATCAATCAGCCCGAATTCTCCATAGTTTTCCAAAGGAGTGCGACTGTTTTCTTCAAGCATGGTATCCATATCTTCGCATATTATGTTCAAACGTTCTAACTCAAACGGACTTTCGGATCCAAAAGAGCATAAATCAAATCCACCACTATATTTATAACCACCAGAATGACAGATATATACAAAAGACTACCCATCACTACCGGAAAATCATATTTTTCCAGTCCGTTGACAATCATGACCCCGACTCCCTTATAGTCAAAGATGTACTCTACAAAAACCGTTCCTGCCATCATGCCGGCCAACCAGCCGGAAATGACAGTCACAACAGGATTCAATGCATTTTTGACCACGTGACGGCTGATAACCTGAGGATAATTCAGTCCTTTGGCGAAAGCCGTTTGCACATAGTTCTGAGACATCACTTCCAGCACAGAGTTACGGGTCAGCTGTACTACCGAGGCCAAAGGCCGTATGCCCAAAGTGACCGCAGGCAGAATCAGGTTTTTCAAATCCAGATATTCTCCATCTCCGAAATCACTGACCGTATACAGACTTCCAAACATATTCAGCCCAGTGACATCGGCCAAGAGGAAGGCGAATACCCAGGCAAACAATATGGCAGCAAAAAACGAAGGAACCGACATGCCCAAGACGGAACCGACAATGGCCGTACGGTCAAACCAGGTATCCTTCCAGATGGCGCACAATATGCCCAGCAGTACGCCGACAATGATGGCAAAAACAATGGAAACCAGAGCCAAAAGAGCGGTTTTGGGAAAAGCTTCGTTCAACATTTCCAACACCGGACGCTTGCTCTGATAGGAAAGCCCCATGTACGGAACTTTCAACACGCAACACCATTCACTGCCCATGCGGAAAAGAGAGCGGGCCTTGTACTTGGATGTATCCAGGTAGAACAGACTTTCCGCATCCTTCACCTTGTGGAAGGAAAGTGGCAGACAATCGTTGGCATAAGAAAGGTATCGGATATGCAGGGGACGGTCCAATCCCAATTCTCTGCGGACGGCTTCCACCGAACCGAGATCGGTACGCTGCCCCATGGTCATCACGGCCGAATCGCCGGGAAGAACCGAAAACAGACAGAAGATGAGGGTAAAAACGCCCCACATCACCAACAATCCGTATCCCAACCTTTTCCGTATGAATTTTCCCATTTATCTTATTTAATGTCCAAAAATTGAAGATTTCCGGTTTCCCTTACCAACTGCTGCAAATCCAGACGATACACACTTTCCGGGAAACCCTCCAGTTGCTGCAGCAAGGCAGACTGCAGCTGCATCAATTTTTCTCCTGCCTGACACAAGGCCCCGCAATCCCGGACCGTTGCAGCCAAGGCTTCCAGTTCACCGGCCGGTTTCTGCATTTTGAGGTAACGTCTGCGGAAATCCGCCCGTCCGTTCAGGCTGAGCCGCTGCATGGCGTACATCA
>JAZLLH010000027.1:0-10525 GCA_045598025.1 Bacteroidales bacterium | reverse complement strand
GCAAACGACGGCTCTTTTCTGTCCGGCTTCCACATATTGCCCGTTTTGTACGAAAATCTGCCGCACATGGCCGTTGATAGGCGATTTTACTCTGGTTTTTCCGGCCCGGAAGTTCTTGCTGTAGTCTGTATACACGTTTTCAGCATTCTTGAATTCGGCTTGTGCTTTCAGCAATTCACTTTCCGAAATGATTTTGCTTTCGGCCAGGGATTGCTTGCGCTCATATTCTGCTTTGGCCAGGCGGTATTCGTTTTCTGCCTGCCGATAACGCAGAGCCGTGTTGTCGTTGCCTATTCCGCTTCCGTCCAGAAGAAAGAGTTCTTGTCCGGAAGCGACATTCCTGCCTTCCGTGATTTCCGAGGAGGCAAAACACAGAAGGCCGCTGTTGGGCGCAACAATCACCTGCTCTTCATTTTGAGCAGGTTCCACTTGTCCCATGGTCCGGATGACCTGTCCGAAAGTTCCGATTTCACACAGTTCTGTGGCAAAATCCGATTTCCAACTCTGTTCTTTGGTAAAAACGGCAGCATTGCTGCTTTTGATCTGATGTTCTTCGGCTTCGTGGGCAGCTTCGTGGGCTTCTTCAAATACTTTCAACCCTTTGATTTCCAAAGTGTCGTTCCCGAAAACGAAACTCAATACGGCTTTTCCGGCCTTTTTAGGCCGAATGTGCAGGTGGTAAATACCCGGTTCTTCCGGAGTTTTGATATGCTGCCGGTAGCGCATTCCTTCCATTGAAAGTTGTACGTCCAGTGCGCCTTCTGTCATTGGTTTGAAGTCTTCTACCCGGGTGACGTGAATTCGCATTTCGGACACCTTTTCCGTAGAAAAAGGCTCAGCTTCCGCATATATTTCCCAATGCTTACTGTAGGCCGTCAGTTGCAGAACGGCTTCGTGTTCGTGCTCGTGCTCGTGCTCGCAGGCTTCGTGATGATGGTGTTCTTCTTCATGTTGGGCTTCGTGTCCTGGCTTTTCATGGCAGGATACCATAACAAGCAGGCACAATACGGCCCAGACTGATTTTGTAATATGATTCATTTTTTTCCTGATAATCTGGTTTGAACTGGCATCCAATCCGGATGCAAATAATACAAAGAGAGTTCAAACCAAGGCAGGAGGTCCGCGGAAAATCGTTTTTTTCAGACAGGTATCCGGTATTCGGGGAGGATCTTTTATGTACATCGCAATGCCCGATTCCGATGATTTCGCTTCCGTATCTTCATCACTCCATTCGACATCCATTGCCGTCTGGTTCAAGGAGATGAAAATCATATGTTTGACGACTTCCTGCAGTTGGGAAGGTTCGTGCTGGGGAATGTGGTGTACATGGAAGGCATCTTCGTGTTCATCGCAATCCTGATGTTCGCATGCTTCAAAAATTTCATTTTCTCCTTCATACGCATGGTGATGGGGAATGGACATATGCAGCATGATAAGTGAATAAATCACTATAAGACAATATGATATGTGCTGTTCCCTGTGGTACATGCGCCTGATTCCTGAGGGTGTAACTTTTTTATTTTTTTATCAACCGGAAAGTACTGCGGAGACCTTCTTTGTTTTGTACGGAAATCAGGTAGATGCCGTTGCTGTAGGATTCCAGGTTCACTACATTTTTGCCTGTTTCAAGTTGCTGCCTGTCCAGCAGGCGTCCGTCTGCATCCAATACGTCCACGCGACAGTTTTCCTTCAATTCGAGGAATACCTTGTCAGAGGTCGGATTGGGATAGGGAGCGCAGGTCATGTTACTGTATTCGTTTACATCAAGGTTACCTGTAACGTTAAAACTCAAAAGGTTTTTGTAATTGCCGTCGGCAATGAGATGGTATTTGCCGTCGTTTTCATCCAAATAAAGCGCAGCCGCATAATACAAACCACGGGTCAGGTTTTTCATTCCCTTGGTGGAGAATACGATGGAATCGTAGTATCCGCCTTCCAGCTCTTCATTTTTGCTGTCCATCAGGCAGATATATTCGCCTTGGCTGTCAAATATACCCATGGCCAGTTCGCCGCTGTAAGTCTTCTTGCCGAAATTGGCAATGGCCACGGCAATGGTGAATCCTTCGCCGGCAACAACTGTTTTCTTGTTGATAATCAGTTGGCTATAGAGCTTTAATTCGTAGGTTTGATTTTCGGGTTCTCCCACTTTGAAACTGACCACGTTGCTGTAACTCTTGAAATCACCGACTCTGTTCCACATGCTGTCACCTTTCAACTGATAGTATACCACGGCGTTGTATGTTTTCCCTTTTTCCAGTTCTTCCATGCCGACAGTGGAGAAAATGACGGAGTCATAGTAATTGGATGCCAGTTGCCGATTGGTTTTGATTTCCATAGGGGCAATGAGTTCATCTCCTCTATCATTGAAAATGAGCATGGCATAGCTTCCGTTGAAGGTGCCGGCTCCCACGTTGGCAATATTGACGTGAATCTGGAACGGGGAATTTTCCGGCACGGTGCTTTTGCTGATATTCAATTTGCTGTACAGTTTCAATTCCGGTCCACCGGTCACGGTGAAATTCACGTTGTTGGGATGTCTTTGCCCATTCACAATATTCCAAGTATTTCCGTTGTTGACGGAATATACGATGGCGCCGTAGTATTTTCCGTTGGTCATGCCGGGCAAGGCAGCAATTTCAAAAGTCAGGTTGCTGTAATAGTTGGGTCCGAGGTTGAGCTGTCGGGTTCCGGAAATCGTGAGACATTCATTGGAAGTGGCTTCGTAAATGGCAATAGCGACCAGTCCGTTGAAACTTTCCTTTCCAAAATTGGCCAGAGAATCCGAGAAACGGAACGGGGTGTTGTAAGTGACGGGATTGGCAGAAATGTGCAGTGCTCCGTAAAGATCCAATTTGAAATTTCCATTGCCCAAAAGGAAGAACGGAATACGGTTGGTGTAGTTTCCGTCGGCAACAGCTCTCCATCGGTTGGACACTTTGTAGTATACGACGGCATAGTATTTTCCGCTTTGGTATAATCCTGAATTCAAGGACGAAAATGACAATTCGGCAGAAGTCCCGGCGCTCAGCGTCCGCTGGCTGGTTTCGTCTATGTATTCGACCAGTTCGCCGGCTGCGGTGTATAGTGCCAGTCCGAAGGTTCCGACGTAAGTGTTTTTACCGGAATTGGCGATTTTCGCCGTGATTCTGAGCGTGGAGTCGGTAGCAATGGTATCCTTGTTGATACGCAGGGCGGAGGCCAGACGAAGATCGTAACTGGTGGTGTCGGCATAGGCCGTAACGAAAAGGGCGCGTTGATTGTAATTGAAACCACCGCTTCCTCCACCGGTTCCGAGGGCATCGGGATTCAAGGCCGTAATGACAAAATATCCGTCGGAAGTGCCTCCCCATCCCCAATTCATGTGGAAATTTCCGTTGGCATCGTATCCGTCACAGACGAAGGCATGACCTCCGGCGCTTCCGGTTCCCGCATAGAGAATAGGACGTCCTGCATTCAATTCGTTTTTCAGCAGATTGGTCCATCTGCTGAGGGTTGAGGTATTGGTCGAATCATAGTAATCTTCTCTATACAGACCTATGACAGTATCGCACCCGAAATATCGCATCAGGGCCGTGCGGGCGTCGCAGAATCCGAAATAGTTGACCTGTGCATCTGTCATTAGGGTGACAGCTCCGCTTGAAGTGGGAGTGTAATCCATATCTACGCTGACACCGCAGTGGTACATCAGGGTTGCAACAGCTGTTTGTGCTGTCGTACTGCTGCCGTTCGTGCAGTTGTTGGGCATATTGTTCCAATCGTAGGTCGTGTTCCCGAAATTGGCACTCAGATTTCCATATTTGCTATGGGAATAGGTATGGGAACTGAGACCCTTTTTCGGATAGTTCCAAAATTTCAGAATCTGGGCCATGGCAGTTGCTACGCATCCGGTAGGACAGCGGGTTTGCTGATAGCTGTCATAGGGACATAGAAGGTTGAAAGGGTGGGTCTGATTCCAGTGGGTTTCCACCAAGGGGGAAACGGCGGAAGTTCCCTTGATCACCGTTACAGTCCCTTCTTCGTAGAGTTCCCATAGTGCATGGGCGGAAATCTGTTCCGCATTGTATGCGTCTAAAGTATAGTCTATCTGTTCCCTGTAACTGTTCAGCCACCATTGCAGGTTGTCCGGCATGCCGGTGGTGTCGAAACCGTCAGTGGTGGAGTAAGCCAGAATGGGGGTGATGCGCTGGTCGCCTGAAACGATGACAAAACCGTTTTCTCCGTCCTTGAAGACGTAATAGTAGGTACGGCCTGCCGATTTCTGCAGTCCTTCGTCCTTGCAAACACTATAAAGGCTGAGTCCGGATCCGCTTTTTTTGAGTTGCCGTTGTGTATAGAAATTTTCTGCAACGGTCCGGGCTGTTTTCTCATTTACCTGCTGAGCGGATAATGTCCACGCAAAGCAGAAAGACAATAAAAAGAATACGGCTTTTTTCATGGATAGAGAATGGGTATTGGTTGTATTACTTTTTTTCTTGCATGATTTGTTCTACGGCATCGGCCTCCGAAGGAATGGATGTACCTAAATCAACAGGGGTATCGGCTACCAGCATATCGGTCTCTATACGGACCCCTATGCCTTCGTCTGCAATATAAATACCCGGTTCACAGGTGACAACCATACCTGTTTCAAACACAACGTCCCGGTTCCCTACATCATGGGTATCCAATCCGAGGAAATGGCCGATGTTGTGCATGTAATACCGACGGATGAGCGGCAGGGAATCTCCTCCGTTGGCGGCAACGTCTTCGGGAGTGAAGAGTCCGAGTGCCATCAGTTCTTTTTCCATCATTTCCCATACCTTTCGGTTCAGTTTGTTGATGGTCATGCCCGGCACATACAGTTTTTTCGTTTCGGTGTAGATGCGGTGACAGGCTTCGTAGACCTGACGTTGCCGGGGCGAAAAATGTCCGTTGACCGGCAGGGTGCGGCTGATGTCACTGTTATAATTTCCGTAACGGCAGCCGAAGTCCAACAGCAGCAGATCCCCGTCCTTACACTCTTTATCATTTTTAATGTAATGCAGTACGCAACTATCCTTCCCGGCTGCGACAATGGGGGAGAAAGCGTGGCCGGAAGCACCCCGTCTGAGAAATTCGCAGGTCATTTCGGCTTCTATTTCGTATTCCATGACGCCCGGATGCAAGGCCTTGGCCATGCGTTCGAAGGCATGCCCGGCAATATCTGCGGCTTTTTCTATGTAGTCGATTTCTGTCTGTTCCTTGCGAATTCGCATGTCGTGTACGAGGGGAGCGAGCCGGCGGTAAGCATGCAGAGGAAATTGCTGCTGCATCTGACGGCAGAAACGCAGGCTTTGTTTTTCGACCTCGGTGCTGAAACGGATTTCTTCCTCCATGTCCAGATATACCGTGTCCGATGAAAACATTACTTCCTTCAAGGTCGTATCGAATTCTTCCAGCCAACGGATATTCTGTATGCCTGAAACACGGCGGGCGTGTTCCTGAGTGTATTTATAACCGTTCCACACTTCAATGGTAGGGTTGGTCTGCAAAAGAAACAGGATTTCCCGACAGTCGGGATTGGGATGATCGGGACAAAGTAGCAATATGCTTTTCTCCTGATCAATACCACACATATAGAAAAAATCCGGGTTCTGGTGAAAAGGGAATACCTCATCTCCGGAATCCGGCATTTCATCGTTGGATACTATGATGGCGACAGAACGGGACGGCAGCAGGGCCGTCAGTTTCCGACGGTTTTGAACGAAAAAAGAAGAGTTGAATTCTTTGTATTTCATTTAGAACATGGCTTTATGTATGGCGCCTGTGGGACATCCTTCCAGACAGATTCCACAACCGCTGCACTTTTCATCATCAATGTGTGCCAGATTGTTTTCTACGGTAATGGCAGCGTTCGGGCAGTTTTTTTCACACTTTTTGCATCCGATGCAGGCAGAAGAGCAGTTCTTTTTTGCCTCTCCGCCCTTGTCCTGGTTCTTACAGGCTACCCATACGATGCCGTTGTTGACAAGGGTACGGATTTCAATGAGCTGTCTCGGACATGCCTTGGCACAGGAACCGCAGGCTACGCACAATTGCCGGTCAAAGGTGGGAAGTCCGGTTTCCGGATTGATGCGGA
Organism: Bacteroidales bacterium; assembly: GCA_045598025.1. Classification (GTDB taxonomy): domain Bacteria; phylum Bacteroidota; class Bacteroidia; order Bacteroidales; family WCHB1-69; genus UBA1195. The sequence continues at coordinate 4,428 of JAZLLH010000027.1, read as the reverse complement.
TGCCTCCGAAACCGCAGGCCCGTGCACAATCTCCAAAACCGAAGCAACCGAAAGCGCATCCGCTTTCGCCGGCCACCAGCATCTGGGCGTATGCACAGGTTTGGGCTGAATCGTAATGATATTTGGCCGGGGCGTTTTGGCAACCTCCGTTGCAACGCAGTACGGCTTTTTGGGGCGCGGTTTCACTCGCGGTTTCACCCATAATGGCAGCTGCTTTGGCATAAGCTGCCTTATCGGTGCAATTTTTCCCATTGGTTGTCCCGTCTTTGACGATGGCCTCGGCCAAAGCGTGACAGCCGGCATATCCGCATCCGCCGCAATTGGCTCCCGGTAGAACTTCCGCAATTTCTTCTATCTTGGGATTTTCTTCCACTTTGAACTTTTGAGATACAAAGTATAAGACAACAGCGGCTGCAATGCCGATGACTCCGAGGATGAAAATGGCGTGTAGCATGGAGTTTGCAATTTGAAGGGGAGGGGATTCGGGTATCCCCCTCCCGTTGAAATTATTTTAAGATGCGTTGGTTATAAGCTGTAAGGCTTTCCAGAATGTTGGTGCGCACGTGAATGAAATCCTCCGCACCGGCAGCTTTGAGAGCGTCTATGCTTTCCGTCGGATTACCGGCAATGATGCAGATGGTTTCCGGCTGCTGCTGTTTGACACTTGCGATGATTTCCGGAGCATACACCGGATATTCTTCGTCAGAACTGCATACAGCAACAATGGCTGCTCCCGATGCCAGGGCATCTTTCATTCCATCGGCAGGGGTGGCATAACCGGCTGTTTCCACAATTTCATATCCGGCACAGCCGAAAAAGTTGGTGACAAAACCCGCGCGGGCCTGACGCATGGCAAGGTTGCCGATTTTGAAAAGAAATACTTTGGGTTTCCCGCCGTGAATCTGGGCCCATTTTTCGGTCTGCAGCCGCAATTCTTCAAACGGAATGGCTCCTCTGTAGGCTTGGAGTCCGGCAAATTTTTCATTGTTTGTGCATTCCACTTTGGCGGAAACGTTTTCTCCAAGATTGGGGTATTGGTTGGTTCCCAAAATGGTACGTCTGCGGGTAGCAATCTGTGTGTTCCGTTTCTGGCAGGAGGCCTCAACGGCGGTTTTGATTTCGCCTTTCAGTCCCAGTTCGATGATTCCGCCCGCTTTTTCCGTCTCCCGGAAGAGTGTCCATACCTGTTCGATGATGGAATTGGTCAGATTCTCCAAGTAATAGGAACCGGCTGCCGGATCAACTACCTTGTCGAAATGGGATTCTTCCTTCATGATGATTTGAGAATTCCTGGCAATGTGGCGGGAGAATTCATCCGAAACCTTATAGGCTTCGTCAAAGGGGTGCAAGGCGATGGCGCTGGCTCCGCCGATGGCGGCCGACATGCCTTCCGTGGTATTTCTCAAAATATTGATGTGGGCATCGTACAGGGTCTTGTTCCAGGAGGAAGCGATGCTCAGTAATTCAATTTTGCCGTTTTCTCTGTTGTTCAGGCCGTATTGGGCTGCGATGGTTGCCCACAGCAGGCGGACAGCTCTCAGTTTGGCTATTTCCATGAAGTAATCGGAACCTATGGTAAAGGTGAATTGCAGATGGGCTGCTGCCGTGTCTGCAGACATGCCGTGGTCGGTAGCGTAGGCCATGTATTCGCTGGCGATGCCGAGGCTGTAGGCCACTTCCTGAACCAGGGTGGATCCGCAGTTCCCGAACACATTTCCCTTGACACAGAGCGGACGGAATTTCGGCGCGGCTTTCATCAGTCTGTTCATTCCTTCGAAAGTGGCGGCCAGATCAGCTTCCTTATCCTTGTAAAAATGGCCTTGCTGCAACATGTTCATGATGGGGTCAAACAGCAGGGCTCCCTGCAGTTGTGCAGCCTCCTGAGGGTGTGCCTGTGCCCATTCGCACAGCACTCCGCTGAAACGGACAAAACAGCAGGCCCGGTCGAAGTAGACTGTGGTCTTTTGCAAATCCAGCCCGTTCAGGAGTTTTTCCAAATCCTGAGTGTTCTCCACTTTTTCTACAGTGAAAACAACGGCATCGGCACCTTTGGCAGTGCACTCTTTGGCCATACGGTTGGCTTCTGTGGGGCAGGTGGCGGGAATGTGTTCCACGATTTTCCAGTCGTTGGAGTCCTTCTGATTGCCGCGGACGTAAGGGAACTGTCCGGGTTGAGAGGAAAGGTATTCCAGATCCCGGAGATCGTCCGTTCTGTAATAGGGTTTCACGACAAAGTTTTCATCGGTTTTCCAAACCAGTTTCTTGTTGTAGTCTGCTCCTTTGAGGTCTTTTTCAATGGCGGCCTCCCATGCTTCTGTGCTGATTTCCGGAAATTCCGAAAATAATTTTTCGTTGTTTTCGCTCATAACGTATATATTCTTTTGATATACAATATTATATTACCTGTTTAACCTTCCGCTAAAAACGGTTTGCAAAGATAAACAAAATATCAATGTAAAAGAAAGAAAAAGGCATGAAAAAGAGAGTACCTTTTAGGACATCCTCTTTTTTTGTGCCCTTTCCTCCACCGCTGAAAATATTTTTCAATTTTTTCTGAAAAGCATGTTATAACGAAGATATTCTTATAAATTGTAATTTTGCAAAATCAATTTTTGGGCAAAACGGTTCAAGCAGGTTCGCTGTCTTGTCCGAAAATCAAAGGAAAGTTAAATTTTAGAACCTGCCAAAAAGAAAAGAACATAGATTTTTTTCATCATAAAGAAAATTTAATTGCACGGATTCGAAATTCAATTTGTATGTTTCCAAGAAAGACAAAGAATCCGCTTGATTGCCCTTCCGGAATTTGAATTTACAAAATTAAACAAAAAAACAATACCTTCAGAACAAAAAAGGGGAAAAAAATTCCCTATTTATCCATGCATTCCACCTTGGTCTCATCGCCGCAGATGTTGCGGATTTTGAGGCGGAGGGGTTTTTCTTCGGTGCGGATGCAGCCGTTCCAGAAGTTTGAGGTTTTCTTGCCGTTCTCAATCACATAGCCCAGTCGGTCGATCTTGATTTCGGCATCGCTATGCCATGGGGCAGTCTTGTCAGCGGTGGTGCAATCGACCGAGATCCATTCTATGGTTTCCAATCCTTCTTCGCTAATGCAGATAGGATTGAATGTCTTGTCTTTGGATAGGGCCTGAGCCTTGGTCTTGTGGTTGTATTCTTCAATCTTGCGGCACACACGGTCGCTATGAAAGCTGTCGATGCGCACTTCCCAGCATGGGAGCAATCCATCGGTGGTTTGTTGAAGGGTATAATCCACCTCATCTTCCACCACCACATGGTCCAGCACCTGCTTCAAGTCGCGCAATTCCACTTCGGCCAAAGAGGCATCGTTGTTCTCGCGGATAAAGGCCTCGATATCCTGCTTGTCGGTGATGTCGATATAATACACCACCACTCTTTTCACATCGGTGGGCAAGTCGGGCATGGCCTCGTGCAGAATGCGGTTCATCAGCGGACGGTCCAGCAGTCGGGTGGTGCCGTCCATCAGGTTGGGCAGATACACAGGCATCATGCCATGGCGGCTGTCGTGGATGCTGCCTTCCCAGAACTTGTCGAGTTTGTCCTCGTTGCGCAGTCCGAGAATCAGGCTCTTCAGTTTTTCCATGGTCTGTATGGGGTTGCGATAGAGCGATACACCGTCCTTCACCTCCATCATGTCGAAGCTGGCTCCAGCTGCCAACAGGCGGTCGCGGGTGGTCTGTATGCTGTTGATGCCGATGTCGTTGTGGATAAAGTGTCGGCCTAACTTATGTGCCACAGCCGCTGTCACGCCACTACCGCCAAAGAAATCGGCCACCATCATACCCTCATTGCTGCTGGCTTTGATAATGCGCTCCAAAAGGGCCTCGGGTTTTTGGGTGGAATAGTCGACTCGCTCTTCAGATCTTCCTGCGACATATGCAATGTCGTTCCAATTGTCGCTAATTGGCACTCCAGGCAATTCGTCTAAGAATACAATCCTACAACGTTTAATGGGTTTTCCGTCTTTCCCTAATTTGATCCTTCCATGGCTATTGGGGACTTCTGTTTGTGGAGCATTCCACAATTCTTCAAATTTATCAATGGTTGTTCTCCATCTTGCAGTTGTTCCATGAAAGTCATATGCCTGCATTTTCAATTGGGGGTCAAGCATGTTTTCTGACTTATAATATCTCCCAGAGGGGAGTTCTTTCCATTCGCTATCAATATATTCCTCGGAGTAAGGCTTATACTGAATATTGTATGTCGAATTCTCAGATTTTGAGTAGAAATATATATGGTCAGAAACACTACTGTAGCTTTTGTTTGAATCGTTATGAGAAGCTGTACTTCTCCACACGATATCATTTTTGAAGTTTTCTTCTCCAAAGATCTCGTCCAGCAAGATTTTTACATAATGGCCGATATGGTCATCAAGGTGCACATAGATGCTGG
>JAZLLH010000026.1:0-33222 GCA_045598025.1 Bacteroidales bacterium | reverse complement strand
AAAACAACTTTTTTTATCCGCACTGTCTTTCACGTATTTATGGCCATATTCGGACCCCTATCAGCCCTGTTATTACCCCTTTTTTGAACAAAACCGTTACACTCTCCGCCTTTTTTTGGAAGGTTTTCGGCTTGGGAAGTGAAAAAACAATCAAAACAAAGGTGGGCAAAAGCTATTTTCGAGTGGGAATAGGAATGGCTGTGCTGCGAAGGGGACAACGACGGCTAAAGATTGTATATTATTCAGATTTTCATGTATTTCAATCCACAAAGATAACCCAATTTATACAGATTGAACAAAAACATACTCGGATGACGTCCGTTCAGATTGTGCAGTATGGGATGCTTGAACAGATAAAAAAAGACAAAAAGCAGCAGCGTCAGGTGAAATTTTTGGAAAAACCGGTAGTAATGCAGCAGGCGTATGCCCCGGACGAGAATGTCTTTGTCGGGATACTGTTCCAACAACAGCTTGAGATTTTCAACGCCTTGACGGGTTTTTTCCAGATAAACTCTGTTCGTGTCTATTCCTACGTGATATAGCGGATTGTCGATATGATCAACGACGATTCCCCGTTTACGCAGTTCAAAACCGAAAAGAGTATCTTCGTGTCCGTAGTTTTTCAGCAATTCGTTGAAACGTATTGACAGAAACAGTTCCCTATGTATTAAAAAATTGAATGTTGAAAATTGGGAATTCGAACTTTTGGAACGTTCGGCTGCCGAACGCACCTCACAACGGACTCCGTATGTCCATCGAAGCAAAGAATCATTATCCGGTTTTTCCGTACGGTATGCCGTACCTCCGCACACCACTACCCTGTCCCCATTGCAATAGGGAAGATATCTTTTGATGTACTGATTGTCCACTGTTTCGGAATCACAATCCAAAAACAGGCAATAGTCATACTGAGCCTGTGCAGCCAGAAAATTTCTTGCCACGGAACGGCCTGCCTTGGAAGGCAGACTCAGCACCTTCACATTGGGAAGGGTTGACAGTATGGCGTTCTTTTCCTTGTACTCCGGATCGGACTGATCGTCAAAAACCAGAATTTCAAACAATATGCCAGCCTCCACGGATTGGCAGTACAAATCCTTGACAAAATCAACGGTATCGTGATTGTAGATGGGTATCAGTATGGAAAGCTGGCTCATTATCAAATCACTTTTCCTTTTTCAATAAATAATACACGGGCCGGAATCTTATCGACAATCAAATAATCATGTGTTGCTATCAACACAGGTGTTCCCTGCTCGCTGATTTCCTTAAACAACTGGAAAATATCATAGGACGTTTCCGGATCCAGATTTCCGGTAGGTTCATCTGCCAGAATGAGTTCGGGATAATTGACCAATGCCCGGGCAATGCAGACACGCTGCTGTTCGCCTCCGGAAAGCTGATGGGGCATTTTGTGTCCCTTCGTTTTCAATCCGACTCTGTCCAGTACTTCCATGATGCGATCGTCGCGTTTGTCCTTGTCTTTCCATCCGGTAACCTTGGTAATGAATTTGAGGTTTTCGTACACACTCCGGTCGTGCAGCAACTGGAAGTCCTGAAAGACTATGCCCAATTTGCGGCGCAAAGACTGATTTTTTTTCGTATTGATGCCGACCATATCGAAACCGGCAACCGTAGCTTCACCTTTGGCGGGAGGAACTTCTCCGTACAGCAATTTCAACAGATTGCTCTTTCCTGAACCGGTTTTACCGACAATGTATACCAGTTCGCCCTTCTTTACAGTCAGGTTGACATCCGACAGAATCAGTATGCCTTTCTGGCAAATATCTACGTTCTTCAGCGAAATAATGGGGGATCCCGTATCCGCTTCCGCTTTCTTTTCCTCGGATATACGCTGTGCTTCGGCTACAGCTTCCGGTGTTTCCGGAACGGATGCCGGATGAGCGACAGACTCAGCAAGGGTCTCCAATGCATCCGCAGGATGTTCTTCCTTGGACTCGTTGTTTCCGTTCAGATTTTCAATGATGGGTTCAATGTCTATATTCATGATCCAGATTTGCTACATTTAAATATGATATTTCCTGCAAAGATAGTCGTCTATGGCTTGGGCTGACCTTTTCCCTGCTCCCATGGCCAGTATCACGGTAGCCGCTCCACTGACGGCATCGCCTCCCGCAAAGACGCCCTCCCGGGAGGTCTGTCCGGTTTCGTCGGCGGCTTCAATGCATTCCCAGCGATTGACAGCCAGTCCTGGAGTGGTTGTACGAATCAGCGGATTGGGAGAAGTGCCTATGGATACTATGAGCATGTCGGCTTCCAAATCAAATTCCGAACCTTCCAATGCCACCGGACGGCGACGGCCGGATGCATCGGGTTCGCCCAATTCCATACGGACGCAACGGACGGCACGGACCCAGTCCCGCTCATCACCCAACACTTCCACGGGGTTGCAAAGCAGACAGAAATTCACTCCCTCCTCCTTGGCGTGATGCACTTCCTCCACGCGGGCCGGTAATTCTGACTCCGAACGACGGTACACCACCGTCACTTCGGCACCCAAACGCAAAGCGGTACGGGCCGCATCCATGGCGACATTGCCGCCACCGACCACAACCACCTTCTTGCCTACGAAATTGGGAGTATCATAACCGTCTTTATAGGAAAACAAAAGATTGTTTCTTGTCAAAAATTCGTTGGCAGATACCACTCCGCAAAGATTTTCACCAGGGATGCCCATAAAATTCGGCAAACCGGCACCGGTCCCCACAAAAACAGAATCAAATCCCTCTTTTTCAATCAATTCGTCAATGGACACCGTTCTTCCGACGACGACATTGCGTTCGAATACAGCTCCCATACGACGCACATTTTCCACTTCGTCCGCCACAATATCCTTGGGCAGACGGAAAGATGGTATTCCGTAAGCCAGCACTCCGCCCAAGGCGTGAAGCGCTTCAAATACGGTTACCTGATATCCTTTCACCAGCAACTCTTTGGCACAGGTCAGACCGGCGGGACCGCTTCCGATTACGGCTACCCGATACGGACGCTTGACCGCAGGTTGCTCTAATGTCAATTTGTTTTTGCGGGACCAGTCTCCCACAAAGCGTTCCAGCTTGCCAATGGCGATGGGCTGCTGTTTTTTCAGCAACACGCAGCTACCCTCGCACTGGGATTCTTGAGGACAGACCCTTCCGCAAACGGCCGGAAGCGCAGAATCCCTGTGAATAATCCGGGCTGCAGCCTCCAAATCACCTTCCGCAATCTTGGAAACGAAATCCGGAATGGCGATATTGACCGGACAGGCCTTTACGCATTGGGGATTTTTACAATGCAGGCAACGCCTGGCTTCCAGCACGGCTTCTTCCTCATTGTATCCCAAACAGACTTCCTTGAAATTATGCCGGCGGATTCCGGCGGGCTGTTCCCTTACGGGAATTCTCGATTTATTTTCCGCGCTTTCGGATGTAACACCGCCCACAAAACATTGATGACCCTCTTCGGCTTCTTCCTTTTCCAATTGTTTGCGACCCTCGACAGAGTCATACATGGCCTGGCGTTTCATGGCAAGGTCAAAATCCACCTTGTGCCCGTCAAATTCGGGACCGTCCACACAGGTAAAGCGGGTTTTCCCGTCCACTTTCACCCGGCAGGCTCCACACATTCCGGTGCCGTCCACCATCATCGAATTCAGGCTTACCGTACACGGAAGGCCATATTCTCCTGACAGACGGGCAACATACTTCATCATCACCATCGGACCGATGGCTACGACTTCGTCATACTGACGGCCACTTTCAATTTCTTCCCTGAGCACGTCTGTGACAAAACCGCCACGTTCGGACGTATGATCGTCCGTAGTCACTATCAAACGACAAATCGAACGCAACTCATTTTCCAGAATCAGAAGAGAACGCGTCTTGGCTCCAATGATCACATCCGCCTCCACGCCATGGGCATGCAGATATTTCACCTGAGGATAAACCGGAGCCACACCCACACCGCCTCCGACAAATACGAAACGGCGTCTGCGAAGTTCCTCATCCGGAAGCGACACCCATTCTGAAGGTTTCCCAAGCGGACCGACCACATCCAGAAAAACATCACCCGTCTCCATTTCCGACATGATGCGAGTGGAACGTCCGACCACTTTAAACACCAAAGTAACAACTCCTCTGCAACTATCATAGTCACAGATAGTCAATGGAATCCGTTCTGCTTTTTCGTGCATCTTCACTATGAGAAACTGACCCGGAAGTGCAGACGACGCAATACGGGGTGCCTTCACTACCATCAGAAAAGTATCATCTGCCAGACGTCTTTTTTCAACTATTTTATACATACAGTATGGTTGTTTATCCTACGTAAAAATGCCATTTTTCCAATGGCTGCAAAGGTACGCATTTTTTCAATATGTTTTACTATCTGCAACGCATTTTTTTAGTACTTTTGCAAAAAATTCCATTCCCATTTATTTAAACAAAAAACAATTATAAATCAATATTTTAACAAAGTGAAACTGCTAAAAAAAGAAAAAATCAAAACCCAGATGCTGGCCTATTTTTACGTATTGTTGGGCAGCGTTCTTTTTGCCGTAGGCGACGTACTGTTTGTCAATCCATACCTGATGGCTCCTGGAGGAACCTACGGTCTGGCCAACGTACTGAATACCGTATGGCCGTGGCGCATCAGCTTTTACGCCATCTGCATGGATATTCCCCTATTGCTTATAGGTACCTGGATATTGGGACCTAAATTCGGAGCAAAAACCATCGTCAGCACTTTTCTGATTTTTGGAGCGACCTGGCTGCTGGAATCCTTGTGGGGATACAACCCCATCATACACGATGGCATACTGACAGACGTTTCCGATTGTGATGCATCCTTTCTGCACACCTTGGTCCGCATACCGGAAAGCAACCACTACTTCATTCCGGATTACTTCCTCAACACCTTGGTGGCCGGTGCTATATACGGAATTGCCATCGGAATGATTTTCAAATCCGGAGCCACATCCGGAGGAAGTGATATCATATCCATGACACTGCACAAATATACCAAGATTTCGCTCGGAACCCTCACCCTGATTGTAGATTCCTGCATCACTTTAACCACCTTCGTTGCCTTCAAGCAGATCCGTCTTCCGATTTATTCCATACTGCTGATTGTGGTGGAAAGCAAATTCATTGACCTTGTCATTGATGGTGTCAAGAGCTATAAAACCGCATTCATCATCACCGACCACATTCAGGAAGTAAGCGATTTCATCATTCACGATCTCGAACGTGGAGGCACCTGTTTCAAAGGCACCGGCCTGTATCAGGGAGCCGAACGCAAGATGATTTATGTCACCCTGAACCGTTCCGAACTGGTCAAACTGAAAAGCAATCTGCGCTATATGGACCCTAACGCGTTCATCAACGTGGTGGAAAGCAGCGAAATCATGGGATTGGGATTCAAGTCCCTTCCTACGGAATAAAACGACAAAGTTTCCGGACTGCGTCCGGAAAAAAGTCAGGGGAAGTCCTCTCCCCACACAGAAAAGGGGGCGTCTCTCAGAGACGCCCCCTTTTCTACGTATGAATGAAATGGCTTATTTGTACTCCTTAGGTTGCGCACCGTTGAGAATTTCGTTGGCACACATGGCTAAGGCAAGCATTTCGTTTTCACCTTTGTAAACCTTGACAGGGGCAATCCAATCCACCTGTTCGGTAATCTGCTTCATCCAAGGTTTGCTGTAAGCGATACCGCCGGTCAGCAGGATGGCATCCACCTTACCTTTGACAACAGCGGCCAAACGGCTTATTTCCAAAGCTACCTGGTAACAGAAGGCGTCCACCAGCATTTTTCCTTTCGGATCACCGGACAGGGCGAGATTTTCAACATACAGAGAGTCATTGGTTCCGGAATAAGCCACAAAACCACCTTCGGCTGTGATCATCTTCTTTACTTTCTCCTTGGTGTATTCGCCACTGAAGCACACATCCACCAGTTTGCTGGCGTTAATGGAACCGGCACGGGTAGGCGAGAAAGGTCCGAGACCGCAAAGGGCACGGTTGACTTCCACCACACGTCCGTGATTATGGATACCAACAGAAACCCCACCTCCGAGGTGAGCGATAATCAGGTTGAGATCCTCATATTTCTTGCCCAGTTCGCGGGCATACAATTTAGCCGTCATTTTCTGATTCAGGCAATGCCAGATGACACCTTCCCGCTTCGGATCAAGATCAAAGACCGGATGACCCGTCACTTTGGTAAAATCGGGACGTTCGTCCACAATTCCGGGATCTGCGATATAGGATTCCTTCAGACCGAAATCCTTGGAAATGCTGTCCGCAATCAAAGCGCCCAGGTTGCAGGCATGCTTGCCTTGCACGCCTTCGTGACACTCCTGCTTCATCAGTTCATTGACACGATAGGTTCCGGATTCGCACGGACGGGTCAGTCCGCCACGACCGATTACAATAGCAATGTCGCTGCTGCCGACACCGTGACGACCGAGCATGTCCAAAATTGTCTGTTTGCGATAGTCAAACTGATCGGCCACCTCCGCATATTTCTGAATTTCTTCCAACGGATGTTTGATGTTCTCGGTGAACACTTCATTTTCACCTTCATAAATGGAGACCTTGGTGGAAGTAGCACCCGGATTGATGGCTAAAATTTTACCTTGTTTCATTATTTTGCTTGTGTTTTGTTTTCGCAGTATTAATTTTCAGGATACAAAGGTAATCAAAAAATAAATACAACGGACTGTCTGAAACATTTTTTTTGTCAAATTTTTTTCCTAATATTATCATCATATTGATAATCAATAGGTATTTTGATCATTCCTTCTTCATCCAAAAAACAGACCGGCAAAGAGGCTCTGAGACACTCCTGCTTCCACCTTTCCGTTCTGTAACGGGAACAACCGGACATCACACACACTTTTTTCGGTCGGATGCATTGCAAAACAGACTGTAGCGAGGACGGCGTACTATCCCCGAGAACCAGATAATCCGGAGAAAAAAGACAGGAAGTATCTGCCCAAAGACGTTTTTTCACAAAGAAAAATGACTGGTTTTGAAACAGCAGATAATCACCGGTCCGGACCCACGATCGGGAGAACGTGTCGCTACAGACCAACAGAGGCGAAAGAGCTTGCCTCCGATATTGAAGACCTTTTACGGAATAATCCATACCTCCCTGATTCCAGGTTTCCGCATCATCCACAAACAGAGGACCTCCCCCCTGCAGAAACACCTGGGCAGCAAAATGATGGGAAACCGCATACACCACTATTTCCGACAGACGCCTATTCTGCCACTGCCTGATCACTCCGCTTGCCAGGAAAACCGAAAAACAGCCCATGAACCAGCAGAGCCGGACGGCATTCCGGTCTTGGACAGACAGCAGCAGCAACAGCAGCGACAAATACAGCAGCCCTACCTGAACAGGGAGCAGGCTGAGCCCCTGTATGCACGAACCGGGAAGAGCAGACAACTGCACGACTCCCCAGTTCATCACCCGCGCCAGAAATTCAAGCAGGAATACTGCCGCCACGGACAATCCGGGGAAAGATGAAAAAACCAGAAAAAAAAGGGCAGCACCGATGAGGCAGGGCGCAATGGCCACCACAATCAGGTTGGACAGCAGGAAATAAGTCGGAAACTGATGGAAACAGGCGACAGACAATGGCGATGTAAACAATTGCGCGGCAATGGAGACACTCCACACATTCCAGAAATAAGACATCACCCGGTTTTTCGGCTGCCAGCATTCTGCCAGCATAGGCTGTACCCAAACGATTCCCCATACAGCCAGGAAAGACATCTGGAAACCGATTTCAAACAACATCAGAGGATTCAACAGCAACATCAGCAGAGCGGAAGTCAGCAGACTATTGTATGTCCGGACCTGCTGACGGAAAATCTTTCCGAGAGAGACAAATGAAAACATGACCGAAGAACGGACCACAGAAGCAGACAATGCCACCACGCAGGCGTACGTCCATATGGAAGCCAGAAGCAGGAGCAGTTTGAGCATACGCTGCCACTGTTTCCCATTCAAAAAGAACAGCATGCTGTCCAAAAACAGGTATAATATGCCCACATGCATGCCGGATACACACAGAATGTGACTCACTCCGCCCCTGGCATAGGCCTGGGAAAGTTCCGGATCCAGCATGACATCGTTGCCTAAAAGCATAGTCGCTGCGAGACCCTTCGCATCGGAATCCAGATGACTTTCTTCCAAAATGGCCGTCAACTTGCTTCTCCATACGGACGTACAACGCAGCAAAGCAGAACCTGCACAGCCTTCCAGGCGGCTCCAATGCCCGGCAGGCAAATACGACTGTCTGCGGATACCTTTCCGGAAAAGATAGCGTCTGTAGTCAAATTCTCCTTCGTTCCGGGGAGCTGCCGCTTCCTTCAGGTCCGCCCGGAAAAGCAGACGGTCCCCATACTGCAGACATTCGGATGCCGAATCCCGTTCCACACTCAGCAGGCACCTTTCCCTCACAGGGACAAAATGACCATCACGGCAGCAATGACTGATTCTCACCTGCAAGCGCACAGTGGAGGCTCTCCAATCCGGAGGCGCATCCACGAAGGCCGCATAATCCCGCACCCCATCCTCCATTTCCGGATGGAATCCGACGTGCGGAAGCGAGAGCACAGACATTACACCGAAACCTGCAAACAGAGGAAAAAGCAACAGGCCGAAAGCAAGACGGCTGCGGTACCCGTAAAAGAAATGAGCCGTGCACAGAAGCATAAAGGCAACGGACAAAGGAAGAAATACGGATCCCCGGAGCGGAGTGCCGCCCGGGAAAAGCCAACAGGCTGAAACAATGCCGAAGACATAGGCTGCCAACGGACGAAACAGAGGGTAGTGACGGTACATAAGGACAAATTCCGATTTTTTTCATTTTTTCGGCTGCAAATTTCCGCAAAAAACGAATACAAAAAACATCTGTGGCCGATTTTTTTCACCCGACCGCTCGGAACTGCCATAAAAAGCGGGAATGACCGACTTACCTCCCTACCGAAGCCGCATGTACCGGAAAGTCGAAATAGGTGGCTGGAAAGGGCTCATTACGCAGGGTAAAATGCCACCACTCTTTATCATAGGGCTTGAATCCGTTGCGCAACATCACATCGCGCAACAGTTTCCGCATACGCTGCTGTTCTGCTGTAACACCCTGATAATCCGGGTGGGATAATGCTCCGAAATAATCAAAGTTTCCCCCCATATCCACTTCCCTTCCCCTGCTTATATCAAATAGGGTAAGGTCAACCGTACTTCCCCGGGAGTGCCCGGATTTGTGAGCAATAAAACCCCGGGAAAACAGCACCGATTTGTTTAGTTGCGGATAAAAACAGGCCTTCATCAACGTATCATCCGTAGCCTTCGCCCAACGGGCAAAATGATTGACAGCGGATTGCGGACGGTAAGCATCGAAAATTTTCAGACGGTAACCGAGAGGCAGCAGTTCATCGCTCGCTTTTTTCAAAGCAGCGGCTGCTTCGCGCGTCAGGATGGCGATAGGCTGTTCGTAACCGTCTATGCGACGACCGACAAAATTATAGGTACTGAAATAGCGGATTTCCAACAGGACATCCGGCACCACATCCGTAAGCAGAACAAAAGCTCCCGTATCGGCGGGTTCCGCTTGCGGAGCGGGACAAACTGCTGCGGATTGCTGCGGAGCCTGCTCCTGCGCCCGTCTGCAGGAAAAAGAAAGACAAAGTGCGAACACTTCTGCTATAAGAATCAATCTGCGCATCATTATTTTTTTACCCAATATTGTTATATAATAAATATGTAAACCCGGACCTGCACAGTCCGTGAAGTGCAAAAGTACAAAACTTTCTCCTCCGCCCCTCCTCTTTTATTGAAAAATTTGCAGCAGCGCTACTTTTTGATGGAAAAAACAAAATTTTTCGAACCCGAATGGAATTCGTGTCCGATTTTTATGGAAATTTGCGAAACTTTTGTAGATACAATAAATTATTTTCAACAAAATGAAAAACAGGACATTATTAATTATTGGAAGTTTACTTGTCATCATGAGTGCATGCAAAAAGAAAACAAATGAGACCGCACCTCTGAGTTCGGGTATCCACATGGAATATTTCGACACCACAGTCAATCCGGCCGAAGATTTTTACCAATATGCCTGCGGAGGGTGGATGAAACTGCATCCGCTGACTGGGGAATACTCCCGTTTCGGAAGTTTTGACCAATTGGCGGAAGACAATCTGAAACAGCTTCAGGAACTGATTACCAGTCTGGCCGGACAGGAAAACAAAAACGGCACCGTAGCTCAGAAAATCGGAGATCTGTACAATATCGGTATGGACAGTGCCCTGCTGGAAAAACAGGGAGCAGAACCCATTCGGGAAATGCTGCAGCAGATTGCCGGTATCCGTCAGTCCTCGGAAATCGGAAGCAAGGCTGCGGATATTGCCCTGACAGCCGGAAGCCCGTTCCTGGGCATTTTCGGAGAAGCGGATCCCATGAACAGCGACCGTAAAATTGCCTGGATATGGCAGTCCGGCCTGGGAATCGGCGACCGGGACTACTATCTGGACAAAGAAATGAAGCCCATACGGGAACAATACAAAACAATGATTACCAAACTGCTCGAAATTTCCGGATACGGAGAAATGGCCGGATTTGCCGGGAAAGAAGCTGCCATGGCCGAACAGCTGCTGGCATTGGAAACCCGAATGGCCAAAGCTTTCATGAGCAAGGAAGACCAGCGTCTGCCGGAATTAACCTACCACTATGCCTCCATTCAGGACTTCGAGCGGATGCTCGGACATTTCGATGTCAAAACGTATATGCAGAAACTGGGACTGAACCTGGATTCCGTCAACATCGGAATGCCGGACTATTTCAAGGCCCTCGACCAAATCATCGCCACCACCGACCTCAACACGCTGAAAGCCTATCTGGCCTGGAACGTCATCAACAATGCAGCTCCGTACCTGAGTTCAGCTTTTGCCGATACCCGATTCGATTTCTACGGAAAAGCCATGAGCGGCAAACAGCAGCAGCAGCCTCGCTGGAAAAGGGTAGTTCACGCTGTGAACGGATGCATGGGAGAAGCCGTCGGACAGATGTATGTGGAAAAATATTTTCCCGAAGCAGCCAAGGAACGCATGGACCGTATGGTCAAAAATCTGCAGGAAGCACTGAAGGAAAGAATCCGTCAGGCAGAATGGATGAGTGAAGCCACACAGGCCAAGGCCATCGAGAAACTGGATGCCTTCCACGTCAAAATCGGCTATCCCGACAAATGGAGAGATTACGGCGGACTGAAAATATCCAAAGACAGTTATTGGGGAAATATATCCCGCGCCAACGAATTCGAATACCGCTACGAGCTGGCCAAAATAGGAAAACCCGTTGACAAAGACGAATGGCAGATGACTCCTCAGACGGTGAATGCCTATTACAATCCGTCCACCAATGAAATCTGCTTCCCTGCCGGCATACTGCAACCGCCTTTCTTTGACATGAATGCCGATGATGCCGTCAACTACGGAGCCATAGGCGTGGTCATCGGTCACGAAATGACCCATGGATTCGACGATCAGGGATGCAAATACGACAAATACGGCAATCTGGCCAATTGGTGGCTGCCGGAAGACTCCGCCAATTTTGCCCAAAGAACCCAAACCCTGGTGGACTGGTTCAACCGGATTGAGGTATTGCCGGGCGTACACGCCAACGGACAGTTCACTTTGGGCGAAAACATCGCTGACAATGGAGGTCTGAATATATCGTACACCGCATTCCAAAAGGCCAAGGAAGCCGGAGATATCCAGGAGGAAATGGACGGATTTACAGCCGATCAGCGCTTCTTCATCGCCTATGCCATGGTGTGGGCCGGAAACATCCGTGACGAGGAAATCACCCGCCGGACCAAGGAAGATCCTCACTCCCTGGGGAAATGGCGTGTCAACGGCACTTTGCCCCATATTTCCGCTTTCCAGAAGGCATTCGGAATCAAAGAGCAGGATGCCATGTACCTGGCTCCGGAAAAGCAAGCCCACATTTGGTAACATACACAAATGCGATTTTTCATGGAATACAATACGACGAGAACAAAAATCATCACTAAGGAATACGGACGCAACATTCAGGAACTGGTCGAATCCGTCATTACCATAGAAGACCGGGAAACACGAAATCAGCAGGCGAGAGCCATCATCAAAGCCATGGCCAATCTGTCCAGCGGCAGCAAAAAAACGGCCGATTTCTGGCAGAAACTATGGGATGAAATCTTCGTCATATCCGATTTCAGATTGGATATTGACAGCCCGTTCCCCATTCCGGAAAAGAAGGAAATGGAGGCCAAACCCGGTCTGCTGCCCTATCCGAAGAACAAAATCCAATTTCCACCCTACGGAAAGAACATAGAAAACATCATCAGGAAACTTTCCGAAGAACCGGATTCTCCGGAAAAGGAACAATGCATCAAGGACGTTGCTGTGTATCTGAAGAGCATGTACCTGAACTACAACCGGGATTCCGTCAATGATGAGATGATTCGGGAACATCTGCGTACCCTTTCCGACGGAAAGCTCAAACTGCCGGAAGATTTCGTATTTCCCAGCACCAAAACCCTATTGAACCGCGAATCCGGAAACAATCAGGCTTGCGCGCAGGGAAACGTCAGGAAAAAGGTCCAGAATGTCCCCGGAGAAAAAGGCAACGCCACCCCATCCAAGAAAAAGAAAAAGAAAAAAAGCAACAACTCCTAAAAAAAACGTCCGATGAATGAAAACCTCACTTCCTGCCTTATCATAGGTTCCGGTCCGGCCGGCTATACAGCCGCCATCTATGCCTCCCGTGCCAACCTCCACCCCATCGTTTACGAAGGCTTCCAGGTGGGAGGACAACTGACAATTACTTCCATGGTGGATAATTTTCCCGGTTATCCGGATGGAAAAATGGGAGGCGACATCATGGAGGACATCCGCAAACAGGCTTTGCGCTTCGGAGCCGACATACGCAATGGGGAAATTGTTTCCGCTGACTTTTCCAAACGGCCGTTTCATTGCGTCAGCGACGACGGCACGGACATTCTGGCAGAAACCGTGATTATAGCTACCGGTGCATCGGCCCGTTGGCTGGGACTCCCTTCTGAAAAGGAATACAACGGATCCGGAGTTTCCTGCTGTGCCACCTGCGACGGATTTTTCTACAAAGGGAAGGATGTGGCAGTAATTGGCGGAGGAGACACGGCCGCCGAAGACGCGACCTATCTGTCCAAATTGTGCAGAAAAGTGTACATGGTACACCGTCGCGACCAACTCCGGGCCAGCAAAATCATGCAGGAAAAGATTTTCCGCACCCCCAACATTGAAATGGTATGGGACAGCATTCCTTTGGAAATCATAGGGGAAGGTGACAGATTTTCCAAAAGCGTCACCGGACTGCAGGTCCGCAATGTAAAAACGGAAGCGACCCGGACCCTCGCCGTGGACGGTGTTTTCGTGGCCATCGGACATCATCCGAATACAGAGCTGTTTGAAGGACAATTGGAACTGGACGAAGAAAAGTACATTGTTACCAAGGAAGGCACTTCCCTGACTTCCGTTCCCGGCGTATTTGCAGCCGGAGACGTACAGGACCGCCGGTACAAGCAGGCCATCACCGCTGCAGCAGGAGGATGCCGTGCCGCCATTGATGCCGAACGATTCCTTCAGGAACAATAAACATGCGGAAAACCGGATTACTCGGACTGATTGCGGCATGCTGCATGCTGTGCGGCTGCGAAGTCCCTATATCCATCAAGTTGCCCCATCATGACCAGACCTGCGTGATAGAAGGCTGGATAGAAAACGGACAACCCGCCGTAGTCGTCATCTCCCTGTCGCGTCCCTACTATTCCAAGACTACTGCCGACTCCATTCTTGCCTGCATACAGACGGAGGCCGCTGTGACAGTAACAGATTCGAATACTGGAGAAAGCGAACGGCTGAAGTTGGGAGTCTCTTCCGATCACGTATACGGGTTGCTGGGCAAAGCATATATCGGGAAACAGTTGAAAGGAGTCCTCGGACACACCTACCTGCTGCACGTTGAAAACAAAGGAAAAGTATACGATGCCAGCACCTGCATTCCGGTCCAGGGAGTACAGATGGATACCCTCTACTTCAGTCGGCCGACCCTTCCTGAATCCTATATACGCATATTGTTCTCCGATCCCAAGGACGAATTCAACTGCTATCGCTTTTTTACCAAAGTCAAAGGGGAAGACCCTGTTTTTTCACAAGTGTATATCGGCACTTTCGACGACCTGACATTCAATGGTCTGAAACTGAACTTCGAACTGACAAGAAGCCCGTTTTCAAATATTATCAGCATGTACTACAACACTTTGGATGATGCCAAATCTTCCACCATGTATCAAAGGGGGAGCACCGTGTTCATCAAGTCCTGTACTACAGATGAAGCTACCAAAAACTACTGGTTTGCCCTTCAGGTGGATCTGACATTGGGCTCTAATCTTTTCATGAGCCCGGCTACCTACCCGACCAACCTGCAGGAGAAAAACGGAAGTTCCGTCACAGGGATATGGTCCGGCTACCATGCCCGCTACGATACCTTGGTATTCAAAACCGAGAAAAACAAATAAATCCGAACGAGAAACAAAAAAAAACAGGCTATCCATTCAGATAACCTGTTTTTTTTCAATGATTGACAGAGTGCTACTCTTCGGGCAGGAACATCGGATCCCAGGAAGGAAGCATGATAGGCTTCTGTTCGAAAAGCTGCAGGGTTTTGGCGGGAATGTACTTTTCTTCCACCACCAGACGGAACATAAAATTATCAAACCAATCGTTGGTCATAATCAAGCAACCGTTGTGTCCATAAGTATTTCCCCAACTGTTTTCCACCATCCATTTAAGAGGTTTACCCTCTGCATCCAAATCAACAGCAATTAAGGTCATGGCATGGGATGAACCGCTGGCAAAAGTCTGCACTCTCTGTTTCTTGTCCATGTTGAAAGTCGTTCCCATCAGGGAAGCATAATCAAAATTGTCCACATCCATGAAGCCTTTTTCCCGGTCAAGGAACTTGGCAACATCGCAGGAAAAATACATGGGCGTGCTGTCTTTGATAGAGGCAATGGCCATGGCGGAAATTTCTTCCATCGGCAGATTGAGGAATTTCCAGTTCTGTCCGTCATACACATGGCGATCGTACTCAATTTCATATACTTTGTAATATTCCCGAGTCGGATCGTTCATGAGCATGTAATATTTGCTGAAATCTTCTTTCACAAATTCTTCGGCGAAGGATTTGGGAGTATATTCCTTGGTAGACACAATCTTTCCCTTGGCATCTCGCTGAGACCAGATAAACTTTTCAGGAGGAACGCCGAAATTCAGAGCCAGCATACGGTATACCGTCTGCAGCATTTCCGCCTTGCGGGACTGCAATTTAGCTTCGGTCATGCCTTTCTGTGCAGACATATCACGCAGTTCGAGACCGAATTCCCTCAATTTGAGCGACAGGAGGTTCGACATCTGAGAAGTTGCATTGCTGCTACGGGTTTCCGGCATTATATCGGTGGGAACCACACCGTATTTGTCAATCAGATTGGCCACCCCGGTAAATTGGCCTCCATCCCCAATGGGATTCTTGAACAGCCACTGCACCTGCTGGTCGTCGATGGCCAGTTTGCGGGTGTCGAGAATGGCTTGCAGAAAGAGGTTGGATTTTTCCAGCTGATCGTAGAAAAAGGTGTAAACCTGTGAAAACTGAAAATCGGCAGGCAGGTGATGGGCACGGATGGCCTTGCTGCGAAGCACGTTCATTCCGGTAAACATCCAGCAGCGTCCGGACGACTTCTGATTGGTAACAGCCTTGACATTCACCTGATTGGAAAAATGAGAATCGAAGGCAGTGGCATTTTCACTATTGACGGCCAACTTGTTGATATCAGCGGTATTCAAGGCATTGCGGATGGCCTTGTCCTGAGGAGAATTGGCATACGATTTTTTCAAATCGTTGAGCATGGATTCGGAAATGCCTCCCGCATTCTGGGCTTTCAACTGACCGAGCCCCAAGCAGCAGACACAAAAGATCAAAGAAACTACTTTTTTGTGCATAATGGTATTTTGTTTATATTTTTTACATTTCAAATATCAAAATGCAAAATTACAAGAAAAAAAAACACGATACAGGATATAACGCACATTTTTTCCATTTCGGCAGGATTTTCACTGCTTACGGCATTATCCCACAGATTCTGGGAGAGTTTCATTTCATCGGCTGATTTGCAAAAATGGCAGATGATTTTTTTTACGAAAATGTGAAATGATATTTGAAAAATGTCTACTTTTGCAACTGCATTTGGTTCCGGTTTCCGAAAGGGAATCGGATGAAAAGGGAATCCGGTGAAATTCCGGAACAGTCCCGCTGCTGTAATCCCCGCAAGGGTTGGCAAAAAGGCCACTGTTTTGTCCGAAACAAAATGGGAAGGCTGCCAAAACCCGGGCTAAGTCAGAAGACCTGCCGAATGTTGCATTGAGCTTTCGAGGAAAAAGTAATCATGTTGTCAGGTCACAGGAAGACATATTATATTGTATTGGGATGTCTTTGGGAGTTATGCTTCCCATCGATTCTTCGTGCCCAAAACAAAGACACACTGAAAAATGTGTCTCTCCCGGATTTCTCCGTCCGTACAGAGGCGGTACAGGAAACTCCGCATGCCGTGTCCTCCCAAACCATCACCCCGGATATCATCGAGCACCTGCCGGCCAAAGATCTGGGAGATGTGCTGAAATATCTTTCCGGAGCCAGCGTCAGAGACTACGGCGGCATAGGCGGAATCAAAACCGTATCCGTGCGAAGCCTGGGAGCTTCTCATACGGCCGTATACTACGACTTTCTCCCTGTCAGCGACTGCAATACGGGGCAGACCAATCTGGGCCGGTTTTCACAGGAAAACACAGAATCCGTCAGTCTGTACAGCGGCAGTCCGGACGATATACTGCATCCTGCCCGCATGCTGGCTTCCGCATCCACCCTGGTACTTCGTACTCCTGTACCCCAATTTCAGAATCAGGAAAAAATCCACATGGATGCCGCTTTCCGAGGAGGCTCCTTCCAGCTTTATAACCCCTACCTGCATTGGGAACAGAAATTGGGAAAACAATGGTCCTTCTCCATCTCCGGAAAATACGACTACCAAAAGGGAGACTACCCTTACGTTTATCAAAACTTCGGCCAGACCATCCGGGGGAAAAGGAGCAACTCGGAAGTACGGAATTTCCGTCTGGAAGGCAACCTCTACCATAGTTCCCCTCAGCGGTTGGCACAGGCAAAGATATTCTACTACGACAGCCGGCAACAGCTTCCCGGCGCCATCGTGCTGTACAATTCCCTCTGCCGACAGCACATGGAAGAACGCAACCTCTTCGGACAATTCCACTTTCATCATCTGGACCTTTTTCACAAACAGGGAAAATGGCAGTTCCAGAACAACGAAAAAATCAATTACGACCAGCTGCGCTACACGGATCCGGACTATCTGAACGCTGCGCACTGCCTGGAAAACACCTATCGGCAATGGGAATATTATCTGTCAGATGCCCTGTTGAGAAATTTCGGAAAATATGTGAGCATATCACTGGCCAATGACCTGAACATTGACCATATGGAAGCGGACCTGAGCGGATTCATTCCTCCTACCCGATTTTCCTCTCTCACGGCCCTGATGGGAAAATTCCAACATCAGGGGCACAACCTGGCAGATTTTCATGCAGCCATATTGCACAACGCCTACGTGGACATGGCGGTCGGAAAGTCAACGGAAAAAACACGGAAATGGAGCCCGTCCGTCAACCTGCTTTACCGTATGAACGGCCCCCGCGGTCACTACTCCCAAGATTGGAGATTCTCTTTCAAGGATATTTTCCGAATGCCCACTTTTACAGAATGTTATTATCGGCTTTTCGGAGCTGCAGCGCTGAAACCCGAAGACGTGAAAGAATGGAACGCCGGATGCGGAGGGCAATGGAATAATCAGGGAGGAAGGACCTTGCACTGGGAGGCAGACGTTTTCTATAACAAGGTGACAAACAAAATAGTAGCCGTTCCCAGCCAGAACCTGTTCGTATGGTCCATGCTCAATTTCGGAGAAGTGGAAATTCGGGGTGCCGAAGCCAAACTGCACTACACAGATGCCGATATACTGTCCGCCTGGAGGATGCAGATTGCACTGGATATCAACTACACTTTTCAGCATGCCTGGGACATTTCCAATCCGGAAAGCAAGACGTACCGGCAACAACTTCCCTACACGCCCTATCATTCCGGATCCGGCATTTTACGCATGGACTGGAGACGCTTCAGTTTCTCGTATACCCTATTGATGGTCGGCCGACGCTACACCCTGGGACAAAACACCGATGCCAACCGCATGGAAGCTTATGCGGACCACGGAATGTCCCTTTCCTACCGATTGCCGACGGCACGGATAAAAGGCCAAAGGAGTTACTGGCTGTTTCAGGTTCATCTGCTGAACCTGACAAACAGACACTACGAAATCATACGCGATTATCCTATGCCCGGACGCCAGCTGCAGGGACGCGTCTGCTTTCATTTCTAAAGGAAACTAATACATGTTAAATCAAATAAATTTCAAATACAATGAAAAAAAACACATTGAAAACACTGCTTTTACTGACACTCGGAATTACTCTTTTTGCATGCAAACCGGAAGATCCGAAAGATGAACAGAAAAACCTCCATCCGGACGTATGGATTCTGAACGAAGGAACATGGCACAGCAACAATGCCGGCATCACCGCATACGATTCCAAGGAAAAGGCCATCATAGCCGACTACTTTGCCCGACAGAACCAACGAAAACTGGGAGATGTGGCCAACGACATCCTCATCTATGGGAACAAGGCATACGTGGCGGTCAATCTGTCAAGCACCATTGAAATCATCCGCACCGACAACGGCCAATCCATACGGCAGATTTTCCTTTCGGAACAGCAGACTCCCAGCCAGGTCCGCTGTATCTGCGCCGGCGAAGGGAAAATTTACGTCAGCTGCTACGACGGGAACATCCATCGCATTGACACCTCCTCGCTGACCATAGAAGCAAGCGGAAAAGCCGGAAGCAATCCGGATGGCATCTGTTTCAGCAATGGAAAACTCTACGTCTGCAATTCCGGTGGTCTGAACTATCCGAACTACGACACCACTGTCAGCGTAATGGACCCTGTCAGCATGAAAGTGGAAAAGACAATACCCGTCCGCTGCAATCCGGGACGCGCCTTGAGCGACGGCTTCGGTCACGTATGGATTCTTTCTGCGGGAGATTATCAAGCCATCGGAGGCTGTTTGCAATGCATTGACAGCCGGACCGACAGCCTGCTTTCCGTGTTTGAAGAACAGGCGGTTGACCTGAGCGTATGCGGACAGAATGTGTATCTGCTGGAAACCGACTGGAACAGCGGAACGGCCTTATGCAAAGTCATCGATGCGGCCTCTTTACAACCCGCGGGGACGCTGATTGAGCAAAACGGACTGACCGCCCCCTACGGAATCAACGTACGTCCGAGTGACGGAAGTATATGGATTACGGATGCCTTGGACTACACTTCCGATGGAGATATTTATTTGTTTGACAATAAAGGAATTATGAAACAAAAATTCGAAGTCGGTGTCTGCCCGAAGAGAATGGCTTTTCTGAAATAAAAAAATGATTACTTTTGCAGTTTGAAATACCGCCGCAATGGAACATACATTTGAATCGCTCAGAACACGCTATCCGGTGTTCTCCTATCGCTCATACCGATGGGAAAAATCAGGAGAAGACCTGCTGCTATCCTTCGATTTCTACGTAGACGAACGCATCCGCTTCTCTCCGCAGAGCCGGATTTGCCACCACCCTGCCTTCGACCGTTTTTTTGAAGAAGAGGGTTTGGAAAAACTGGACAACCTCGTATTCCATATCGGGATGATTGAACTGATCAGTTACTGGAAATGCTGCTGCTGTCCGGAAATCCGAATTGAATGTGCCGCATTGGACCAGACCGCCATGGACTGGTGGAAAAATTTATATTACAACGGATTGGGAGAATTTTTCTACATCAACGGCATTCAAACGGACCGGGAGCACTTTGTGCACCTGAGTTCCACATCTTCACACCGGCTTGAAAAACAGAAATTCACTTTGGACGACACCTATATCGTACCCATAGGAGGGGGCAAGGATTCGGTGGTGACGTTGGAAACGCTGAAATCACAGCAGACCGCCCCTCTGCCAATGATTATCAACCCCAGAGGAGCCACAGTGGAAAGCGTGAAAGTTTCCGGACTGAAGGAAGGTTTTCTGGAAATCCGCAGACCCATAGATCCGCTGCTGCTCCAACTCAATGCGGAAGGCTATCTGAACGGACACACGCCTTTTTCTGCCATGCTGGCATTCTATAGCCTGCTGGTTGCCGCTATGGCAGGTCGGAGACGGATTGCCCTTTCCAACGAATCCAGTGCCAACGAGCCTACCGTCTTAGGGAGCAGTGTCAATCATCAATATTCCAAATCGGTGGAATTTGAATCCGATTTCCGGCATTACGTAAAAACCTGCGTACAGGACGGGCTTTCCTATTTCAGCTTCCTTCGCCCGCTTTCCGAGTTGCAGATTGCGGCACTTTTCTCCCGGCAACCGGACTATTTTCCCGTATTCAAAAGCTGCAATGCGGGAAGCAAGGCAAACGTCTGGTGCGGCCACTGCCCCAAATGCCTTTTCGCATTCATCATACTGTCGCCCTTCCTGTCAGAGGAAATACTGAAAGGCATTTTCGGCCGGAATCTGCTGGAAGACGAGAGCCTGACCGACACCCTGAAACAGCTTTGCGGATTGACGGAAGTGAAACCTTTCGAATGCGTGGGCACACGGAACGAAGTATGCCTGTCACTGTGCAAGAGCATGGAACGCTACCGGAAACTGCCCGTATTGCTGGACTTCTTTTCCCACACGGAATTGTATGAGGAATACAGACAGGCTGACTTCAACGCTGCCTTGCGACAGTGGAACAGTCCGCATTTTTTGGATAAAAAAGAAGAAGCCCTGCTGAAGGCAAGACTCGGCATTTCGTAAACAAAGACAAGGAATTATTTTACGCTTCCTTCCAAATTGGACGCAATAAATTCTTTCAAATCCCGAACCAGGGACGGATACTGCAAGGAGGAGACTTCCAACACTTTGCAAACCTCCTCGGTGTCAAATTCGAAATCGATTGTCTCGGAACGGTAACGGAAAACAAAACGGATTTCCGGATGGGCTGATACGGTCAGCACGAGTGTTCCTGGCAAATCTCCCATGGGCTGACGGTCCCAATGTGAAAGTCCGAAGACCGCTTTCACAGTCGTGCCCTTTCCCTTTTCCGAGCGGATATCCAAAGCACCCCCTGCCTGCTCGGTGTCTTGCTTCAGCAAAGACAATCCCAAACCTACCTTGCGGGTGGTACGCGTGGTAAAAAACGGATCCGTTACCTTGGAAAGCACTTCCCGGCTCATTCCGCTGCCATTGTCTGTGAATTCCAAAGTCAGGGTATCTGCAGCTTTGTCCTCCGTTATGTCCAGCCGTATCCGATCCGCTTCGGCCCGGATGGAATTCTGTAGGATGTCCATGATGTGCATTGAAAGCTCTTTCATAGCAGGCGCTAATTATATGATTAAGCGTTCAATATAGAATATATGCGACCGATTGTCTCAAAGGCCTGCTCCGTGGTTCCGAGCACCGGAATGCCTTCCACCCTGGCTTGCGCCAGCATGTCCTCATCGGGTTGATAGCCTTTTACCAGGATAACGGCAGCCAAATCTTTCAACGAAGCAATGGCTATCACATTTCTGTGCGTCTGCAGGGTCACCCAGAGGCAGCCTTTCCGGGCGAAGCCCACGACATCGCTCAAAAGATCCGATGCATAGCCGCCCCGGACTTCGTTTTCCAGATTTTCTTCTCCGCAAAACACCTGCAGGTTCAGTTTTTCCACAATTTCCTTTACTTTCATGTTTGCTGCGCTTTGTTCAATCTGCAAAGTTAGCAGATTTTTCAATGCACACACGGACCTGATGCAAAAAAAATGATACTTTTGCACTTTCATCGGGCATTTCCTTCCCGCCCCTTTTCCGAAGGGCAAAAGGCCGGACGGACAGCCTCTAAAAAAACAAGACGTGAACGAAAACAAGGACTGCATCCGTGTGTTGCACGCGGAAGAAAACAATTTGAAAGACATTTCGTTGGATATCCCCAAACGGCAAATCACCGTGGTAACCGGCGTATCCGGTTCGGGCAAGTCCTCCCTGGTTTTGGACACCATTGCGGCCCAATCGAGGCGGGAACTGAACGATACTTTTCCCTCCTTCACCCAGCAGTACCTTCCCAAATACGGAAGGCCCCGGGTGGGAGAAATCCGGAACCTGCCCATCGCCATTGTCATCGAACAGCGCAAACCCACGGCCAATTCCCGTTCCACTGTCGGCACCTATACCGACATCTACGCCTTGCTGCGGCTGTTGTTCTCCCGCATAGGAGAGCCTTTCGTGGGCTATTCGGACGTATTTTCCTTCAACCACCCTTCGGGAAGCTGCCCGCGCTGCGCCGGCCTGGGTGAAATCCGGGAACTGGACATCCATAAACTGGTTGATTTCGACAAATCGCTCAACGACGAGGACACCATACATTACATCGCCTTCGGCAAAGGCGGCTGGAGATGGATACGCTACGCGTACAGCGGCCTTTTCGACCTGGACAAAAAAATAAAGGACTACTCTCCCGAGGAACTGGAACTTTTTCTGCATTCCCCTCAGATCAAGTTGAAAAATCCCCCGAAAAACTGGCCCAAAAGTGCCAAATACGAAGGCCTCATTCCCCGTATGTACCGCAGCATCATCCAATCGGAAGAAGGGCTGCTGCATGCGGCTGTGCTCAATCCCATGCTCGTTATGGGCACCTGCCCGGATTGCCACGGCACCCGGCTGAATGCCAGGATTCTTTCCTGTAAAATACAGGGACTCCACATTGCGGACATCTGCGCACTCAGCATCAGCAGGGCCCGGCAATGGATGGAAGGGATACACAATCCTCTGGCGGAAGATATCCGCCGCGCCGTCACCGAACGCCTGGCTGCCCTGGAAGAAATCGGACTCGGTTACCTGACCCTCGATCGCCCTATCGGCAGTCTGTCGGGCGGAGAGGCCCAGCGATGCAAAATCGCCAAATACATCAATTCTCCGCTCAGTGACGTAATGTACGTATTGGACGAACCTTCGGTGGGCCTGCACGATCACGACATCCGCCGAATGCAGCAGTCGGTATGCAAGCTCAAGAGCCGCGGCAATACCGTGCTGCTGGTCGAGCACCACCGGGAAATGATCCGCATTGCCGACCATATTGTAGAAATGGGCCCCGGTGCCGGCAGTGAAGGCGGACGCATCGTGTTCGAAGGAAGCCCCGAAGAACTGCTGCACAGCGGTTCCCCCACCGGACAGATGATGGAAAGCAAGCTGCCCTTCAAGCCCGAAGTCCGCATACCAGGCACATTTTTCCCTTTGGAACAAGCCGGACTCCACAACCTGAAAAACGTATCTGTCCGACTGCCATTGGGGGTAATGTGCGGCATCGTAGGAGTAGCCGGTTCCGGAAAAAGTTCACTGATGGAATGCTTCCGCCAACAGTATCCCGAAACAGGAAACATCGTCAGCATCAGCCAGAAAGACATCGGCATCAGTCTGCGTTCGACGCCCGCCACCTATCTGGAAGTAGCCGACGACATCCGGAAACTGTTTGCCAAACGCAACAAAGTGAAGACGGAACTTTTTTCCTTCAATGGAAAAGGCGGCTGCCCCACCTGCAGCGGCAAGGGGGTGATTGTTTCTGACATGGCTTTCATGGACAGCATAGAGACTGTCTGTGAGGCCTGCGGCGGCCTGCGCTATTCCAAGGAGGTACTTTCCTACCTCGTGGACGGACGCAACATTGCCCAAGTCATGGATCTGAACGCACAACAGGCTTGCGAAATTTTTGCCGGAAGCAGCATTGCGGAAAAGCTGCAACCTCTGTTGGATGTCGGTCTGGGCTACCTTCATCTCAACCAGGCACTGTCCACGCTTTCCGGAGGAGAGCTGCAGCGCATCAAACTGGCCTCCTATCTGCAACAGAAGGGAAAAATATTCATTCTGGACGAGCCTGCTGACGGATTGCACCGCAAAGACATACAGCGGCTGCTTGCTCTCTTCGAACGCATGACGGAAGCAGGAAACAGCCTGTTCCTCATTGAGCACAACATGGATGTAATCCGACAGACCGACTACCTTGTGGAACTCGGTCCGGGCGGTGGAGAAGCCGGCGGTGAAATCCTTTTCTGCGGTACACCTCGGGAAATGCTCCGCTGCAACCGCTCCATCACAAAGGATTATTTTTGATTTTATCCGCATTGATGTCCTTTTTTTGATTATCTTTGCGTTTTGTTTTTTTAAAGTAAAAATCATTTATCGCCATGGAAATGACCACCGAACAGAAAGTAATATACTTGATTAACCAGATACGTCCCCAATTGCAGGAAGACGGAGGTGACATCCGCTTTGTGGAACTGACACCGGAAAACATCGTCAAAGTGGAACTGAAGGGTGCCTGCGGCACTTGTCCCCACGCCCGCATGACCTTGAAAAACGGAGTGGAAAATGTACTGAAACAGTACATTCCTGAAATCGAATGCGTATACGACATCAATCTTGGTTTTTAATCTGACAAACAAAGCATCATGAGTTTGAAATGCGGAATCATCGGCATCACCAATTCGGGTAAGACCACCCTGTTCAACTGCATGTCCAAAACCAAGGCGCAAATCACCAATTTCGCCTTCAGTACCGGAAAATCAAACATCGGTATCTGCAACGTACCGGACGAGCGTCTGGACAAAATTCACCAGCTCATTCCGGCAGACAACCTGATATATGCCCAAGTAGAAATCGTCGACATTCCCGGGCTGGCCAAAGGGGCCAGCAGCGGTGAAGGCATTGGCAACGCCTTTCTGGCCGATGTGCGCCAATGCGATACTCTCATTCACGTACTGCGCTGTTTTGACGATCCCAACCTGCCTCATGTGGACGGCAGCATTGACCCGGTAAGAGACATCGAAACCATTGATTTCGAATTGCAGGTGAAAGATCTGGAACAAATCGAACGTAAAATCCAAAAAGTGGAAAAAGCCGCCCGCGTCGGAGACAAGGATGCCAAAATCCAATTGGAAAGCCTGCTCAAATACAAGCAGCATGTGGAAAATTTCCAGAACGTGCGCACCCTTGACGCCACCAAAGACGACCAGAAAGTGGTCAACGACCTGATGCTGCTGACAGCCAAACCGATGATGTTCGTCTGCAATGTGGACGATGCCTCCGCCATAAACGGGAACGCCTATTCCCACGCGGTGGAAGAATGGGTAAAAAAACAATACAATGACGCCATAGTACTGACCATTGCCGGTCGTTTGGAAGCTGACATCGCAGAATTGGATGAAGCCGATCAAGGCGACTTTCTGGCCGATGTCGGACTGACACAACCCGGAGTGAACAAATTGCTGCGCGCTGCTTACCAATCTCTGAATCTGATTTCCTTCTTCACTGTCGGCGGAAAGGAAAACAGGGCCTGGACGATTCCGGCAGGCACCCTGGCTCCTCAGGCAGCAGGTGCCATACACAGCGATCTGGAACGCGGATTCATACGGGCAGAAGTCATACAATACGAGGATTTGATTTCCCTGGGATCCGAAAACGCATGCAAAACAGCCGGCAAACTCTCTGTTGAAGGGAAAAATTATACCGTAAAGGACGGTGACATTCTGCACATCCGTTTCAACGTTTGATTTTTTTTACGGAAAACACGTAAAAGCAAGCGAAAAAATGAGTACCTTTGCCATCTAAACATGTAATGGACAATATTTACACAATAAATTGATTCTCAAATAAATCCAAATAGTATGAAACAACTTTCCTCTTTTTTGAAAAAAGTTTTTTGCCTCGTACTGGTTTTGGTCTGCACCGGAGTATCCGCACAACAGGCGGGCGTTTACGATGATTTTTCGACCGATTCCCTTCAGAGCAACAAATACTACGTAAAGAATTTCAATCCCCTGGATTTTGATCCGGACATTCTGAATGCCTGCATCATCGACATCATCAACATGGCAAGGGAGCAGTACGCACATGCCGACCCCCTGACAGAAAGTGATGTGCTGAGATCGGCTGCGGAATTCCAGTCTGAATTCATGGCCAAAAAGGAAGAAAAAACCTACACCAATCAGGTTTCCTACCTCAAAACGACAGCCGACAGAGGATATCGCGCCGGAGGCACAAAAAGGGTTTCGGAAGTTGTTACCCGCGTCAAAGCCACCAAAGGAAGCGGTAAAGAAGACTATTCCTATCTGGACGTAGCCACAGAAACCGTAACCTCCATACTGAAGAGCAACAAAACGGCCACCCTGCCTTTAAACAAAAAGTTCAAAGTCGCAGGTGTCAGTGTATCAGTAGATGCCTACAACAAATACTGCTACATCTCCATCGTCCTGGGCAATGACCTGTCCTTCAACAAAAGCGATCTTTCCTTCAAGAACACCACATACACCCGCAAGACCTATGGCTTGTCCGCATACGAGGAAAAAACCTGCCGCAAATGCAATATGCGCAACATTGAGAACATGCACAAAGGTTTGGAAGTCAAAGGTGGAGACATTTATTTCCGCTATCCCAACATCAAGGATCTGCGGCGTGTTATCGGAAACAAGACCGACGGCATTGCCGTTGATATAGTGCAACACAGCCAATATTCCTGCAATTCCGCCAACGATGTGGACTACAACAACTACAACCGGGGAGTAATGCTCAAATACATGACGTATGCCAAAATGGTGAAGAAAAATCAGGTCACGGACAAGAAAGACAAGAGCTTGTACGTATACCTCGGTTCCGTTCCTGCCGGAGTGTCTGAACCCTATGATGTAAACCTCATCCTGATCAAGGACAAAAAGGTGTGCCGCACCCTCGGAAAAACAAATGTCACCGTCGGAAAGAACAACTACAAGACCCAGACCAGTCTGGTTCCCGACCGCAGCGGCATCAAAACCACCATCAACTACGTGCCGGAACCCGAACAGGCCATTTTCGAATTCAAGATCCCGTTCGAAGTTAACAAATCCAGTTACCAGAAAGAAGATATTCAGCCTTTCATTGACGCACTGAAAGAATCCCGCTTCGTCATTGACAGTCTGAATATCACTTCCTACACTTCGCTGGAAGGCAGCGACAAATCCAATATGGAACTGCAGCAGAAACGCTCGGAAAGCATTGTCAATGCCATGAAAGCGATGCAAAGCAAGGCCATTCAATATTCCATTTCGAACAACGACGGATACGAACTCTTCACCCGCGATGTCCGGAATACCGAATACAAATATTTGGCCAACAAATCCAAAGAGGAAGCCAAGGCTGCCCTCTCCAATGCCAAGACCAGAAAAGCCTTGGAGCCCATGCTGAAAGAACACCGCTACGCACTCATACGGATGAACGTCACTTACGATGTCAGTGAAAAATACGAGCAGGACTTCGTGACGCATAAATTCAACAAAATCATTTCCCAAAACAACCTGCCCATGGCTTTTGCCATTGAAAAATACTATATGAAGCAGGTGGAAGAAGGCAAGTACACCCGCGCTCTCATCGACAGTCTGCAGATTCCGAGCACTCCGAATATGGTATCTTTCCTGACGAACAAATACTACATGCTTTCCTTCTTCAACAACGGACTGAATGCAGACAACATCAAAAAGGTGGAAGAGTTGCCCAGCATGAGTCCCAAAAACACCATTGTTGAATTCAACGCTCTCTGCTGTGAAATCACAGGCAAGGACATCACCTCCGCCTCCCAGATTGCTTCCACGCAGAGCAAGATTGACAAATTCTACAATACGGAAATGGGGAAAAAATATCCCGAAAAAGTGGATGCCCTCAATCTGGAATTCCAATACAAAATTCTGGATTTCATCAATTCCAGTGAAAATCCTGACGATGCTCTGATGGATAACACCTATGCCAAAATCAAGGAAATCGCCATGCCCGCCATCGCCGACTGGAAAAAAGCCTACGATGTAGCCGTATCCTTCATCGCCTATGGAGATTACGAGTTTGCACGCACAGCCATGGATCCCTACATTGGAGATTCCAAAGTCAGCGACGACTTCATTTTCACATACCTCTCCCTCTACGCCATGAATGAAGAAACCTATACTTCCGCCAAATTTGATACAGCCTGCAAACTGGCTGCCGAACGGGATGCTTCCCGATTCTGCAAAGCCATCCGTTCCTTCACTTATCTGGTCAGGGAAAATGCGGAAGCCAAAAAAATCATCTGCAAAACCTGCAAATAATCTGGAAATAACATATCACACATAATTAAATCAAACGTAATGAAGAAGATTATCCATTCCGAAAATGCCCCCAAGGCCATAGGTCCGTACAGCCAGGCCGTAGAAGCCAATGGCATGCTGTTCATTTCCGGGCAACTTCCTGTTGATCCCGCTACGGAAAAAGTACCCGAAGGCATTGCCGCACAGACCGAACAGTCACTCAAGAATGTGGAAGCCATACTGAAGGAAGCCGGATACACTTTCGACAATGTGGTCAAGACGACCTGTCTGCTGAGTGATATCGCCAACTTCAAACCCATGAACGAAGTGTACGCCAAGTATTACACCAAGGATTGCCCTGCACGCGCCGCTTTTGCCGTGAAGGACCTGCCCATGGGCGTGCTGGTGGAAATCGAAACCATCGCCGCAAAATAAGAATACATTAAAATAAAGAGCATATTATGTTGAAAAAATTAGGATTTTTTATCATTATGGGAGCCTGCTGCCTGTCAGTCAGTGCTCAAGAAGCCCAAAACGAAAAAAAGGATTCGGGTTACGTCTTTACCGATACCAAAGAGCTGCCCATTACCTCTATCAAGGATCAGCACCGTGCCGGCACCTGCTGGTGCTACAGCGGACTGGCTTTCATTGAAAGCGAATTACTCCGCATGGGTAAAGGAGAATATGATTTCAGCGAAATGTACATCGTCAGCAACACCTATATGGACCGTGCCAAAGCAGCTGTACGCACCCACGGAGATGTCAGTTTCAGCCAGGGAGGTTCATTTTATGATGTCATCTACGGAATGAGCCATTTCGGCCTGGTTCCGGAAGAATGCATGCGTCCGGGCGTAATGTACGGAGACACGCTGTCCGACCACAGCGAATTGTCAGCCTTGAGTGAAGCCATGGTAAAAGCCATTGCAAAAGGTGACCTCAAAAAACTGCAGAGCGACACCTCCGGTGTACCGATGTGGTTCAAAGCCATACAGGCCGTACACAATGTATACTTGGGCGAAGCACCGGAAGAATTCACCTACAAAGGTGTCAAATACACTCCGGAATCCTTCTACAAATCCTTGAGACTGAATGCGGATGACTATGTTTCCCTGACTTCCTACACACACCATCCCTTCTATGAAAAGTTTGTCCTTGAAATTCAGGACAACTGGCGCTGGAGCCAATGCTACAACCTGCCTCTGGATGAATTCATGCAAGTGTTCGACAATGCCATTGAAAACGGTTATCCCATTGCTTGGGGAGCCGATGTCAGCGAAGACGGTTTCCGCAAAGGAATACGCAATGGTTATTGCGTTCTTCCTGATTTGGATGCCTCATCCACCGACAATGCCGGCAGCGACATGGCCCATTGGACGGGTCTGAGTAAAGCCGACCGCGCCAAGGAAGCCTACACCCACCCCACTCCCCAACGCTGGGTGAGCCAGGAAGAACGTCAACAGGCTTTCGACAACTGGGAAACCACCGATGACCACGGCATGCTGATTTACGGCACAGCCAAAGACCAGCTCGGAAACGAATACTACATGGTCAAAAACAGCTGGGGCAAGGTATACAAATATGAAGGAATGTTCTACGTCAGTAAAGCCTTCGTCCGCTACAAAACCATGAACATCGTGGTCCACAAAGATGCCCTTCCCAAAGACCTTAAGAAAAAATTAGGCATCAAATAATACGGAAGAAACATCAGAACATCTTGTATATAAGCATTTTTCATTGTCAACATTTTTTTTCGGAAATTCACATTTGGTATTTGAAAAATGACTACTTTTGCAATCCGGTTTCCAGCAGTGATTGCTGAATCGGTGGTAAAGTAAAAAGAAGATTAACGATCATAATTAATTGAGCAATGAAGAGAACATTTCAACCGTCCTTACGGAGAAGGAAAAACAAACATGGTTTCAGAGAAAGAATGGCCACGGCCAACGGCAGAAGGGTTTTAGCCGCCCGTAGAGCCAAAGGCAGAAGAAAACTCACCGTTTCGGACGAAAAAATGGGAAAGAAATTTTAGTTTTTATTGTTGTTTGATATTAAGAGCGGTCTGTTGTACGCAGACCGCTCTTAAATTTTATGCGCGCGGCTGAAAATACGTCGGAAATATCCGGCAGGGAAAAATTATGGAATGCCAACTACCTCAAGGTATGGGTGGCCAATTTTATGATTTTTTTCTCTTTCATGTTGCTCACTCCCCTTTTGCCCATTTACCTGCACGATACTTTTTCCGCCGATAAAGACACCATCGGCATGGTGCTTTTCGGATACTCCGTCATGGCTCTCATTGCACGCGCTTTCAGCGGTTATCTGGTGGACAGTCTGCCTCGGAAAACCATACTGATAGCCTGCTTCGTCATTTTCACTTTCTTTTTTGTCGGATACGTAGCCGCTGGATCCCTGCTGCTTTTCGCCATTGTACGCACACTGCACGGAGCGCCTTTCGGTGCCACTACGGTTGCAAACAGCACGGTAGCCATTGATGTACTGCCAGCTTCCCGACGTACAGAAGGCATTGGCTACTACGGACTGAGCAACAACATTGCCTCCGCCATCAGCCCTACCGTCGCCATCTGGATATATCAGAGCACACACAATTTCAACATTCTGTTCTGGCTAGCCATGATCATCGCACTCATCGGTTTGCTGATTGACTGCACGGTAAAACTGCCAGCCCGCACTCCTGTTCAAAAAAAACAGACCATTTCCCTTGACCGCTTCTTCCTGCTCAAAGGATGGATACTGTCCATCACCATGGTTTGCTTTGCTTTTTCCTATGGAGTGATGTCCACCTACGTCGCCATCTACGGGAAAGAACGACTGGGTATTGAAGGCGGTTCAGGGACTTTCTTCCTCCTGCTTTCTGTCGGACTCATACTGTCCCGACTGCAGGAAAGCAAAGCGCTGCGCGAAGGCCGCATCACCTATAATGCCGGTCTGGGAACCTGTGTTTCGCTCTGCGGCTACTTTATGTTTGCCCTGCTACACAATGCCTGGGGATACTATGGAGCCGCTCTGATTATCGGCCTGGGCAACGGCCATATGTACCCGGCCTACCAGAACATGTTCATCAACTTAGCTCACCACAACCAAAGGGGAACGGCCAACAGCTCCATTCTCGTCTCCTGGGATGTAGGCATCGGATTGGGTATTCTTGCCGGCGGTGTACTCTCAGAACATTTCGGCTATTCGGCAGCCTTCTGGAGCGCCTGGGCTGTCAATCTGGCCGGAGTCGCCGGATTTTGGTTTTTCGGCCGCAGACATTTCCTCAAAAACAAACTGAGATAAAAAAAATGAAAATTTCATTGACAGATATAAATATTTCAACTATTTTTGCAATCTGATATTTTTGATATCATTTTTCAAAAAAACAAACCGAAACATGAAAAAATACTCTTTCCATTTGCTATGCACATGCGTCCTGCTGATTTTGGCGTGCGTTTCCTGCAAGTCCCAAATGTCGGATAAGGAACTGGAAAATCAGATTTCCAAACTGTCATCCAAAGCGGAATTCGGCACCGTGGAGTACACTGTCAGCAAAATCATCAAAATTGAAGACGACACCTGGTATAAAAAACTGTTCGGCTCAAAAAAAATCATGCTGCTGGCCACGGTTCACCTGAAGGCCGGACTGGACATGGAAAATTTTTCCCTGTGCGATGTGAGCACGAACCAAACCGACCAATCCGTGGTAATCACTCTTCCTCACGCCAAACTGCTGTCTCACAACATGCACACTGACAGCATACGGGTGGTGTATCAGGAAAGTTCCGGTCTGAGGAGAGAATTCACCAATGAAGAGCGGAACGAATTGCTGAAGCAAGGAGAAAAAGATGTGCTGGCCGACGTGAAAAATTTCGGCATACTGGAAGAATCCGAAGAAAATGCCAGGGACTTCTTTACTGCCATGCTGCGCAACATGGGATTCAAAAAAATCAAAATTCAATTCAACTGATCATGGAAAACACCGAGCACACACCGCATACAATGAAAGAAAAAATACAATCGGCCATGCACAACTTAGGTAGCAGAGGCTCTCGCCCCTCCACCGTGGGGATCGTGGTTCTGGCCGTCATTATACTCCTCATCGCGGGATTTTTCACACACAAGGCAAGAAAAGAGGGAAAACAAGGAAAACGCATTGATGAAACCGAAAACATCGTCACCGAAATCCGAAAATTATCCGAATTCACAACGGCTTGCTATTACGAAGAAACCGTTATCCGGAAGCCCAAGGGCAAAAAGAAAGAAATTGTTCTGATTGTCAAAGGGAAAGTGCGTGCCGGATTCGATTTGTCCCAACTGTCGGATTCCGCAGTAAGCGTAAGGGGCGACAGCCTGTTCATCGCTATTCCTCCTGCCAAAGTATTGGAAGTCATCGTCAATCCTTCTGATGTGGAAACTTTTGTGGAAAAAGGTTCCTGGAGCCAGCAGGAAACAAACGAACTGGTTCGGATAGCCTCCCAACACATTCAGGACAATGCCGTCAAACACAAACTGCTGGAAAAAGCAGAGAAAGTAGGTCGGGATAAGTTGAAAGAATTTTTCAAGGTCCTTCACTACCGCTATGTGAAAATCGAAAAACCAGTCACCGAAACGGAATAATCCGACTTCCGTTCATTCTGCACAAATAAAAAGAAAAAAGCACCGTTTCCGGTGCTTTTTTCTTTTATTTGTGCTGTCTTGTCCTAAAATAGCGTTACAATAAAAAGAGTAACGATATGGAAAAACAAGAGAACAAGTACGTTAAGCGTACACAAAAGGATTACAGCATGTCCTTTAAACTGTCAGTGGTACGAGAGTACGAAGAGCACAAAGT
>JAZLLH010000025.1:0-7088 GCA_045598025.1 Bacteroidales bacterium | reverse complement strand
CCATAGGACTCAGCCGGCAGAACATCCGCAACTCCCTGAACGAATACATGTCCGACAACACCTTCAACACGCGCTACAACATCGGAGCCAGCATGACGGTTTTCAACGGATTGCGGCAGTACCACGGACTGCAGCAGCAGGAACTCAACACCCGCATGCAACAGCTCGGAAAAGAAGAACAGCAGTTCCAGCTTGACCTGGACATCATCCGGGCCTGCATGCAGATTGCCTACCTTCAGGAAAACATCCGCGTACTCGAAACCAGCCTGGCCTCCGCCGAAGCCCAGCTCCAACTGGCCGGGCACAAACTCAAGGCCGGAAGCCTCGCACCCAGCGAACATGCACAGTTCGCCGCCCGATGCAGCGACGCACGCTACCAGCTGGTCTGCGGGCACAATCTCCTGAACGCGCAGCTGCTGGAACTCAAGCAACTGCTGGAACTGGACATGAGCGATTCCCTGCACCTGATTCCCAGCACCGTGGACACCGTCCTCATACTATCCCCGCTTCCCGACAGAAAACAGCTCTGCGCACAGGCGCTGCAACGGATTCCCGCCTGCCGCAGCCGGGAACTCAACCTACGCATGGCCGAACTGGACTGCCGCATGGCCCGGGCGGGCTACTGTCCCTCCCTGACACTCGCCGCAAGCATAGGAACCGGCAACTGGTTCGACGGAGCCGAAACCTTCGTCACCCAGCTGAACGACAACCTCAACCAGAGCATCGGGTTCTCGCTCAACATCCCCGTCTTCAACGGGTTGCAGACACGTGCCGCCGTACAGAAAGCCCTGCTGAACCGCCAGGAAGCCGAACTGGAACGGCACACCGCCGAAAAAGAACTGCTCGTTACCGTTGAAGGACTCTACAACGACGCCCTCGCCGCGCAAAGCCAATACATCGCAGCCAAGGCACAGTCGGAAGCGGCGGAAGCCGGACACCGCCTGACCGAAGAACAATTCCGCAGGGGAATAAAAAGCACCGTGGAACTCCTGATCAGCAGCAGCGACTGCCTGAACGCCGCCCAAAACCTCCTGCAGGCCAAATACACCGCAGCCCTGGCGGTCAAACTGCTGCAATACTATCAGGGCTTACCCATCGAATGAAAAAAATGAAACACCATGCCTATAAACACTGAACTGAACCAAGACCTTCACAACGACAACCGCCTGTACCTCCGCAGCGAGGAAGTGCAGGAAATCCTGGGACGCCCGCCGCGGCGGATTGTCCGCTGGGGAAAACCTGCATTCCATCCGTGGGAAAAGATGAATAATCCACGTCCAAAAATTGGCTGCTAATATTAAAAACACATATAATTAGCTGAATATCAGCACAAAAAATATATGAAAATCGCATCAAAAAAATGATTATATTTGCTGAAATTTTTTCGCTATGAATCACTCATTACCGACATTGGGGAAAAACACGTTCATCGCTGCGGCTCCGGCCATGGGGTGCGGGAGCTGTTGGCCGGAGAGGGAATAAGAAAGGTGCCCCGCAGGGGAAGCGCCCTTTCTACTTTGCAACATGAAGAAGCGTTTCTCCTTCCACAGGCACCTGAGGCTTTGCGCGGCCTTGCCCGCGCCGGCACCGGAAACCGAAGTGCAAAAGTATCATTTTTTCATATTCGGAGCAGGGAAAAAAGCAATTATTTTTGTTTCTGTGCGCCTTTGGCGTGGAAAGAGGAGGCCGGAAGCAGGATAAAACGTTTTAAAATCGAATGCGATATGAAAATCATAGAGGAAATAGAGAAAAGCCGCTTGACGGACGAAAACATGGCTTCTATTACCGGTGGAATGTCAGCATGGCCTGAACGATGCGCTAATAAAGAGGTATATCAGGAATGTTTTGAGAAATATTATACTCAAGAGTGCATGGTCCATCGCTTGGATTGCGGTGTGTATTGGTATTGTAATCAGAAGTCTTATTGGGAATCGCCTTGCAGAGGTTATGGTGAATGTAATAATGTTAAGCAACAACCTCTTGTACAGTTAGCTTAAGTAAATTATATAATGAAGAGGGGAATTTTTCCCTTCTTCATTTATTTTTTTGATTAATGATTTGGTAAAATAAATTTAAATTTACTTTATGAATAAGTTTTTCTTGACTCTTGTTTTGTTCTTTTGCGGTATTTGGATAAGCGCCCAGCCTAACGTAAGTGTTGACGAACGTTTTGAACTGACAGGAGTTGCCTTCCGGCTCACCGGTGATGAGATATTCATCCATAAGGTGCCGGAGAATTATGTGGCTGACATTGACTCCTGTTTTTCCAAATATAAGGACCATGAGCTGGTCCGGTACCTCCGGAAGATGATTGAAGCGCGGAAAAGGCATTTCGATTTCAGTGTCATCGCCGACCTGGCGGCCGATGTGGAAATCACGCCCAAGGGCATCGTATGGACCAGGAAGTGGGAGGCGTTCTATGAATCGGAAGAATACAGCCAGCGTGATAATGCGTGGAGCAGGGCCGAGCTGAAGGAATACCTGCGGCTGCTGAACAAGTTCTACAAAGATACCAAATTTCATCAGTTCTTTGTGGCGCACAGCTCCTTTTATGCCGTGGCGGAGGAAAACATGCGCCAGATTGTCGGGCGGATAGACACAGCCTGGTTCAGTGACTTCTTCGGACAGCCTTTTTCACTGGAAAACGTATGGGTGGTGCCAGCCAACGGCAGGCACAATTTTTCTTTGAACAGAACGGATGCCCGTGGAGTAGAGCATCACCATTGTGTAATGGGATTTACTGGGAGAATGGACAGCATGGCCGATTTGAGCAAGTTCACGGTGCTTATCCATGAAATCTGCCACAACTACAACAATCCTGTATGCGACAGATACCGCGACAGTTTTCAGACCATTTCCGATTCCATCTACCCGTATGTTATGGATGATTTGAATTTCAGACATTACGGGTACAGCAGCATTTTGTATGAAGGCATGAACCGGCTGTGCGAGTATGCCTATTATCAGGCACACCACAGCATGGATTCCGCCATGCTGGAAGAAAACATTTTTTATGAAGAATTAAACGGTTACATCTGGCTCGGCGAGATGTTGGATTATCTGAAAGTGTTCTATCTGAACCGTGACCGTTTTCCAAATTATGAGGCATTCATGCCTCAACTGGTATCGTTCATGCAACAGGTGGTGGACAATCTGCACATATATTATCTGCCGAAAAGGCGCATGTATAATATGTTGTGGCCAAAAATTGTGGCCACTTATCCGGCCAACGGTTCGGTGGTGGACACCAACATCGACAAAGTCATCATCATTTTTTCCAGGCCCATGCAGGATGTCCGAGTAGTATCTTTTGTGGATGGGGATAACATTTTACCTTTGCCATTGAAACACGGATGTAAATACAAGAATGAAAAGGGAGAATGGGAATTTGATTATGAAAGTACCGAATGCCCGTATTGGAAGGATCAGTACACATACGTGCTTCCTTTAAGCGAACCGCTAAAACCAAAAAGCAGATATGGTTTTAATGTCCCTGGTTTCTTTTCAGAAAAACAGTTTTATTTTTGTGTAAAATCATACGATTTGATATTTGAAACAAGATAATCAACAATAGAATTATGACCAAACAAATTCCATTGAAAATTTCACTTTACACCTTTGTCTTTAGCGATAAAGGCAGACATTACCTTTACAATACCATGTCCAATGCGCTTATGGAAGTGGATGAGGAACTGGCAGACTTTGTGCGGCAAAAAAAGAAAAAGGATGCCTGCATTTCTGATACGTTGGATGCAGAGTTGACAGATGATTTAAAAAAGAATATGTTCATTACTGAAAATGATGAAGATGCGATTCTATTATATAAATCCATAATCAATTCGTTGCGCAATTTCAAAGACATACTTATATTGACCATTGCTCCCACCATGGATTGCTGCTTCAATTGCCACTACTGTTTTGAAAAGAACAAGCGCCCGTCATATATGTCCGAAGATGTTATGAAAGGCATTTGCAAATATGTCGGCAAATATGAAAACATCAAGAGAATACATCTTACTTGGTTTGGTGGGGAGCCACTTATGGCGGTGCCGGAAATGGAACGTTTCTATCGCAAACTTCAGAGGAGATTTAAGGGTGTCACATGTATTTCGGATATCATCACCACAGGATTTCATCTTAATGAGGAAAATATCAGGGCTATGCAGCGTTTGAAGATCAGAAATATGCAGATAACGTTGGATGGTATGAAGGATACGCATAACAGCATAAAGTTTACCGAGGGGTGTGATGATGCGTTTTCCGTGGTGATTGACAACATCGGTTTGCTAACCAGTCTGGCACCTGAAATACATGCCGTAATCAGAGTCAATCTGACCAAATCAAATGCACAGGAATATCAGGAATTGCAACAATTTATATTGTCACGATTCAAGGGAAAGAACATATCTGTTTCTCCTGCATTTGTATTGGACAGGAGTAATTGTGGAAGGACAATTGATTCTGATATTTTCAGCAAAAAAGAGTATCCTAATTATATCCTTGGTTTGGCGAAGTCGGGCATTGATTCGCCGCAGGTCAGGTATCCGGATAATTATGTCACGGAATGCGCTATCCGGAACCCGCAGGCTCTAGCGTTTGACCCGGAGGGAAATGTGTACAAGTGCTGGGAACATATCGGGGATGAAAAATTTGCCATAGGCAGAATCAACAAAAAGGGCATGATTGAAAATGTGAACCGCACATTGCTAAACAGGCAGCTGTACGGTGCGGATCCGTTGGATGACCCGCGTTGCCGTTCCTGTGCGTACTTGCCCATCTGTCATGGCGGATGTCCGATTCATCGGATAGAAAACGAATTCCAGCAGGGTGAAAATGACTGCTGCACCTATTACAAGGGACACATGGAGGAGTTTATACTGCATCATATTCGGATGAAGGAGCTTGCAAAGAACACTCAGAAATTACCGTAACCTGAAAAACCAACATTCCCATGCCACACCCTGAACAGACAGAAAACACCGGACATCTGAACCAAGACCTTCACAACGACAACCGCCTGTACCTCCGCAGCGAGGAAGTGCAGGAAATCCTGGGACGGGCGCCGCGGCGGATTGTCCGCTGGGGAATCACCGTTATTTTCCTCATCATCGCCCAACTCTTTGCCGGGAGCTACCTCATCAAGTATCCGGAAATACTGCAGGCTCCCGTCACGGTAACCACCGAGCACCTGCCGGCGGGCGTGGCGGCCCGCAGCAGCGGAAAAATCGACACGCTCTTCCTCCGTGAACAGCAACACGTGGAAGAAGGCACGCTCATCGGCGTGCTGGAAAACACCGCCCGCTGGCAGGACGTGCTGCGGCTCAAGGCACAGCTGGAAAAAGCCGGAGATGCAGGATTCTCGGACAACTTTCCCGGGGAGAACAGTGCCGGACTGCAACTGGGCAGCATGCAATCCGCACATACCGCCTACCTCAAGGCACTTGAAGACTACCGCTATTTTCTCCACACCGATTACCACCGGAAAAAGATACGCGTCATCGAAAAGCAGCTGCAGACCGGACAGCGCATACTGAAAAACATGGAAAAACAAAGCCTCTCCCAAAAACGGCAATTGGAAATCGCACACGAAATCTTCGCCATGGACTCCCCGCTCTATCGTCAGGGACTGATTTCCAAGTTGGAATACGAAACGGAAAGAAACAAGTACCTGCAGCAGCAGCAATCCTGCGATGCCGCAACAAGCGCCATTGACAACCAGCAGCTCAGCCTGCTGCAACTGGAGCAGAACATCTTCGACCTGGAACAGACGCGGCTGGAACAGGAAAATTCCCTGCGGATTGCCCTGCAGGGCGCCAGAAAACTGCTGCTGTCCGAAATCGACGGATGGGAACAGAACTTCCTGTTCCGGGCCCCGTGCAGCGGAAAAATCACCTTCACCACCTACTGGCAGAAAAACCAGAATGTTTCCGCCGGCGAAGTCGTGGCCACCATCGTACCTGAAACCCAAGCCTGCATCGTAGGGAAAATCCTGCTTCCGCCCCGGGGCGCGGGCAAGGTACGCACCGGACAGACCGTCAACATCAAGTTCGACAACTTCCCCTACATGGAATACGGCATGGTCAAAGTCAGCATACGCCACATCTCGCTGGTTCCCGTACAGCACAGCGACGGCAGCCGCGCCTACCTGCTGGAAGTCGTCTTTCCCGGACAGCTGACGACCACCTACCGCAAAAAACTGGATTTCACGCAGGAAATGACCGGCACCGCCGAAATCATCACCGACGATTTGCGGCTGATTGACCGTTTTCTCAACCCCATACGGGCTATTTTGTACAAATAAAAAAATGACAGGATGAAAAAAACATTTCCCTTATACCAACAAATGGACGCCATGGACTGCGGGCCGACCTGTCTGCGCATGATTGCCAGGCACTACGGACGCCACTACAGTCTGG
The DNA here is from genome assembly GCA_045598025.1 of Bacteroidales bacterium. Classification (GTDB taxonomy): domain Bacteria; phylum Bacteroidota; class Bacteroidia; order Bacteroidales; family WCHB1-69; genus UBA1195. Next base: position 672 of record JAZLLH010000025.1, on the reverse strand, counting down.
ACACCCTGCGGCAGAAAAGTTACCTCAACCGCAGCGGCGTGAGCCTGCTGGGCATCAGCACGGCCGCGGAAAACATCGGATTCAAAAGCCTCGGCGTCCGTCTGAATTTCGAAAAACTCTGCGAAGCGCCCCTGCCCTGCATCGTCCACTGGAAACAGAACCACTTCGTTGTCGTGTACGACATCGTGAAGAAAAGACGAGAAACTACCGTCTGCGTAGCGGACCCCGCCGGCAGCCGCATACGTTACACGGCCGGAGAATTCATTGCCTCTTGGGCCGGAGACCAGCGGAACGATACACCCGAAGGCATCGCGCTGCTGCTGGAGCCTACCCCGGATTTTTATGCCGCCGAAGGCGAAAAGAAAGACCGGACCAGGCTGCGCTTCGTGCTGCAGTACCTCAAACCCTACCGGAAACTCATTACCCAGCTTTTCCTGGGCATGCTGCTCGGCACGTTATTGCAACTCATTTTTCCTTTCCTGTCCCAAAGCATCGTTGACTACGGCATCGGCAACGACAACCTGCATTTCGTCACCGGCATGCAGGAAATCAAACTGAACAATTGCGAACAGCAGAAACGCTGGGAATGGGAAAACATACAGGCCAAACTCTTCAGGGTAAGCATCAAAGGACTATCGCTCAGCCAATATCAGCAGAGCGGTGCCTTCTTCA
>JAZLLH010000024.1:0-43773 GCA_045598025.1 Bacteroidales bacterium | reverse complement strand
GCCCAGGTCGTTGCCCACCGCATTCATATATACCTCAGGGTCAGCAAGCTTCAAATCACGGAAGAAGATGCCGTTGAGGTTATAGTCGTAATTCTGTCCCGTATGGGCGAGAATCACGTCAAAATATTTTCTGCATTTGTTTATCACGGCTGCCAAGCGGATAATCTCGGGGCGCGTGCCGACGATAATCAGGAGCTTGAGTTTGCCGTTATTTGCAAATTGGGTCATAATCTTTTATTTAGTATTTCTTGTTTTTGTGATATCACTTAGCCAGGTTGGCCACACCATTGAGTTCGTTCTGGATGTATTCGAGGGAGGCGATTTTGGCCTTGGTCTCTTCCACATTCAGTATCCTGGTATTGTTGCTGTTGAACTCCTCAATGGTTACACGTTTCACGTCGCCTTCGGTGAAGAACTTGTCATAGTTCAGGTCGCGGTTGTCGGCGGGCACGCGGAAGAAGTTGCCCATATCCACGGCTTTGGAGCACTCCTCTTTGGTAAGCAGTGTCTCGTACATCTTCTCACCGTGGCGGATGCCGATGACTTTGATTTCCTCTTTCTTGCCGCCAAACAGTTCGCATACGGCCTCGGCCTGTGTCCGGATGGTGCAGGCAGGAGCTTTCTGCACGAGGATATCGCCGTTCTCACCGTGTTCGAAGGCAAAGAGCACCAGATCAACAGCCTCTTCCAGACTCATAATGAAGCGCGTCATCTTGGGTTCGGTCAGCGTTATGGGGTTGCCCTGCCGGATCTGCTCAATCCACAAAGGGATGACGGAACCGCGCGAGCACATCACATTGCCATAGCGGGTGCAGCATATTTTGGTCTTCAGACTGTTGCGGCTCATAGCCACAGCAATCTTCTCTTCCAGCGCCTTGCTGATACCCATCGCGTTGATAGGGTATGCGGCCTTGTCGGTGGAAAGGCAGATAACACATTCCACACCGGCATCGATAGCAGCATCCAGGACATTGGCCGTGCCCACCACATTGGTCTTCACAGCTTCCATCGGGAAGAACTCGCAGGAGGGCACCTGCTTGAGGGCTGCAGCGTGGAAAATGTAGTCCACCCCATGCATGGCGGTCTTCAAAGTCGATTTGTTGCGCACGTCGCCGATATAAAATTTAACTTTGTGAGCCACATCGGGCCACTTGGCCTGATACTCGTGACGCATGTCGTCCTGTTTCTTCTCATCTCTGGAGAAAATACGGATTTCAGCGATGTCGGTGCGGAGAAAACGATTCAGCACAGCGTTGCCGAAGCTACCGGTACCACCGGTAATCATTAAAACTTTATCTTTGAAGATGCTCATATTAATTAAGATATTTTATTTTCTACTGGATCAAAAAACGTATCCGGTTTGTTAGGATCAAAAATTTCGTTGCAATACATCACCGTAACCAAATCTTCGGTATCGCTCAGATTGATGATGTTATGGGTATAGCCGGGAAGCATGATGACAGATTGGATTTTATCACCAGAAACCTCAAAGTTGAGCACTTCCCCGTCTGGGTCGTTTTCATTGCGTTGCTGGATGAGGCCGTGGCCGCTCACCACGATGAACTGCTCCCACTTGGTGTGGTGCCAGTGCTGTCCCTTGGTAATACCCGGCTTGCTGATGTTGATGCTTACCTGTCCGCACTTGGGCGTATGGATCAGTTCCGTGAAAGAGCCACGCTGATCGCAGTTCATCTTCAAATCGAAGATGGCTTTCTCTTTCGGCAGATAGCTGAGGAAAGCAGAATAGAGCTTTTTGGCAAAGCTGCCCGCAGGGATTTCCGGAATCATCAGATTATTGGGCAGTTCCTTGAATTGATGCAGTAGGTCAACGATAGCACCAAGGGTGATTTTGTGGGTGACGGGGCAATAGCAATACCGGCCTGTCCCTGAGGGGACGGGGGTTAGGCCCGCATATTCGCATCGGTGTTCCTCACCCTTCAGGCACCCGATCATCTCGGCCACGAGGTCATCGATGTAGAGCAGTTCCAGTTCCACAGTCGGATCGTTCACCTGGATGGGCAGATCATTGGCGATGTTGTTGCAGAAGGTGGCCACTGCGCTGTTGTAGTTGGGACGGCACCACTTGCCAAAGAGGTTCGGAAAGCGATAAACCAACACCTTGGCACCTGTTTCTTCCGCATATTTGAAGAAGAGTTCCTCACCCGCCTTCTTGCTGCGGCCATATTCGGAATTGCCGAAACGGCCCGTGAGACTTGCCTGCTGCGAGCTGCTCAGCATCACGGGACAGGTGTTTTCATACTTCTTCAACGTATCCAACAAGGCAGATGCAAAGCCGAAGTTGCCTTTCATAAAATCCTCCTGGTTCTCAGGACGGTTCACGCCGGCGAGGTTGAAGACGAAATCGCATTGTTGACAATAATAATCAAGGTCTTCGGGCTTGGAATCAATATCGTACCCAAAGAGATCCTCAATGGCCAGGTCGCCATAGCAACGGGCCTTGCCGTCGCGGATGTTTTTCAGTTCAGCGCAAAGGTTCTTTCCGACAAAACCCTTGGCGCCGGTTACCAATATCTTCATATATTCAGTATTTCTTCTTCGGTCAGCGGCTCGTAAGCCCCGTCCTTGCTCTCGAGGATTACGGTTCCGCTTTCCAGGCACTCCAGGCTGTGCCATTGCCCCATGGGCACCACGATGCCGGGGTTCTCGCCTCCGGCCTCGATCAGATACCGCCCCGTCTCTTTGCCCTGATTGTCATAATAAATCCAAAAGGCTTTGCCTCTGAGCATGGCAACACTTTCCGAACTCTTCAGGTGCCGGTGAACGGGCAGCTGCGTGCCCGGTTCCAGGGCATTGAGCATGCGCTGGGACTGATTGTCGGGCGTATTGCGCAAATCATAATTCTGCCGCAGGCGCGGGCTTGCTTTGGCCTGAGCGGTAAGGCTGTCAAGAAAGGATTGGGAGATAATCATAAACTGAAAAGATTTTTTTTGCAACTGCAGTTTACAGCCGTCCGTCCACAACATCTCGGGGAAGAATGCCCTTTACATCATATACCACACCGTTTTCCTTCACCAATGAACGGATATCCAGGTTCAGGAATTCCTTGTGCGCCACCGCCAGAATTACGGCATCAAACGATTGGGCAGGCAAGGTATTGACGATATCCATGGCATATTCGTGCTGCACGCGTTCCGCATTGGCCCAGGGGTCACAGACGGTGATATTATCCGTATACTCCTTGAGTGTGTGATAGATATCCACAACTTTGGTATTGCGGATATCGGGACAGTTCTCCTTGAAAGTAATGCCCAGAATCAGGATGTTCGCATCTTTCACCACCACGCCTTTTTTGTTCATGCACTTGATGGTCTGCTCAGCCACATAGGCACCCATTCCGTCGTTCAAGCGGCGGGCGTTGAACATGACCCGGGGAAGCACACCATACACCTGTGCTTTCTGAATCAGATAGTAAGGATCCACCGAAATGCAATGGCCTCCGACCAGACCGGGACTCAGTTTGATGAAATTCCATTTGGAAGAAGCGGCATCAATGGCATCGTGGGTATCAATGCCCATGGCATTGAAAATCTTGGCCAGTTCGTTCATGAAGGCGATGTTGACATCGCGCTGCGAATTCTCGATAATCTTTGAAGCTTCGGCCACCTTGATGCTCGGAGCCTTATGGGTCCCGTTGACCAGCACGCTGTTGTAGACACTGTCGACATAATCGGCAATCTCGGGCGTGGAACCGGAAGTCACTTTCCTGATTTTTTCCACCGTATGCTCCTTATCGCCCGGATTGATGCGTTCGGGAGAATAACCGGCAAAGAAATCCTCGTTGAATGTCATACCGGACACCTTTTCCACCACCGGCAGACATTCCTCTTCCGTCACTCCGGGATAAACGGTGGATTCATAAACAACGACATCCCCTTTGGAAATGACTTTTCCTACCGTCTCGGATGCCAGCCAAAGCGGTTTCAGGTCGGGACGGTTGTTCGCGTCCACCGGTGTGGGGACTGCCACCACATAAAAATTGCAATCCCGTATATCTTCCAGACGGGTAGTACAACGGAAACCATGATGATTTATGGCATCCTGCAATAATTCGTCACTGACCTCCAGAGTGGCGTCATGACCGGTCATCAGTGCGTCTACACGCGCCTGATTCATATCAAAACCTATGGTCGGGTATTTAGTGGAAAAAAGTCTGGCCAACGGCAGACCTACATAACCGAGGCCGATGACTGCGATTTTTGTTTGTTTCATTCTGCTGTTTTATTTTTTTGACAATGACGGGAGACGTTCTACTCTCTCCCAATTTTTCTTATTGGTTACCTGATTGTTTTTGAAATAAAGAATACAACTCCATATAGCGGCCGACGATGCGTTCCCATCGGTAGTCCTCAAAGTCAATGCCTTCGTTGCCGAACTGCCCGGGATGGGACAGTATTTCCTGCAGGGCTTCCGCAATCGCCTGGACACTCCGTGCAGACACCGCCCGACCTGCGCAGGCGGGAAGCAGACCGTCCACTCCCTGTCCACGCGTATAGACGACGGGAAGGTTACGGGACAGCGACTCCAGATAAACGAGTCCGAACGTCTCGCGAAGAGAGGGCATGGCCAAAAGAGCATGGGCATCGAAAGCCTCACAGAGCTGCTGTTTGTCATAGATAGGTCCGAGGTAGCGGAAACGCTCGGGATGGGCAGACAATCTGCGGGCCACGCGCTTACGCTTGTCGTTGCCGCCGCCGATGAGGGTCAGACGCACATCCTCCAAACCCGGCACAGCGGAAATGCGAAGAACGGCCCGACAGAGCCGGTTCACATTTTTCAGGGCCGAAAAACGGCCCACATAGAGCACATCGTGACCCGAATGGGGATTGTGATGCACACGATCGAGATAATAATCATCTATACCGTTGGGAATCAACTGCAATTTAGATTCAATCCGGGGCCACAGCGAACGCATGGCCGGATGGCGGCGGACATGCTGCATCAGGGATGGTGAAAGAAAAATCACACTCCGGGCATGCAGCAGAATGTCGCGGCCCATGGCCCAGGTTTCGGGACGGCAGCGCAAAAAGGCATTGACATCCGCATTGCGCACGGCCACAACATACGGAATGCCGTAGCGGCGATACACATTATAGGCCAGTCCGCCGTCGCTGAAAAGCGTACTTGCATGCACGAGACCGGCATCCTGCCAGCCCTCATGCCGCTGCAGGGAAGCAAGCAGTTTCCGCTGCTTGAGGTGATACAGATAGCGGTGATACGGCCTAAGTACGTAGTCATACACTATGCTCACGTGCCCGTTCTCAAAAGCATTGCGTCCGATGTGCTCTGCAGAACGCACGGGACAATACACCACCTGCTCAACCCCTTTTTCCGCCAGACGGCGGTACAGATTGAGATGCACCTGCGTGTCGAAAAAATCCGATGCTATCTGCAGTATTTTCATTGGCAGCATCCGTCGCCGCTATGGGCGACTGTTCCTTTATAAGCCCCGCGCAAATGGGGATACACTTCCAGATAACGTTTTTCCATATCTTGCAGTATGCTCTTCTCAAAATCCGGATGTATCAGTGCAATACAGCATCCTTTGAATCCGGCACCCGAAAAACGTCCTCCGTAAATTCCTTCGGTACGGGTCATGAGTTCGTAGAGCGTCTTCAGTTCGGGACAACCGGTCTGCCAGTTCTGTATAGACGACAGACCGCTCTCAAAAGAAAGACGTCCGTAGGTTTCCATATCTCCCTGCCGCCAGGCCAGGGCTGCTTTTTCCACTCTTTCCTGCTCCGTGTACCAGTGTTCGGCCCGCAGACGCCAGGAATCGGGAAGGCGGTGTTTATACTGTTCAAATACCTCGCGGGCTACGTCGCGCAGATTGGTTTCGTTGAATTTTCCATAATCCATGCCGGCATAGGCTTTCAGGGCATAGGCAGCCGAACGGGCTTCATCCACCCGCATATTGAGAGCACTTCCCACCAGCGAGCGTTCCAGACCGCTGAAGAAAATGGCTATCTCGTAAGGCGGCATGTTTGAGGCGGTCGGAATCAGTTCGTGGCTTCCGTCGCGGGTATCCGCAAACAGCAGCTGATTCTTGCGGCCATACACCTCACAGCTCTGGTCGGTGGTCCCCACATTGACACCCACGTAATTCTTCTCCGCAAACAAGGCGGCTTCTATCAGTTCCGAAGGACTGAGGACAATCTGGTTCACCTCTGTCAGAGCCTTGAGAAAAGCAATGGTCACAGCCGCGGAAGACGACAGTCCTCCGATGGGCAGACTGCCTTCAATTACCCCGCACAGACCCGTGCGCAAGGAAAATTTCTGCGCCACGGCCAGCGTGGCTCCTCTCAGATAATCCGCCCAATCGTTGCGACGCTCCGAGGGGGTGTTCAGCAGATGCCACTGCGCCCGCTTTTCAAACTGCAGGGACAGCATCTCCACCACTCCGTTCGATTTGGGATGGAAAGCGATGTGTATGCCCTTGTCCAAAGCCAGACCTGTGATTTTTCCCAAACCGTAATCCGAATGGGCACCCACGGGCACCACCCGCTGCGGACAGAAAGCCAGACCCTCCGGCTCATAATGATATATTTCCTTGAATTTATCCTGACACTTCATAAATCGCTCCTTATTTCACCATCCCCCTATAGCAGCGCTTCACCTCCTCGTAGGAAGCCAGATCTCCGATATCGTAACGGCGGCCGGGCATCTCCATCGCATAGAGTGGAGACTGCTTGCACAGCCAGGCCGTATAACTTCCCGGAGCATCCGTTCCGCAGCCCGAGTCAATGCCTTCCTTCACCCTGCGCACATCGGAAGCGCAAAAACAGTAAAAAGGCGGACAGATCCAGTGGGTCTCGGGCGCAGGGGATTTTTCCGTCATACGGATCACCCTGTCCTCCGCATCCACCGTCAGCACTCCGGCCTTGCACAACTTGGACGCATCCGGTTCATAGAAGCGCATCACACAGCTGCAGCCTTTTTTTTCCGCATAGCGGATAAACGCTGTCAGCGAAAAGTCCAGCAGGTTATCACCGGCTACCACCAGCAGATCGCCCTCCAGAGCGGCCTGTTCCACGGCAAACTGTATGTCGCGCACGGCTCCCAGCCGGGTCTCGTTGGTAGAAGTACCGTCGTCCACCACACGGATGCGTTCCCTGCGGGAGGCGGCCCATGCTTCCAAATGCCGGACAAAACAGTGATTGGTCACCACCACATATTCCTCCACGCTTCCGCTGCCTTCCATATCATCCACCAGCCAATCCAGTATGGCCTTGTCCCCTACTTTCAGCAAAGGCTTGGGAAAATGTGCTGTCAAAGGATACAGACGGGTTGCATAACCCGCTGCCAGTATGAGGCATTTCATAAATCGTATTTCCTCTGTTTCAGTCTCTTTTGAAAATATCCCGGGTATATACCTTATCGGCCACATCGCTCAGACAATCGTCGTAACGATTGGCAATGATAGCCTGAGAAAGACGCTTGAAAGTATCGAGATCGTTGACGATGCGGCTACCGAAAAAGGTGGAACCGTCCGGCAAAGTGGGCTCATAAATGATGATGGAGGCTCCCTTGGCCTTTACCCGCTTCATCACCCCCTGTATGGAACTCTGACGGAAATTGTCGGAATTCGACTTCATGGTCAGACGATAGACACCGATTACGCATTCGCGCTCACTCTGTGCATCGTAATCGCCCCGGTTGTAATAATCATAATAGCCGGCCTTTTTCAGCACCTGGTCCGCGATGAAATCCTTGCGCGTGCGGTTGCTTTCCACAATGGCACTCATCATATTCTGGGGCACATCGGCATAGTTGGCCAACAGCTGCTTGGTGTCCTTGGGCAGGCAGTAGCCGCCGTAACCGAAGCTGGGATTGTTGTAATGGGAACCTATGCGCGGATCCAGACACACGCCTTCGATGATTTGCCGGGTATCCAGATTTTTCATTTCTGCATAAGTATCCAATTCGTTGAAATAGCTCACACGCAGAGCCAGATAGGTGTTGGCGAACAGTTTCACAGCCTCGGCTTCGGTACTGCCCATAAACAGCACAGGCACATCCTGTTTGATAGCCCCTTCCCGAATCAAACCGGCAAACACATGGGCCTTCTCCTCCAGATAGGCATTGGAGCGGTCATATCCCACAATGATGCGGGAAGGATAAAGGTTGTCGTACAGAGCCTTGCTCTCTCTCAGAAATTCAGGAGCAAACAGAATATTCGGCACCACCACTTTCATGCTGCCATCGGGACGGCGCTCGCGGTAGGACAATTGGGTCCTTACATGCTCCGTATAACCGACGGGAACGGTGCTTTTAATCACCATCACGGCCTCGGGATTCACCTTCAGCACTTTGTCAATCACGTCCTCTACAGCCGAAGTATCAAAAAAATTCTTACGGCTGTCGTAATTGGTGGGAGCCGCTATCACTACGAAATCCGCTCCCCTGTACCCCTCTTCTGTATCCAAGGTCGCCCTCAGATCCAAAGGTTTGCTTGACAGATACTCTTCAATGCAGTCATCCTGTATAGGAGACTTCCTGGCATTGACCATTTCCACCCTTTCGGGAACTATATCTACCGCTGTCACGCTGTTGTGCTGAGCCAATAGGGTCGCTATGGACAATCCGACATAACCGGTTCCTGCTACAGATATCTTCATAGGCTTTCTTTTTTCTGACGAAAACATATTGTTTTCGTTATTTTATTTTGATTATCAACATTTTCCATACATTTCATCATAGTAACGGAGATAGTCTCCGCTCGTCACCTGATCCAGCCATGGCTGATTATCCAGGTACCACCGGACGGTTTTTTCTATTCCTTCCTCAAACTGCAGACTGGGTTCCCACCCGAGTTCGCGTTGCAGTTTGGAAGAATCGATGGCATAGCGCAAGTCGTGTCCGGCCCGGTCGGTCACATAGGTGATCAGCCCGAGATCCTCGTCCTCGCCCCGGCCGAGCAGACGGTCGGTGATGCGGATAAGCAGCCGGATGATGTCGATGTTCTTCCATTCGTTGAAACCTCCAATGTTATAGGTTTCAGCCACCTTCCCCCTATGAAAGATGGTGTCTATGGCCCGTGCGTGGTCTTCCACGTAGAGCCAGTCTCTGACATTTTCGCCCTTCCCGTAAACAGGAAGCGGTTTTCGATTACGTATATTATTGACAAACAATGGAATCAATTTTTCCGGAAACTGATAGGGACCGTAATTGTTACTGCAATTGGTCACAATCGTAGGCAGACCATAAGTGTCATGAAAAGCCCGCACAAAATGATCGCTGCTGGCCTTGGCGGCACTGTAGGGACTGTGCGGCTGATATTTCAGATCCTCCGTAAAGAACCTGTTTCCATAGGCCAGATGGTGATTCCCGGAAGAGGCCTTGGTAGAGAAAGGCGGCTCTATTCCCTGCGGGTGCGTCATCTCCAAGGCACCGTACACCTCATCGGTGGAGATGTGGTAAAACCTGTTTTCCACCATTCCTCCTTTCGAATTCTGCGCTCCTGCGGTTTCCGCACTGCGCTCCCAGTTCAATTTCGCTGCCTGCAGCAAGGACAGGGTGCCCATTACATTGGTTTGTGCGAAGGTGAAGGGATCCTTGATGCTGCGGTCTACATGACTTTCGGCAGCCAGGTGAATAATGCCGTCCACCTGCTCTTCCTGCATCAGTCGGCAGATGCCTTCGAAATCACAGATGTCCATTTTTACGAAGCGGTAATTCGGCTTGTTCTCTATATCCTTGAGGTTGGCCAGATTACCTGCATAGGTCAGTTTGTCCACATTGATGATACGGTAATCCGGGTACTTGTTTACAAACAGCCGTACCACATGACTCCCTATGAATCCGGCTCCTCCGGTAATGATGATATTCCTCTTCATATGTTTCACATTTCGTTTAATTCGTTATCCGCCAGACGCAAAAGATACTTTCCGTACTGGTTTTTTTCCATCGGCCGGGCAATTTCCCGCAGGCGATCGGCGCTGACCCATCCCTTTTCGAAAGCGATGCCTTCCAAACAGGCGATTTTCAGTCCGGTACGTTTTTCCAGGGTTTCCACAAAATGGGTGGCCTCGGCCAGGGAATCATGGGTGCCTGTATCCAGCCAGGCAAAACCACGTCCCAGCAATTGCACCTTGAGCTCCCCGTCTTTCAGGAAATCCTGATTGACCGAAGTGATTTCCAACTCTCCACGGGCAGAAGGACGGACGTTTTCGGCCACTTCGACCACTTTGTTGGGATAGAAATACAGCCCCACCACCGCATAATTGCTCTTGGGACGGGCAGGTTTCTCCTCTATGGACAGACAATTGCCTTCTTTGTCGAACTCAGCCACGCCGTAACGTTCGGGATCGCTTACCCAATATCCGAACACCGTAGCTTTCTGCTCCTTTTCTGCCGCTTCAACGGCCTCGCGCAGTTTGCCGGTAAAGTGACTGCCGTAGAAAATGTTGTCACCCAGGACCAGACATACGCTGTCACTTCCGATAAAGTCCTTTCCGATCAGGAAGGCCTGGGCCAGACCGTCGGGAGAGGGTTGCTCTGCATACTGGAAACGCACCCCGTAGTCACTGCCGTCGCCCAAAAGGCGGCGGAAACCGGGAAGGTCCTGTGGCGTGGAAATGATGAGGATGTCGCGGATGCCTGCCAGCATCAACACGGAAATGGGGTAATACACCATGGGCTTGTCATAAATGGGAAGCAGTTGCTTGCTCACACCCTTGGTAATGGGATACAGACGCGTGCCGGATCCTCCGGCCAAAACGATTCCTTTCATAACTATCCTCCGTTTATTTGCGATTCCAGTGGAATGGATGAGACGAAAGCGGACAGGTCGCCATGGGATGATATTCACCCTGCAGGCCTATCGGTTGGGCATGACGGATGTCGCTCGCCAATTCGATGCAGGGGCGTGCATCCTTCAGTCCGAAACCGCGACCGGCCAGAATTTCCTCATAGCTACGGGTATGCAGTTCGGTAAAGCCGTTGCTGAATTCAAATTCACTGCCTTCCACCTGTATGGAACGGAAGGTACGCATGTTCTTCGCCAAAGCTTCGGCCGGGAGATGCTGTTCGTTGATGCTCAAGAAATAACGCACCCTGGCATGCTCCAATTCCAGATATCCGGCCACCCGGTCGTGCTCGGACACATGGACCACGCTCCGCTGTACCGACCCGAAAATCCAGATCAGCATATCATAGAAGTGAATGCCGATATTGGTGGCCAATCCGCCGCTACGGGTAGAATCACCCTTCCAAGAGGTGTAGTACCAGTTTCCGCGGGAGGTAATGTAGGTGAGATCCACATCGTATTTCTTGTCCTTGGGACCTTCCTGTATTTTCTTGCGAAGCGCAGCTACGCTCTCGTGCAGCCGCAGCTGCAGAATGGTATAGACACGGTGGCCGCTTTCCTGCTCGATTTTCTGCAAACCGTCAATATTCCAGGGATTGAGCACCAGAGGCTTTTCGCAGATGACGTTACAGCCCATGCGCAGGCCGTAACGGGTATGGGCATCGTGCAGATAGTTGGGAGTGCACACGCTCATCCAATCAATGGGATTGCCCTTCTCTCTGAGAAGGCTGTTGTGTCTGTCAAAAAGTTCCTGCTCCGTAAAAAAAGCAGTATGCGGGAAAAAACTGTCCAAAATTCCGACACTATCGAAACGGTCATAAGCAGAGACCAGATTATTTCCAGTATCTTTTATGGCCTTCAGGTGTCGGGGTGCGATATAACCGGCCACACCGACCATGGCAAAATTTTTCATATAAAAATTTATAACTTAATATTTTATAATTTATTACAATTTTATTTTTCTCATTTTTTCATACGGCTACGCCGAATGTGGGGGACACACTGCAAGCCTCCATCACCTATCATCTGTTTGGGATAACATTATTATAATAACACTGCAAAAATACACATTTTTGCAATACTAAGACAACAAATACGAATTTTTTTTTGAATCGGGAAGCCCCTCTACCAGACTTTTTCGAAATCTTCTGCCGCCTTTACCGAAGGATCGCGATAGTACTCCAACACCCGGGCATATTTCAGAAAAGCATTCAGACTCATGGCCATGGATATGCACAAACCATACAATCCTCCCCAAATGCCGCCCCGTACGAAATAATGGGCAAAAAACGATGCGGTCCCGTGGACGACAGGAGACCAGAAATGCACCTTTTTCCCGCTCAGGTAAATGATTTTGGCCGAACGCTTGCTGAAACTGCGCACCTGCTTGGAAAACATATCACCAATGTCGGCGTAGGTATAATGAAGCAGATCACCCTTCAAATGTCCCGGATGAGGACAGGGCACAGAGGCATGCTGACGGGAATCACAGTAGCGGGTACGGTCGCTGCGATAAAGACGGACCAGGCGATCCGGATACCAGCGACAACAACGGATCCAGCGGCTGCCGATATAGTTGCGGCGCCCCATATCGTAGGCGTCGGCAGACGAAGCCGATAAATCCAGGGCATTGATTTCCGCTGCCAGTTCAGGAGTGATGCGCTCGTCCGCATCCAGACTGAACACCCAGGTATGGGAAGCGACGGACAGTCCCACATTCTTCTGGGGACCGTCGCCCAGATAAGGCTGCTGCAGCGTCACGGCGCCGGCAGAACGGGCCAGGGCCAGGGTATTGTCCGTGCTGCCGGAATCCACCACGATGATTTCCTCGCAAATCTGACGCAGGGAGGCGATGCAGTCGAGGATATTTTTTTCCTCGTTGAGTGTGATAATCAATCCGGTAATGTGATTCATGCAAGGGATAACGACCGAAGTCCTTTTTTATTGTGAAGTTCCCACTGGGGACGGTTCATTTTTTTTTTCAGATTCCTTCCATTTTCTCATTAATATATTGTACTTTTGCAGCCGATTTTTAACACTTGAAATATGAGCAAGAATTTAGTCATCGTCGAGTCTCCGGCCAAAGCGAAAACCATAGAGAAATTCTTGGGCAAGGAATACACCGTGCGCTCCTCCATGGGACATATCCGCGACCTTCCGGAAAAGAAACTCGGCATCGACATACAGAACCAGTTCACTCCCCAATATGAAGAACTTTCCAACAAAGCGAGGACCATACAGGAACTGAAAAAATTGGGAGAAACAGCCGACACCATCTGGCTGGCTACGGATGAGGACCGCGAAGGAGAAGCCATTTCCTGGCACCTGATGGAAACCCTGAAATACCCCAAGGAAAAAATCCGCCGCATTGCTTTCCACGAAATCACGCCCAAAGCCATCACAGAAGCCATTGAAAATCCCAGGGAACTGGATCTCAATCTGGTGAATGCCCAACAGGCCCGGCGCGTACTGGACCGGCTGGTCGGATTCGAACTTTCACCGGTGCTGTGGCACAAGGTGAAACCTTCTCTTTCCGCCGGGCGCGTGCAATCGGTTGCCGTGCGTCTGATAGTGGACAAGGAAAAGGAAATCAATCAGTTCCAGGCAAACAAATACTATCGTGTAGTCGGAACCTTCCGCAACGGGGCCGACGGAATCCCCTTCGACGCCGAATTGGACACCCGCTTCAGCAGCGAACAGGAAGCCTTGGATTTTATGGAAAAATGCAAGGATGCCGAATTCACGGTGACGTCCACGGAAAGGACGCCCGTCAAACGCTGTCCCGCCCCTCCTTTTACCACCTCCACCCTGCAGCAGGAAGCGGCGCGTAAACTGGGGCTTACCGTATCCCGCACCATGCAACTGGCTCAGCAGTTGTACGAAGCCGGACACATCACCTACATGCGTACCGACTCCGTCAACCTCTCCAACCTGGCATTGGGTGCTGCCCACAACGAAATTGTGAACGCCTTCGGCGAAAATTACGCCAAAACGCGAAAATATACCACCAAAACCAAGGGGGCACAAGAAGCCCACGAGGCCATACGTCCGACCTACATCAGCCAGAGCTCGCTGGAAATCGGCGACCATTTGCAGGAAAAACTGTATCAGCTGATCTGGAAACGGACCATCGCATCCCAAATGGCCGATGCAAAATTTGAAAAAACCACCGTGCACATCTGCTGTTCCAACAGCAAGGAACAATTTGTTGCCCTGGGCGAAGTGCTGCTTTTCGACGGTTTTCTGAAAGTGTATATGGAGTCTTCCGACGACCAGAACGAAGAAGAGCGCAACGAGCTTCCGCAGCTGAAGGCAAACGAACAACTGCTCATGGATCAGGTGCAGGCAACGGAAAAATACACTCAGGCCCCTTACCGTTATACGGAAGCCAGTCTGGTTCACAAACTGGAAGAACTGGGGATAGGACGTCCGTCCACCTACGCTCCCATCATCTCCACCATACAGAAGCGGAATTACGTAGTCAAGGGAAACAAGGACGGAATCGAAAGAGAATACAAAATCTGGACACTCAAACGCAACAAATTGTCATCCAACAACAAAAAGGAAAAAGTGGGCTATGACAAAGGCAAACTCATGCCTACCGACATCGGCAGTGTTGTCAATCAGTTTCTGATGGACCACTTTACCGAAATCATGGATTACAATTTCACGGCCGAAGTGGAACAGCATTTCGATAAGATTGCCCAAGGCCGCATGGAGTGGAAAAAAATGATAGGCGGATTCTACAAAGGATTCCACCAGACCATAGAAAACACACTGAAACATTCCGAGAAAGCGAGCGGAGAACGCCTGCTGGGAGTAGATCCCGCTTCGGGACTCAATGTATACGCCAAACTGGCACGATTCGGCACCGTGGTTCAAATCGGCCGTTCCAACAGCGAAGACAAACTGCGTTTCGCCAAAATGCTGCCACACCAGAGCATTGACACCATCACCTTCGAAGAAGCCATGGACCTGTTCAAACTGCCGCGCGTCGTAGGAAACGGCGAGGCCGGAGACATCGTGGCCAATATCGGTCGCTACGGTCCATACCTGCTGTACGACAAAAAATTCTACTCCGTTCCCAAGAGCGAGGACCTGTGGAGCATCACTCTGGAACGCTGCCTGGAAATCATCGCTGCCAAGCAGAAGGCAGATTTGGACAAACAGGCCTCCGTCATCGGAGAATGGAATGGGGAAAGCCTTTCGGTCGCAGTGGGAAGATTCGGTCCCTACATTCTGTACAACAAACACTTCTATGCTCTTCCCAAAGGCACGGACATTCACAGTGTCAGCGTAGAACAGGCCATAGAGACCATACAGAAAGCCGAGACCAAAAACATACTGAAAAGTTTCGAAGAGGACAGCGAACTGAAAGTGTCCAAAGGCCGGTTCGGTGCGTATATTTCCTATAAGAAAAGCAATTACCGCATTCCCAAAGACATGACCGTAGAAAATCTGGACTATGCGGCCTGCATGGCCATTGTCAAGGACTCGGCCAACAAGGCCAAATCCCGCAAAAAGAAAGCCTGATGGAAAGTCCCGATACCTATTTCGAACCCATATCCACGGAAGCACTGGATTTCAGCCCCGATTCGGAGAAATCCAAACGCATAGGTGACCGCCTGCGTCTGCATACCGGGACCGAAGGATTCCCGGATTTACAGAACGTGCAACTGGCACTGATAGGCGTACCGGAAGAGCGCAATGCGTATGATAACGTAGGCTGCGCCCTGGCTCCAGACGAAATCCGACGTGCTTTCTACCATTTGTACCGTCTGCCGGAAATGCCGATAGTAGCGGATTTGGGAAATCTGCGTCTCGGGAAGGATGTGGAAGACACCTATCTGGCCCTGAGCGAACTCATTGCCTGGCTGATTTCCGAAAACATCGTCCCCATACTGCTGGGAGGCAGCCACGACCTGCTGTATGCCCAATACCTGGCCTATGAACGGATGGAGCGCGTGGTCAATATCAGCTGCGTGGACACCCGTTTCGATATAGGAGAGGATAATGTATCCCACTCCTCCCGTGATTTTTTCCACAGGATCATCCTGCGCCAGCCCAATTACCTGTTCAATTACAGCAATCTGGGATACCAGACCTATTTTGTCGATCCGGACGAAGTAAAACTCATGGAAAAACTGCGTTTTGACGCCTGGCGCTTCGGCATACTGCACGAAAACATCATGGAATGCGAACCCGTTCTGAGGGACAGTGACCTGCTGGGCATAGACATGTCGGCCGTCCGCTTTTCGGATGCCCCGGGATGCCGTCACACCTCTCCCAACGGCTTGGATGGAAAAGAAATCTGCACCATCTGCCGTTTGGCCGGAGCCTCCTCCCGGCTAAGCAGTTTCGGCATCTACGAATACAATCCCGGTTTCGATATAGCCGAACAGAGCGCAAAACTGATTGCCGAAATGCTGTGGTACTTCCTTGACGGTTTCACCCTGCGCTGCGATGACCTGCCCGACATCGGGAAGGAAAACTACACACAGTACATCGTCGATTTGCAGGACGGCTTGTACCGCATCCGATTCTACGAAAGCAAAGTAAGCCATCAATGGTGGATGGAAGTGCCCAGTGCCGATAAAAAAGCCAAATACGAGCGGTATTACCTCATTCCCTGTTCCCGTCGCGACTATGACACCGCCTGTCACGGCGAAATTCCGGAACGCTGGAACTCCACTTACATAAAGCTGGAAAAGAAATAGATTTCTGACGCAACACTTCAAAAAAAAAGGATGCCGTACAGCATCCTTTTTTTCGTATATTCCGCATTCTCAGGCCTCACCCTGATGGGGGCCAAAATTCAGCGGAGGAAGATTCATACCGGGATCGTCTTCCTGAATAGAACCATGGTAGGACTCATAGCGGCCGATGTTTTCCTGCAAGGTATGCATCAGACGCTTGGCATGCTGAGGAGACAGTATGATGCGGGACTTGACATTGCCTTTGGGCATACCGGGCAGCACACTCACGAAATCCATGATGAATTCCGTATTGGAGTGCGTGATAATGACCAAATTGGAATAAATTCCGCCAGCCACTTCGTCGCTGAGGGCAATATCCAGTTTCTGCTCTTTCATGTGCTCTTCCATACCTTAGTCCTCCTTGGATGCCATCAGGGATTCATACTCTTCTCTGGATCCCACGATAATGTTTTCGTATTCGCGCAAACCTGTACCACCCGGGATAAGGTGTCCGATAATGACATTCTCCTTCAAGCCTTCCAGATAGTCGGTACGGGCGTTGACTGCAGCTTCTGTAAGCACCTTGGTCGTCTCCTGGAAGGAAGCGGCGGCAATGAAGCTCTTGTTCTGCAGGGAAGCCCTGGTAATACCTTGCAGTATCTGTTTGGCTGTGGCGGGCTGTGCATCGCGGACTTCCATACCGGACTTGTCCTGACGTTTCAGCAGGGAATTTTCGTCACGCAGTTCGCGTATGCTGATGATCTGGCCTTCGTGATAACGTTCGGAATCTCCAGCGTTCTCCACGACCTTTTTGTCCCAGATATTGTCATTTTCCTCTTGGAAATCCAATTTATTCACCAATTCGCCTTCCAGGAAGCGGGTATCACCCGGATCAATGATTTCGACCTTGCGCATCATCTGACGGACAATGACTTCGAAATGCTTGTCATCGATTTTCACACCCTGTCCGCGATAAACACTCTGTACCTCGTTGACGATGTATTCCTGCACCTGCTTGGGACCCTTGATGGCCAAAATGTCGGCCGGAGTCAGAGAGCCTTCAGAGAGCGGAGTTCCGGCACGCACGAAATCGTTTTCCTGAGCCAGAATCTGCTTGGAAGTAGGAATGAGGTAATGCTTGGGTTCACCGGTACGCGGAGTGATGGTGACTTCACGATTGTTGCGCTTCAGCTTCTTGCTGAAGGATACCACACCATCGATTTCAGCCACAATGGCGGGATCGGAAGGATTACGGGCTTCGAAAAGTTCGGTCACACGAGGCAGACCTCCGGTGATATCGCCCGCCTTTCCGAATACACGCGGAATCTTCACCAGAACGTCACCGGCCTTCAGTTTCTTCCCTTCTTTCACTTCCAGACGGGCACCGACCGGCAAGTCGTATTCTTTGATGATTTCGTCCAGATCATCGACAATACGCAGCGAAGGATTCTTGGTTTTCTGACGGCTTTCAATGATGACTTTGGACGTCATACCGGTTTGCTCTTCCGTTTCGGAACGGTAGGTAATGCCTTCGATAATGTTTTCGAACTGCACCTTACCGCCAACTTCCGAAATAATCAGTGCGTTGAAAGCATCCCATTCGCAAATGACATCGCCTTTTTCCACCTTTTCCCCGGATTTCTTGTAAAGGAAGGAACCGTAGGGAATATTATTGGTTGTCAGAACAATATTGGTGTTCGGATCAATGATGCGCATCTCAGCGGAACGACCGATGACACGCTGGCAGTCAATCTGCTTCCCGCTCAGGGCATCGTCCTTCTTCATATCAACGGTACGCAACTCGTCAATTTCAAGGATACCGCTATATTTGGCCTTGATGTCGGCTTCCGTACGGGAAGCACCGGCCACACCACCGACGTGGAAGGTACGCAAGGTCAACTGCGTTCCAGGTTCACCGATGGACTGGGCTGCGATGACACCCACGGTTTCGCCCTTCTGCACCATCTTGGAGGTGGCCAGGTTGCGGCCGTAACAGCGGGCACACACACCGCGCTTGGATTCGCAGGTGAGTACGGAACGGATTTCAACTTCTTCAATGCCGGCCGCTTCAATGCGTTTGCCGACAGCTTCGTTGATTTCGTTTCCGGCAGCTACGATGAGTTCGTTGGTAGTCGGATCGTAAATGTCGTGCAGGCTGGTACGACCGAGAATGCGCTCGTACAAGGATGCCACGACCACGTCGTTCTGTTTGAAAGCACTGACAGTCAATCCCCTCAACGTACCACAATCCTCTTCTGAAATAATGACGTCGTGAGCGACATCGACCAGACGACGCGTCAGGTAACCTGCGTCAGCCGTTTTCAGAGCGGTATCTGCCAAACCTTTACGGGCACCGTGAGTAGAAATGAAGTATTCCAAAACGGACAAGCCTTCTTTGAAGTTGGACAGAATAGGATTTTCGACGATTTCACCTCCGACGGCACCGGCTTTGGTAGGCTTGGCCATCAGACCACGCATACCGGACAGCTGGGTAATCTGGGCATCGGAACCACGGGCTCCGGAATCCAGCATCATGTATACAGAGTTGAAGCCCTGTTTGTCGGCTCTCAGCTGTTTGAGCAGGATGTCTTTGATCTTGATGTTCACACTGGACCATACGTCGATGACCTGATTGTAACGCTCAGTACCGGTGATCCATCCGTTGTAGAACTGGTCCATGATGTCTTCCACCTGCTTGTTGGCCTCGGCGATGATTTCGGCCTTCTCTTTCGGGATGATTACATCGCCCAGATTGAAGGACAATCCGCCGCGGAAAGCCATCTTATATCCCATATCCTTGATATCGTCCAGGAATTTGGCAGTCTTGGCAGTGCTGGTTTTCTTCAGCACATCACCGATGATATCACGCAGGGATTTTTTGGTCAAGAGTTTATTGATGTATCCGTATTCAAAAGGAACCACCTGGTTGAACAGCACCCGACCTACCGTCGTATCGATGAGCACCATCTTGCCGTCGCCATTGAGATTGACACGGCATTTGATGCAGGCATTCATATGCACCTTGCCTTCGTTGTAGGCCATGATGACTTCTTCGGCTCCATAAAACACCTTGCCTTCGCCAGGGACTTTGAAATCGTCGGTGGAATGAAGTTCTTTGGTGATGTAATACAGACCGAGTACCATGTCCTGAGAAGGAACGGTAATAGGACTTCCGTTGGCCGGATTCAGAATGTTGTGGGAGCACAGCATCAGCAGCTGCGCTTCCAGAACGGCTGCATTGCCCAGGGGTACGTGCACGGCCATCTGGTCACCGTCGAAGTCAGCATTGAAAGCCGTACATGCCAGCGGGTGCAGACGGATGGCCTTGCCTTCCACCAATTTGGGCTGGAAAGCCTGTATACCCAAACGGTGCAAAGTAGGAGCACGGTTCAGCAGTACAGGATGTCCTTTCAGAATATTTTCCAGAATGTCCCAGATCACCGGATCCTTGCGATCGACAATCTTCTTGGCGGATTTCACGGTTTTGACGATTCCGCGTTCCAGCAATTGTCTGATGATAAACGGCTTGAACAGTTCAGCAGCCATATCCTTGGGCAGACCGCATTCGTTGAGGTGCAGATCCGGACCGACGATGATAACCGAACGGCCGGAATAGTCCACACGCTTACCCAGCAGGTTCTGACGGAAACGGCCCTGTTTACCTTTCAAACTGTCGGACAAGGATTTCAGTGCACGGGAATCGGATTTGAACGCATTGGTTTTGCGGGAATTGTCAAACAGAGAATCGACAGCTTCCTGCAGCATGCGCTTTTCGTTACGCATGATCACATCCGGAGCCTTGATGTCCATGAGACGTTTCAGACGGTTGTTACGGATGATCACTCTGCGGTAGAGTTCGTTCAGATCGGAAGTGGCAAAACGTCCGCCATCCAGAGGCACCAGAGGACGCAATTCGGGCGGGATCACCGGAATAATCTTCATGATCATCCATTCCGGACGGTTTTCAATGCGCTTGCGGCTGTCGCGGAAGGATTCGAAAACATGCAGACGTTTCAGCAATTCCTGCTTGCGCTGCTGAGATGTTTCGTTGTCCGCGCGGTGACGCAGTTCATAGGACTCCTTGTCTATGTCGATACTGACGATGATATCGTACAGAGCTTCGGCTCCCATCTTGGCAATGAACTTGTTGGGATCGGTATCTTCCAGATTGGCATTTTCCTTGGGAAGACGGTCCAGTACGGAGAAATACTCTTCTTCACTCAGCAGATCCATTCTGCTGACGCTCTGTTCACCCAATTCTGCCGCGGCGCCCGCCTGGACGACCAGGTACTTTTCGTAGTAGATGACAGACTCCACCGCCTTGGAGGGAAGACCGACAAATGCTCCGATTTTGTTGGGAGAGGATTTGAAGAACCAAATGTGGGCCACAGGAATCACCAGTTGTATGTGTCCCATGCGCTCACGACGCACCTTGCGCTCGGTCACTTCCACACCGCAATGGTCGCAGATGACACCTTTGTAACGGATGCGCTTGTACTTTCCGCAATGGCATTCCCAGTCTTTGCAGGGGCCGAAAATGCGTTCGCAGAACAAACCGTCGCGTTCCGCCTTGTATGTGCGGTAGTTGATCGTCTCCGGCTTGGTCACTTCTCCGTGCGACTGATCAAAAATCGATTTGGGAGAAGCCAGGCTGACGGTGATCTTTGAAAAATCTTTTCGTGTATTGTTATCTTTTTTTAAAGCCATGTGTCTTTATTATTTACAAAGTTAATCTCTGTTGCGGAACCTATTCGAAAGTCACTTCCAAACCCAATCCGCGCAACTCGTTCACCAATACGTTAAACGACTCGGGCAATCCCGGGACCGGCATATTTTCTCCTTTGACGATGGCCTCGTATGCCTTGGCACGACCGACCACATCATCGGACTTCACGGTCAGGATTTCCTGCAGCACATTGGCAGCACCGAAGGCTTCCAATGCCCAGACTTCCATTTCTCCGAAACGCTGACCACCGAACTGGGCCTTACCGCCCAGAGGCTGTTGGGTAATCAGGGAATACGGTCCGATGGAACGGGCATGCATCTTGTCGTCGACCAGATGGTGCAGTTTCAACATATAAATATAACCCACCGTAACCTTTTGCTCGAAACGGTCGCCCGTTCCGCCGTCATAGAGGTATACGCTGCCGTTTTCAGGCAGACCGGCTTTTTGCAGATAGTCATTGACTTCTTCGGCCGTGGCACCATCGAAAATCGGGGTGGCGAACTTCAGTCCGAGCTGTTTTCCGGCCCATCCCAAAATGGTTTCATATATCTGGCCGATGTTCATACGAGAAGGCACACCCAGCGGGTTCAGAACGATGTCCACCGGTGTTCCGTCTTCCATGAACGGCATGTCTTCTTCCTTGACAATCTTGGCTACAATACCCTTGTTACCGTGACGACCGGCCATTTTGTCACCGATTTTCAGTTTGCGCTTATCGGCAATGTAAACCTTCGCCATCTGTACAATACCGGAAGGAAGTTCATCACCGACAGTGACGGCAAATTTCTCACGGGTATAGCGGGCATTCAGGATGCGCAGTTTCTCATTGTAATTGCGTACCACCTGCTGTACCAGGGCATTGATTTTCTTGTCCGTAGTCCATCCGTCCATATTGACGACGCTGAAATCAATGGTAGCCAACGCCTTCTGGGAGAATTTCGGACCCTTGGGTATAAAGACATTCTTGTTGTTGTCCATGACGCCATGGGATAACTTGCCTTCAAGGATGCGGTACAATTTGACCACGAGTGCCTCCTTGAGAGCAGAAGATTCCTTTTCGTACTGGGCATCAATGTCCTTCAAGGTGTCTTTTTCTTTCAGTTTTCCTTTGCGGGACTTCATCATGCGGGAGAACAGATAGTTCTCAAGCACAATACCCTGCATGGATGGGGGTGCTTTCAGGGAAGCGTCCTTGACATCACCGGCCTTGTCACCGAAAATGGCACGGAGCAGTTTTTCCTCCGGAGTCGGATAGGACTCTCCTTTAGGCGTAATCTTACCGATAAGGATATCGCCCTCGTTGACATAGGCACCTACGCGGATCAGACCGCTGGGATCCAGATCCTTGGTTGCTTCCGAACTCACATTGGGTATATCGTTGGTCAACTCCTCAATACCCCGTTTGGTATCGCGGACTTCCAAGGTGAATTCTTCGATATGTATGGAAGTGAAGATGTCTTCCTTGATCACTCTTTCAGAAATCACGATGGCATCTTCGAAGTTGTACCCCTTCCAAGGCATGAAGGCGACCTTCAGGTTGCGGCCGAGAGCCAATTCGCCGTTCTGGGTACCGTAACCTTCCGTCAGCACCTGCCCTTTGACCACCCGCTGCCCTTTGTGAACGATGGGGCAGATATTGATACAGGTACTCTGATTGGTACGCTGGTATTTCGTCAGTTCGTAGATTTTCGTCTGCGGATCGAAACTGACCAGTTCCTCTTTTTCGGTACGGTCGTAACGGACGCGAATCTGGGTATTGTCAACATACTCAATGGTACCATCCCCTTCCGCATACACCTGCGAACGGGAACTGCGGCACACCATTTCCTCTATGCCGGTTCCGACAATAGGAGCTTCCGGTTTCAACAGAGGAACGGCCTGACGCATCATGTTGGATCCCATCAGGGCACGGTTGGCGTCGTCGTGTTCCAGGAAAGGAATCAGAGAGGCAGCTATGGATGCTATCTGGTTCGGAGCCACATCGATAAGATTGATATCTTCCGGGTTGGCGATAGGATAATCCACATTCTTTCTGGCCTTGATTCGGGTATTCTGCAGGTTTCCATCCTTGTCCAAGGGCTCAATGGCCTGGGCAATGGTCAGATCCTCCTCCTCTTCTGCGGTCAGATACACCAAAGGCTCATTCAATTGCACCTGTCCGTCCTTTACCTTGCGGTACGGGGTTTCGATGAATCCCAGGTGATTGATTTTGGCAAAGACACAGAGAGAAGAAATCAGTCCGATATTGGGACCTTCCGGAGTCTCGATGGTACACAGACGACCGTAGTGGGTGTAGTGTACGTCACGGACTTCAAAACCGGCACGGTCACGGGATATACCTCCCTGTCCCAAAGCAGAAATCCTACGTTTGTGCGTGATTTCGGCCAAAGTATTGGTCTGGTCCATGAACTGGGACAGCTGGTTGGTTCCGAAGAAGGAATTGATAACAGACGACAGGGCCTTGGCGTTAATCAGGTCGATCGGCTGGAACAATTCGTTGTCACGCACGTTCATGCGGTCGCGTATGGTACGGGCCATGCGGTTCAGACCCACTCCGAAATGGTTGGAGAACTGCTCGCCCACCGTACGGATACGACGATTGCTCAAGTGGTCGATATCGTCCACTTCTTCCTTGGAATTGATCAGTTTGATGAGGTGCTTGATGATGCTGATGATATCCTCATTGGTCAGCACACGCACATTGGGAGCGATACCGAGGTTCAGCTTGCGGTTGATGCGGTAACGTCCCATTTCTCCCAAGTCGTAACGCTTGTCGGAGAAAAACAGTTTTTCCAAAGTCGAGCGGGCCGTTTCCTCATCTGGGGGAGCGGTATTGCGCAACTGGAAATAGATATAGTCGATGGCTTCTTTTTCCGAATTGGTCGGGTCCTTCTGCAAGGTGTTGAAAATGATTGAATAATCGGAGGAAGTTTCGTCATCCTTGTGGATGAGCACAGTCTTCACGTCAACGCTCGTAATCATGGCGATGTGCTGTTCTTCCAGCACGGTTTCGCGCTCCACAATCACTTCCGGACGGGAAATGGTGACCACTTCACCGGTTTCTTCATCTACAAAATCCTCGTTTTTGAACTTCACCACATTGGCAGCCAGTTTGCGGCCGAGAAGCTTCTTCAGATTCGTCTTTGTGGCCTTTTCTTCGTTGGCCATGTCAAAAATGGTCAGGATGTCCTTGTCCGACTCATAACCTATGGCACGAAGCAAAGTAGTGACCGGTAATTTCTTTTTCCTGTCGATGTAGGCATACATCACATTGGAAATATCGGTCGTGAACTCAATCCAGGACCCCCGGAACGGGATGATACGGGCTGAATACAGCTGCGTTCCGTTCGTATGGAAGGAAGTGCCGAAAAATACACCGGGGGATCTGTGCAATTGGGAAACAATGACCCTTTCTGCTCCATTAATGACAAAAGTTCCCTTTTCCGTCATATATGGAATCAGACCGAGGTACACATCCTGTACTACGGTCTCGAAATCTTCGTTGTCCACATCATTGCAGTAGAGTTTCAATTTCGCTTTCAGAGGAACACTGTAGGTCAGTCCTCTTTCGATGCACTCTTTGACAGAGTAGCGAGGCGCATCAAAAAAATAATCCACAAAATCCAACACGAAACAGTTGCGCGTGTCGGAAATGGGAAAATTCTCTGCGAAAACCTTATACAGACCTTCTTTGCATCTCAACTCAGGATTTGTGTCAATCTGAAAGAAGTCCTTAAAAGACTGTATCTGGATGTCTAGAAAATCCGGATACTCTGTTTGCACAGCAGAGGCAAAATTAATTCTTTCTGTTTTATTAACCAAGGCTTCAGCTTTTAAAAAGTTTTTATTAAAAGAACGTAAGACAAAAAAGAACCTATGAGTCCCCCGATATCAAGAGGACTCATAGGTAAGCGTGGGAAAGGAAAATTATTTCATTTCCACTTCAGCACCGGCTTCTTCCAATGCTTTCTTCAAAGATTCGGCCTCGGCTTTGTCGACACCTTCTTTGACGGCCTTAGGAGCGGCATCCACCAATTCCTTGGCTTCTTTCAGTCCAAGACCGGTGAGTTCTTTCACTAATTTGACGACGGCCAGTTTCTGGGCACCAGCGTTCTTCAACACGACGTCGAAGGAAGTTTTTTCTTCAGCGGCTTCGGCGGCACCGGCGGCGGGACCAGCGGCAACTGCAACAGCAGCAGCTGCAGGGTCAATACCGTATTCGTCTTTCAGTATCTGTGCTAATTCGTTAACTTCTTTAACGGTTAAATTTACTAATTGTTCAGCAAAAGCTTTCAAATCTGCCATGTTATTAATTTTTTTTGTGTTTTTTTACTAATGTTAATTAATTTTCTCTCTCTGAGAGTGTTTTGACGATACCGGCCAGTTTGCCGCCACCCGACTGCAACGCGGAAATCACGTTGCGTGCAGGAGACTGCAGCAGTCCGATAATATCGCCGATCAATTCTTCGCGAGACTTCAGGTTGGCCAGGACATCGATCTGATTGTCGCCTACATAGACGGCGGAATCGATGAAAGCGGCTTTGATGGCCGGGATTTCGGCTTTTCCACGGAAGTCCTTGATAATACGCGCCGGAAGGTTGCCGGTTTCGGAAACCAGAATAGCGGAATTACCGTGCAGCGCTCCGTACATTTCGGAATAGTCCGTATCCAACTGTTCCATGGCCTTCTTCAGGAAGGTGTTCTTCACCATTCTCACCTTGACACCCTTGCGGAAACAGGTTCTGCGCAGGTTGTTGGTCTTTTCGACAGTCAGTCCGGTCAAATCGGCTACGTAAAC
Organism: Bacteroidales bacterium; assembly: GCA_045598025.1. Classification (GTDB taxonomy): domain Bacteria; phylum Bacteroidota; class Bacteroidia; order Bacteroidales; family WCHB1-69; genus UBA1195. The sequence continues at coordinate 17,728 of JAZLLH010000024.1, read as the reverse complement.
CGTATTGTACTTGGAAAGAATCTCAGCGATCTCGTTAATTTCTTGTGCTTTCTCTTCTTTACGCATAATAATTTTAATTTATTGCAACGGACTTCATATCCACTTGTACACCGGGACTCATGGTGCTGGAGAGATACACGCTCTTTACATAGGTTCCCTTGGCGGCTGCCGGTTTCAATTTGATGATGGTAGCCAGCATTTCCTTCACATTGTCATAGATTTTTTCAGGTGCGAAGGACACTTTTGCCACGGAAGTATGTATGATACCGTATTTGTCCACTTTAAAATCAATTTTACCGGCTTTCACCTCGGTAATGGCTTTGCCCACTTCCATGGTAACAGTACCGGTTTTCGGGTTCGGCATCAGACCGCGGGGACCCAGGATTCTACCCAGAGCACCGATTTTCGGCATGACGTTCGGCATGGTGATGATGACATCCACATCCGTCCAACCTTCTTTGATTTTCTGCACATACTCATCCAAACCAACATAATCGGCTCCCGCAGCTTTCGCTTCTTCTTCTTTTTCAGGGGTGACCAGTGCGAGCACTCGGACCACTTTTCCTGTTCCGTGCGGTAAAGTAACGACTCCTCTCACCATCTGATTGGCTTTTCGGGGATCAACACCCAGACGGACGTCAATATCCACGGAAGCGTCAAATTTGGTGAAAGTGATGTCTTTCACTACTTGAACGGCTTCAGTCAGGCCGTACACTTGAGAAAGGTCGTGCTTGGCCAAGACTTCTTTACGTTTTTTCGATATTTTTGCCATTTTTGTGATTCTTTAAAGTTTTAATGACTAATTTTCAAAAGGGCTTGTTCCTCCTTTGACAGTCACACCCATACTACGGGCCGTTCCGGCAACCATCTTCATGGCCGACTCAACCGTGAAACAATTGAGGTCGGGCATTTTTTCTTCGGCGATGGCGCGGACCTGATCCCAAGTGAGGTTGGCGACTTTGGAACGGTTGGGTTCACCCGAACCTTTGGCGGCTTTCGTCGCTTCCAAAATCATCACAGCAACCGGAGATACTTTCAGTATGAAATCAAAAGATTTGTCCTTGTAAACAGTTATGATAACGGGGATGACTTTCCCTGCTTTGTCCTGCGTACGCGCATTGAACTGCTTGCAGAAATCCATAATGTTCACGCCCTTGGAACCCAAGGCCGGACCTACTGGAGGTGACGGATTGGCGGCACCACCTTTGATTTGCAGCTTGATAAGCCCTGCAACTTCTTTTGCCATTTTGTGAATTACTTTTTTGAGTTAAAACTAAATTTCCTTTCTTCAGGACTCCTTCGCGACTTGCGAGTAGTTCAATTCCAACGGGGTTTTTCTACCGAAGATTTTCACCGACACCTTCAGTTTTTTTCTCTCCTGATTCACTTCTTCCACCACTCCGCTGAAACTGTTGAAAGGCCCGTCAGTTACCGTAATGGATTCACCCACCATGAAAGAGGCCACCTGTTCTTCTTCGTTCTCGACCAGCTCGTCCACCTTGCCAAGCAGCCTCATCACCTCGCTTTCGCGCAGTGCCTCCGGCTCGTTGGCATTGGCTCCGAGGAAACCCAATACACTGGGAGTGTTACGCAACAAGTGCTTCACCTCTCCCTGCGTGAGGTCGGCCTCCACGAAAATATAACCCGGATAGAAATTCTTTTCTTTCGAAATTTTCTTTCCGTTCCGAATCTGGTAAACCTTTTCAATCGGGATCAGTACTTGCGCTACATAATCCTGAAAATTCCGACTCGCAACTTCAGCTTCAATGTGCTGCTTGATCTTCTTTTCATGACCCGTAATGGCTCGTAACACATACCATTTCATGTTCGTCTCACTCATACCTATCCGATTCCGTTAAATTGACAGATTATTATCATGAAACCGCCTCAAAGGATTGGGAAGCAAGGCGGCATTCATTTCGATTATTATGCACCGTATAAGAATCCCAACAAACCTTTCCAGACGAATTGACCGAAACTGATGTGCTGGATTCCGAAAAAGAAATCCATCAAAAAGACGATAATCGCGATAACCAGAGCGGCGACGCTCACGACGACGGCACTGTTCTGCAACTCGTCCCAGGTAGGCCAAGCCACCTTGTGAACCAATTCATTATACGACTCCTTACAGTAGTTGATCAATTTTTTCATCTGTGTTCGTTCTTACTTATTCGTTACTGCAACAGCAGGAGAAGAAGGATTCGAACCCTCATCTAAGGTTTTGGAGACCTCCATTCTACCCTTGAACTATTCTCCTAGAAAGGGAACTGCTTGCGCAATTCCCTTTGACGCATTATCTGTTCCTAATTAGTCTAAGATTTCGATCACCTGACCAGCACCGACGGTTCTGCCACCTTCACGGATAGCGAAACGGAGGTTGAGGTTCAAAGCGATTTCAGCAATCAGGTTCACTTCGATAGTTACGTTATCACCCGGCAAAACCATTTCTACGCCTTCCGGAAGAGTGATTTCTCCGGTAACGTCAGTGGTTCTGAAATAGAACTGGGGACGATATTTGTTGTGGAACGGAGTGTGACGTCCGCCTTCTTCTTTCTTCAATACATAAACACTGGCTTTGAAGTGTTTGTGAGGTTTGATGGAACCCGGCTTTGCAATCACCATACCACGACGGATTTCGTCCTTGTCGATACCACGGAGCAACAGACCGGCGTTATCACCAGCTTCACCTTCGTCCAAAATCTTGCGGAACATTTCCACACCCGTAACAACGGATTTCAGTTTTTCAGCACCCATACCGATAATGTCGACAGGGTCACCAACCTTAATGATACCGGATTCGATACGGCCAGTAGCAACAGTACCACGACCCGTGATGGAGAAAACATCTTCGATAGGCATCAAGAAATCTTTATCTTTGTCACGGACAGGCAGCGGAATGTATTCATCCACCGTGTTCATGAGTTCCATGATCTTTTCAACCCACTGGGGTTCGCCGTTCAAGCCACCCAGAGCGGAGCCACGAATGATAGGAGTATTGTCACCGTCAAATCCGTAGAAGGACAGCAGTTCACGAATTTCCATTTCAACGAGGTCCAACAATTCGGGGTCATCCACCATGTCGCACTTGTTCATGAAAACAACCATTTTGGGAACACCCACCTGTTTGGCCAACAGAATGTGTTCACGAGTCTGAGGCATGGGACCGTCGGTAGCAGCGACAACCAGAATAGCACCGTCCATCTGGGCAGCACCGGTAACCATGTTCTTCACATAGTCAGCGTGACCCGGGCAGTCCACGTGGGCATAGTGACGGGTAGCCGTCTGATACTCAACGTGGGAGGTGTTGATGGTAATACCACGCTCTTTTTCTTCGGGAGCGTTATCGATAGAATCGAAACTTCTGAATTCAGACAGACCAGCTTCGGCCAAAACTTTCGTAATAGCAGCGGTCAGAGTCGTCTTACCGTGGTCGATGTGACCAATAGTTCCAATATTAACATGATCTTTGGAACGTTCGAATTTTTCTTTTGCCATGTCTTAATGTTTTAAGGGTATTATTACTACTTTTCTAAACATAAATATATCTTATGCTCTCCCTTTCGTTCGCGCATAAAATATTAAAAATTAGAGCCGTTGACGAGAGTTGAACTCGTGACCCCCTCCTTACCAAGGAGATACTCTACCACTGAGCTACAACGGCCGATATTTGAGCGGAAGACGGGGCTCGAACCCGCCACCTAAAGCTTGGAAGGCTTTCGCTCTACCAAATGAGGTACTTCCGCCTTTATATCACAAGAGAGGTTTTCACCTCTCTCTGGTGGGGGAAGGTGGACTCGAACCACCGAACTCTTCCGAGGACAGATTTACAGTCTGTTGCAATTGCCGCTATGCGATTCCCCCAAGATATTTTCATATCTCTTCCCATGAAACTTTTCAGTTCACAGGGTTTATTCAAAGAACCTTTCAACCTGAGCCACTAGAGGGATTCGAACCCACGACCCGCTGATTACAAATCAGCTGCTCTGGCCAACTGAGCTACAGTGGCATCGTTTCAAACCCCCGCGGAGCAGTTGAAATCGGATTGCAAATGTACAACACTTTGGCATACACTCGGACAAATTTCCGCTTTTTTTTTCATATAATTTACCATCATGATTTTGTGTACTTTACTCTGGCGATAATCGAAATAATCAGCCGTTTTTCTGCCGTTTTTCCCCAAAAGTTGTTCAAAAGTAGGATATTTTTTGGAATTGTTTTGCAAAAAACGCTTTGCAAAAAGGAAAATACAGTGGAAAAATACGAGCGGATTCACCCTTCCATGAAAGTTATACATTTAATTGTAAAAAGTCATCCTCTTCCGGCACATTTTCATCTGCCCCGTTCTTGCCGACAACCAACGTAATGGAGGCATTATAGGGCAGACGCGTACCCTGACGTATAACCCGGCCCTTGTAGCGCTGTTCCAATACGGCATTGACATACTCGCTCGGTTTGTACACCACCTGCCCCAATTGGAGGTTGTTGTTTTTCAGCATATTTTCTGCCTGACGCAGGGAAAGGTCAATCAGATTGGGCATTTCCACCATGGGAGGATTGACAGTGGACACCGAAAGATAAATTTTCCGGCCTTTCTTGACCAACTGACCGGGCAGAGGATCCTGACTCATGACAACGCCCCCCGCCACATCGGGTACAAACACGGAATCGTTGACGATGAACTTGAAGCGGTGCTGATTGCTGTCCTTCCGAAAAGTTTCCATTTCCAAAGCTGTCTTGCCACTCAAATCAGGCACTTCAAACTCTTTCCCGTGACGGGTAAACAACTGCAGCGAAATCAGAATAACGGCAATCAGCAACAGGGAAAACACAATACCCTGAAGGATGTCAGTCCAAATAGGGTGTTCTTTTGCAAAACTTTTAAAATCCATGTCATTATTTTTTGAAACTGCAAAAATAGTCAAAAAATGAATATCCGGAACAGCTATTCTGAACCGAAATACAGCAACGATAAAATACAGTAAAAAAAAAGACTATTAATGACAATGTGAATGATATAAGTTGTAATTTTGCAAAACCGATTCGCACATATAACATAACCTATCACAAAAAATACAACAACGATGAAAAAGCATTTTACATTTTTTCTTTTTTTCCTTCTGCTCTTAAATTGCGCAAACGCCCAGAAGCCCACCGTCAGGCACACCCATGAGACAGCGGTAAAATCATGGAATACAGTGGATTTCACCCTATTCGGGGCCAATAGCGACCACCTCTACGCCTACAGCAGCAACGTTAGCCTGCTGGACGGACGGTGGACGACCAATCACCTCACACTATACGAAGTGGATAAGGAGGGGAACATCACAGCCCAAAAAGAACTTCAATCACTTGGGAAAAAGGTACAAGTCAGAAAGGCCTTTTTGAATGGAGACTCCATTGACCTGCTGGTAAACAGCCATTTCAGGAAACCGGAAGAAAACAAGATTTTGCACATCCGTCTGAGCATAAACGATTTGAAAAGCACACAGGAAATAACGAATCCTTACACTGAAGAAATGGTCGGAAATTTTTTCACTTCTCCGGACACTTCATGGATTGTGAACCTGAAGAATACGGAAACGGAGTTGTACTCCCTCACCCTATACAGCAGAAATTTTGAGCAAATTTATTCAAAACAGCTGATTCTTAAAAATATACAGAATATTTTCGTTACCAATGAGGCCGAAATCATATTGCTGGGTATTTCGGACAACAGCGGCAAAATCTATTTTCAGATCATCGATGAGGGACAGGAACAAAGTTATACTGCGGACATGAATTTCAACAATATAGCTTCCATCAGATTAGCCAACTACAAAAACGGACGCATCTATGCCGGAGGACTGACTTTCCATTGGAATGACAAGAAAGACACCAAACTTTACGATGGATGTCACACCCTGATGTTCGATACCAAGACCAATGAACTGAAAACCGACCGCATGTTCATTACCGAAAAAGAATTCGCCTATTTGGGGAACAACAGCATACCGAAAAAAAATGCAGACCATGTGGGTGCAACAAATAGCCTGCCCATGGCAGACGCCATACTTTCCACGGAAAAAAATACGGTTTTTGCCTATCACTATGTGCCTGCTGTACTGGAAGAAAATAATTTTTTCCATGGTGGATTGTTTCTTTTCAGCATCAATGATGACGGGCAAATCGGATGGAAACATTTCTTCCGCCGGGGAAACCGTATGCCCAATGAACTGTTTATGCTGCAATACCTCATTGAGTATAAAGGAGAACCTTGCATTGTCTACAGCACTGCCGACAAAACTGCCATGGCCGAAAATGATGAACAACAGGTGGATCTGTTCCGGATATCCTCCATTTTATCCAAACCGGCTACGGTAATGGTCACAATGCATGCAGACGGCAGCATCACCAAAAACCTGTTGGACAACCAGACCAACAAATTACCTTATACTACCATTGAAAATCAAGGAGAAAGAAGTTTCATGATGTTCAGAGGAAGTTCCATAGAGTTCCTTTTCGTTGAATAACAGTTCTTATACATATCAGCCACATGAAAACATTTACCATCCATTGGCTCTCATTGATTTTCCTCTTGGGAGTTGCAGGCGCATCCGCTCAAAAGCAGTATGACTTGAATCATTTCAACGGACTTCAGTCGGAAGGACCGGTACCGGAAGATATACAGAACTCCTTACGGGAACTCTACAATCTGGACAAGGAAAGAGTCCGGGAATACAATCAGGGGAAAATGACCAATCGCGACCTTGTGCTCTACAGTTCCTACCAGATCAACAAGATGATGGCCAGCGGCCGTATACTGTACGGAGATCCCATCACCCTCATGGTAGAAAAAATAGCAGACCGGCTTCTGGAAGATGAACCGGAACTGCGTTCCCAACTGCGCTTTTATACCGTCAAATCTTCTGCCGTCAATGCCTTCTGCACCGGGCAAGGCATGATTTTCGTCAATGTTGGACTGATTGCCCAGCTGCAGGATGAATCCCAATTGGCCTACATTCTGTCCCACGAAATCGTGCACTACGTCCGCAAACACAATTTGGAAATTCTGACCCGCAATACCCGGAAGGATGCCAAAGACAATGATATAGAAGATGAAATCTGGAACGGAGACAAGGCTTTGAAACTCTTCATAAAATACCACAACCGCTCGCATGCCATGGAAACGGAAGCCGATTCCGTCGGATTGACGCGTTTTTACCTGCGGACCGGATATTCCGCCGACCTGGACGGAGTGTTTGATGTGCTGCAATACGCCGCCCTTCCTTTTGATGAAATCCCGTTTGATACCAACTATTTCAATACAGAACGGTACCGTGTTCCACACCACTGCTTTCTGGATTCCATAAAAGCCATCTCGGCCCCCGATGACTATGATGATTCCCAAAGCACTCACCCCAATATACAGAAAAGAAGGGAAAGCACTGCCGCCATCCTCAAGCAATACCCCCAAGGAGGAGAAAACTACATCGTCACCACACCCGAAGACTTTGCCCGCATCCGCACCCTGGCCCGCTTCGAATGCATCCGCATGGACCTGATTGATGCAGAATACACGAATGCCTTCTACAGCTGTTACCTGTTGCAACAGACCATGCCCGATAACCTGTATCTGGAAAAAGCCCGCCTGCAATCGCTGTACGGACTCGCCAAATACAAAACCTACCTGTCCGTCAACAGCATCATACCACCCTACACCGACTATGAGGGAGAAATCCAGCAGATATACTATTTTTTCAAAAACATCTCTGCAGGAGAACTCTCCTTGCTGTCGGTAAGGGAATTATGGAAATTCAAGGAACAGTATCCGGACGAGACAGAAACCCGTCTGCTGCTGGAGGATATCGGCAAAGACCTGTTTGTACAGCACAAATATTCGCTGGATTTCTTCACACATCCGGGTGATAGTGCCAAATCCGTTGTCCTAGACACCACATCCAAACACAAGAACCTGAAATACGACCGCATCCGGAAAAAAAAGCAGGAGGAAAAAAACAACAGCAGCCTGAACAACATCTTTTACGAACTGTTCGTGACCTGCCCTAACCTTGACGGGTTCCTGCAGCAATGCTACAAAGAAAAAAACAATCCTTCCGCACCGGATGCCGAAGCAGACAGCAAAACGCGGGGGATTTATCTGTACAGCCCGACTTACCGTATCTACAAACAACCCGATATGAATTTGAAAATACAGAAATCGGAAGCGCATGAATCCCAACTGCCGCAACAGATGGAAACGGTGGTCAGCAAAACCGGATTCATCTCACATGACTTTTCCGACCAGGCGCTGCAACAATCCAATAATTCTCAAGCCTATAATGAATTTGCACAGCTCAACGAATGGACTTCCGAATTTCTGAACACCAGGGGTACTGTGCATATGCATCTCTACACCCAACCTCAGATGAACGTGCTGAACAAACAATACGATGCAGGGCTGATGAACCTGGTTTTTGTAGGAAATGTAGAAAACTACAAGAGTCCCTACCATCCCATCCTGTCAACCATGGGAATACTCTCTGTTTTCGGCACCGCCCCCATTCTGTACAATCTGTTCGCCAACAAGGAAAAAACCTATATCCAATCCTTACTGATTGACACTCGGGAAGCAGATCTCAAGAAAAATTCCTCCACCGAAATTTACCAAAAAGATGACGGAAGTGCAGTCAAGAGCGTTCTGTACAAACAATTGCTGGATGGGATTGCCGATCCGAAAGCAAAGAAAACCATCACTACCGGATACCTCGGCAAAAGGTTTATCCTCAATCTTGGCTTGAATGCCTCCGTAGATTACATGCATTTCATCAATAAACAACGCCGGATGATTCCTTTACAGATGAGCATCGGTGCAGAGTACATGCTTCCGAAAAACCAAAGTATCGCCCTTGATTTCCAAACCCGAAAAACCTTTACCGACTATACCTACTACTATGTTGGCAACTACATCTTTTCAACCAATGAATTTAAGGATGCGTTCAGCACCCGCATCAGCCGTCTGAGCGTTTTATACAGTTTCTACCTGTCCGATGCCCCAGCGCCTCTGGGAACTTTTATCCGAGTCGGACTCAAAGCCAACCATTTTTCTATGGATACTACCAACGGATATGCACACATAGGGGTACAGAATCTTCATCCCGGACATACCTGCATCTCGGTCTGCGGAAGTTTCGGACGGAATTATGTCTTCTACGACCGGATTATCCTCAAAATAGCGGTAAATTACGGATTCACACTGGCAAGTCCCGTGAAACCTTATCTTTTCAACCCTTCCTTTACAAAGCCGAATGATTACGAGGCAAAGGTCTTCAACCACACCCACAACGCCCGTGCCTGGGTCTCTAACCTGCTTGGATGGGAAATAGGCTTAGGCATTTTACTGTGATTCGAAAGATATATATGACCTTACAAAAAAAGAGCCGCTTTACGCGGCTCTTTTGATTTCATTTTCTACCGAAATCTGCAGGAATTTCTCCCCAAACTTTGGTTTCCCACTTCAACAACTGATTGGACCAGGTATTGGTCTGCAGCCAGGATTCGGCACGGGCAATCAGTTCGAAAAGCACGGCATTCCGCTCTGTATGTTCCAATCTGGTAGCCGCCTTCTTCTGCCGCACCCACTTGATGGCATTGGCACTGTCCGAGTAGATGGGAATATCCAGTTGCCGCTGCTTGCAATAAGCCAGTGCATGCACAATGGCCAGAAATTCCATGACGTTGTTGGTTCCGTCTGCGAAAGGTCCCTTGCGGAACACAGCGACTCCGGTTTCCACATCCACGCCCTGATATTCAGCATCACGGGTCTTGCCGCTGCAGGCTCCGTCCACCGCAAGGCTGGGCACCACCGGTTCACCATAAAGTGCATTCCATATAGGCTTCATGGCCTTGGGTGCAGGCTGCAGATAATCGCTCGGATTGCCTGCATAGGCAGCCTGTGCCTCCGGCAAATTCGGAAATGACTTGTACTTGGCACCCGGAAAACCTTCCACCTGCTGACGGCAGCTGTCCCAGTCACCGTACACTCCAGGCTGCTTTCCTTTCCAAACCACGTAATACTTTTTCGGCATCTATTTTCTGATTTCGCGTATGGTTTCCTCGGGGTTCTCGGAAGCGAAAACAGCGTTGCCGCACACCAGCACATCCGCTCCTGCCTCATAAAGGGAGCGGCAATTCCCCAGTCCGACGCCTCCGTCGATTTCAATAAGAGTGGGCAGGTTGCGGCGAAGGATTTCGTTTTTCAGTTTTTCCGTTTTCTGCAAAGTGGTCTCGATGAATTTCTGTCCGCCGAAACCGGGATTGACCGACATCAGCAGCACCATGTCCGTATAGGGCAGAATCTCATCCAAAACGGAAACCGGTGTGTGCGGATTCAGGGCCACACCGGTTTTCACGTTCAGATTCCGAATAGACTGCAGGGTCCTGTGCAGGTGAGTGCAGGCCTCGTAATGCACAGTCAGCACCGAAGCCGCTGCTTCTTTGCAGAATCGTTCAATGTAATCGTCCGGACGCTCAATCATCAGATGGATATCCAATGGCTTGCGGGCCGCCTTGACCACTGCTTTGATGACGGGAAATCCCATGGAAAGATTGGGGACGAAATGTCCGTCCATCACATCAATGTGAAACCAGTCGGCCTCACTGCGGTTGATCATTTCAACCTCTTCGGCCAAACGGCCGAAATCTGCGGAAAGCAGCGAAGGAGAAATCATTTTTGCCATCACCCGTGATTATTTTTCGTCCAGAATACTGGTAATACCAGGCAATTGACGGCCCTCGCAGAATTCAAGCATAGCACCACCGGCCGTGGAGATGTAGCTGAATTTGTCGGCCAGTTTGAATTTGTGGACAGCCGCTACCGAATCGCCACCGCCGGCCAGCGTGAAACTGCCGTTTTCCGTAGCACGGGCCACAGCATCTGCCACCATAAAGGTACCGTTGCTGAAATTGTCGAACTCAAACACACCCATAGGTCCGTTCCACAGAATAGTGGCGGAATCCAGAATGGCCTGACGGTAGTTCAGACAGGTTTTGGGTCCGATATCCATGCCTTCCATGGCATCGGGAATCTCGTCGGTCGGATAAATGCGGCGAAGAGCATCGTTGCCGAAATTGTCGGAGGTGACGGTATCTTCTGACACATAGACTTTGACGTTGTTTTTCTTTGCTGTTTCCAGCATTTCGCGGGCCACATCCAACATTTCGTCTTCCACCAGGGATTTACCGACATGACCGCCCATGGCTTTATGGACAGTATAGTTCATGCCGCCGCCCAGAATGATGTTGTCAACCTTGGTCAACAGATTGTTGATGATATTGATTTTGGTGGAAATCTTGGAACCGCCCAAAATGGCCGTGAAGGGGCGTTTGGGTTGATTCATCACCCGATTCAGGTTGTCGATTTCGGCCTGCATCAGCATGCCGAACATTCTGTCCTTCGGGAAAAAGCGGGCAATTACCGCCGTGGTGGCGTGCTCGCGATGAGCAGTAGCAAAAGCGTCATTTACGTACACATCGCCGTAGGCAGCCAGTTTTTCGGCAAAAGCTACGTCACCATCCGTTTCTTCCTTGTAGAAGCGGACATTTTCCAGCATCAGTATCTGTCCCGGTTTCAATGCCTCCGCCTGGGCACTGGCATTAAGGCAATCGTCGGCAAAGAGCACTTCCACTCCAGTCACTTCCTTCACATAGTTCAGGATATGCTTCAAAGAACATTTTTCATCCTTTCCCTTCGGACGTCCGAGATGGGACATGATGATGACGGATCCACCATCACCGAGAATTTTCTTCAAGGTGGGCAGGGATGCGTCGATACGGGCGGTATCGGTGATTTCAAACTGTTCGTTCAAAGGGACGTTATAGTCCACACGAAGTAACACTTTTTTTCCTTTAAAAGAGTAATCCTGGATTCTGATCATATCTCGTTTGTTTTTTTGTTTTTTTCTGAAATTCAATCCTAAAAAGGAACGACGTTATCCGGACCGTCGTCCGCAAATGGGTCAGACGGATCATCGGTGGCAAAACCGGCATCGAAACCGCCTTCCATATCCGAATCGTTCATACGGGACGGCAAGGTCACCGACTGCCCGTTTCCGGTAAGCGGATCGGATGGAATGCCCGGTGTGGCAAATCCATAACTGAAACCCTGCTCGCTGTCGCAGAATTTGGCATAGTCGGCAATGAAACGGAGACGGATGTCCGCCAAAGCTCCGTTACGGTGCTTGGCTACCAGCAATTCGGCCATACCTGCGGACGGAGAACCATCTTCGAATACATCTATGTGATAATATTCAGGGCGGTAAATAAACATGACAATGTCCGCATCCTGCTCAATGGCACCCGACTCACGAAGATCGGACAGTTGGGGACGTTTGGAAGCGGCCTGCCTTGACTCTACGCTACGGTTCAATTGGGAAAGGGCAATCACCGGAATTTCCAGTTCCTTGGACAAAGCCTTCAACGAACGGGAAATCGTACTGATTTCCTGTTCCCGGTTTCCTCCTTTCGCTTCTGACCCGAGGGTCATCAGCTGCAGATAGTCAATGATTACCATCTCTATGTGTCTCTGTTTCTTGAGACGTCGGCATTTGGCCCTCAGATTGAAAAGGGAAAGGCCGGCCGTATCGTCTATGTATATGGGAGCATCCTGCAATGCTGTCATGCTGTTGATCAGCGTACTCCAATCGCTATCGCTCAGATTGCCGCTTTTCAGCTGGTTCTGTTTGAAACCGGTTTCCGCAGAAAGCAGACGCATGGCCAGATCCGCTGCCGACATTTCCAAGGAGAAAATGGCTATCGGACGATGATATTCTACCGCAATGTTCCTTGCCATGGAAAGCACGAAAGCCGTTTTACCCATACCGGGACGGGCTGCAATAATATCCAGAGTTCCCTTCTGCCAACCATTGGTCAGACGGTCCAAATCGGTAAATCCGGAGGGAACACCCCGGATTTTTTCTCCGGATTTTTTCATATTTTCCAAATCCTTCATGACTTCCTTCAGCAGATCCATCATCGTTCGCTGGGTCTGCTGGAAGTTCTTTTCGGCTATATCGAAAATATTCTGTTCCGCTTCGTCGAGCTGCTTGAGCACATCATTGGATGAATCATAGGCATCTCGGATAATTCCCGTAGATACGGAAATCAACTGACGCTGTATGAATTTCTCCATGACAATGCGGGCATGGTATTCTATGTTGGCTGAGGACACTACACGGTTTGTCAGGGATGCCAGATAATAGGCTCCACCTATCTGCTCCAACTCTCCGCTCTTGCGCAGCTGATTGGATACCGAAAGCAGGTCCACCGGATCCCCGCTTTTGAAAATCTCGCAGATGGCATTGTATATTCTTTTGTTGGAATCCTTATAGAACATCTCGCCTTTCAGGGAGTCGATTACCGTCACGGTGGCATCCTTGTCCAACATCATGGCTCCCAGCACGGCCTCCTCGAATTCCACGGCCTGCGGCAGCACACGTCCCAACATATCCACCTCAGGAATGGCCGGAGCCTTCTCCTTGAGAACTCTTTTTCCTGTTGCTGTGTTTTCCATCTTACGAACGACTTGAAGAAATCCATCCTTTCACCTGATCCAAGGAAAGCGGATCAACGGCCAGTTTCATTTTTTTGCGCAAGCCGTTCAAATCGTTGAATAATTTGGTGTCAACAGCCTGGGACAAATCAGATAAGGTATTGATTTTCATTTTGCGAAGGGTAGGAATCCATTCTTTGGAAATGCCCAAGGCTTCGAATTCCTCGTCCTTGGCCACCGGAATCTGTTTTTCAGGCTTCATCTGCGGGAAGAACAGCACATCCTGTATGGAAGGCTGGTTGGTCATCATCATCACCAGCCGGTCAATACCGATACCCATACCCGAAGTGGGAGGCATACCGAATTCCAGAGCACGTACGAAGTCCATATCGATAAACATGGCCTCGTCGTCTCCTTTTTCACTCAGGCGCAACTGCTCCTGAAAACGGCTGAGCTGGTCAATGGGATCGTTCAGCTCGGAATAGGCATTGGCCAGTTCCTTGCCGTTGACAAAGAGTTCAAAACGCTCCGTCAGTTCGGGATTATCGCGGTGCCGCTTGCAGAGCGGGGACATTTCGATGGGATAATCGGTCACAAAGGTCGGCTGAATCAGCAGTGCCTCGCACTTTTCTCCGAAAATGGCATCAATGAGTTTGCCTTTGCCCATGGTATCATCGATTTCAACGCCCAATTGGCCGCAGACTTCGCGTATCTGTTGTTCGTCCATGCCATGGAGGTCGTAACCGGTATTTTCGCGTATGAGTTCCAGCATGGGTACGCGACGGTACGGACCACCGAATTCGATTTCGTTGCCCCATACCGGAATTTTCGTTTTTCCGTGCAGGACAGTTACGATGCGCTCAAGCATTTTTTCCACAAAATTCATCATCCAATGGTAATCCTTGTAGGCAATGTAGATTTCCATGCAGGTGAATTCGGGATTATGGGTGCGGTCCATACCTTCGTTGCGGAAATTGCGGGAAAATTCGTAGACGCCGGCGTACCCGCCCACAATGAGACGTTTCAGGTACAACTCATCGGCAATGCGAAGGTAAAGGTCAATGTCCAGACTGTTGTGGTGGGTGATGAAGGGACGCGCCGCCGCACCGCCGGGGATGGGCTGCAACACGGGCGTCTCTACTTCCAGATAGCCCTGCTCGTTGAAAAATCCGCGCATGGTATTGATGATCTGGGCGCGCTGTACGAAAGTCTCCCTCACCTGCGGATTGACAATCAGATCCACGTAGCGCATACGGTAGCGTTGTTCCGGATCGGTGAAGGCATCAAACACCCTGTCATCTGTCTGCTTGACAATAGGCAGCGGACGCAGTGATTTGGAAAGCAGGGTAAATTCCCGCACATGGATGGTGATTTCCCCCATCTGCGTGACGAATACAAAACCTTTCACTCCGATGATGTCTCCCAAGTCGAGTTTTTTGAACACCGCATTGTAAAGGGTCTTGTCCTCGCCGGGGCAAAGATCATCGCGCTTGGCGTATACCTGCATGCGACCATAGGCATCCTGCAGTTCGTAGAAAGCCGTGGCACCCATGATGCGCTGGCTCATGATACGTCCTGCAAAACACACGTCCTGAAATTTGTCCGGGTTTGCTTCAAATTCGGACAAAATTTCTGTACTCTTAACATTTACAGGATATTCTGCGGCCGGATAGGCCTGTATACCCATGGATTCGAAAGTTTTCAGTTTTTCCCTGCGGATGACTTCCTGCTCGCTTAATTCCACACTCATTATTATTTGATTTCTATAGTTATACAAAATTCGGTCATGAGAATGCAAAGGTAGTTAAAAAAAAAACACCCTCACCCCTTGTGGAAAAGTATTTTTTCAGCCGTCCGTCTCTATCCGGTCACCGGATTTGCAACTTCAGGAAACGGGAACCTGTCAGCGTCTGCAATTGCAATACATACATTCCTGCAGGCCAGGAGGCCGTATGCAGACACATATCCGTTTGGGATTCCGACTCTCCCTGACAGCATACCCGACCCGACATATCCACTACCCTATAGAATAGGAATGGCTCATCTGAATGAATATAAATCTGGGAATGGGCCGGATTGGGATAAGCTATGCACGCATTCTCTGATGCTTCCCTGACCGGATTGCCGGGAAAATATTCGTATGCACCCATATCGATTCTTTGGTTGTATATCCGGGGATCTCCCCGCAAATCCGTCAAAGGAAGATGCATGCCAAGTGTATCCGACATACCCATGTCAATACAGGCGGACCCGACAGACAGCAACCAATTGACCTCTTCTTCCGGCGCATCACCTGCTTCATCAGATGGGGACAAAAAGACCACATACAGACTATCCGGAGATTCACCTGTGTTAGAAGCAGCCAGATTCAGATTCCCCGTACCGGAATATCCTCCCTCTACGGCAGAATATGTTACATCCGAAACACCATAAAGAAAGAGGGCTGAAGAAAGCCCCATCCGGTTTCCCCAGATGATGCCGTTGACACAATGCAGCACAGCATCCCCTTCATTGTACAGACCACCTCCTTCATCTTGTGCAAAATTACGAACAATGTTGCAGTTATACAGACGGGAGACATCTGTCTCCTCTATATAGTACACATACACTCCGCCGCCATTTTTGGAAGAATTGTTATCAAAAGAACAGTTGACAAAATCCGAACGGACCGCAAGCGCTCCTCCACCGTCTGACAGACAGGAGTTGTGGTGTATTTTATCGGCACACCATCTGGATTGGGAATACGATGTCAATCCTCCTCCATGATATGCGTGATTATGATGAATGGAAGAAGCTGTTATGCAGGAGCCGTGACCTGAGGCCACCCCGCCCCCGGCAGTATATCCCCCGCCAACGATAGTATCGTATGATATTTCGCAATTTTCAATTACGGAGGAGTCGGCATAGACACCTCCCCCGAATGCCTCGTTTTTGCTATCGTATATGCAGGTGAAATTATGACTGACTAAGCTGTTTTTCATGATGGAAGCGGACAGATATCCGCCTGTTCCGAATACAGTAGGAGCCCTGTTTTCTCCCGGATACACATCTGCTCTGTTTTCGATTATCACACAATGGTCTATACAGGAAAATTCAACATAAAAACCAACTCCGTAAACATAATTTCCTCTTTCGGAAACATTTTTTTCTATCCTGCAGTTGTAAAAAGAAGATCTGTATGCGAACACACCTATCCCTTGATGTGTATAATACGGGTAAGGAGCCATGTTCTCCCTTATCACGCAGTTCCTGAAATGCACGGACAAAACTCTTGCTCCTCCTCCGCCGTACAGATAACCGGAAACTCCTATTAAAGTACTGGTTCCGTGCTGGAGGATGAGACCATCTACAAAAGTGCTGTCAGGTTCCTGTCCATTGGCAAGATCGGATTCAAAATGCCGATTACTTAATACCCGTTTTTTGTTCCGTCCGTCCAAAACAGTTGGATTCTTTTGAAAATCACGCAAATTCAAATCATAATCACTTGGTTCATCTCCTTTGAAACCACCATATAGTTTCACTCCTTCTTCTATTTCAAAAGCACAAGGATTATACGAAACAGTATCTCCATAATATGTTCCGGCGGCTGCCCAAATCACAGCATAAGGTTTAAGCATGGCAGAATGCAAATCGGAAGTGGCATTCTCCCAAGAACTTCCATCTCCTGTACCATTGACTTTTACATAGATGACGGAAGTAGTCTGAGCCAACAGAAGGGAAGGTACATAAATGAGCCATATAATCAAAAAGAAAAATTTTGTTTTCATATCACACTCATTTATTTGTTGATTAATTCGTTTCTGCCCAATTGATCTTGACAATATGACCACTCAACTCTGCCCCTTTTTGTTTTCCGGAATTAGCATGCGAAAATCCATAAATGCCTTTGGATGTCGGATACCAGAAGGAAGAATTGGCGCTCTTCATTTTCCAGTATACATCACACACTATATTGAGTTCTTTATCCATGATGGTAAATCCCAATTCTTTATCATTGAATTCGTTTATTTTCCTGTCTTCATTTTTTTCGGGCATATTCCGTAAAAAAAACCGGTAATAAACAGGGAGTGTTCCAAAATCTGTGTCAGGCACTGCCATATTCACAAAGGGAGTTAACTCCCTTTGTGAATGCAAAATTATAAATTTACTGGATATGTTTCGCATATCTGTCCTTAAAAAATTCCACCAATTCGTTCTTTATTG
>JAZLLH010000023.1:0-7073 GCA_045598025.1 Bacteroidales bacterium | reverse complement strand
GTCTTCAGCGACCTGAACAACCTCATGGACATTTCCATGGATGCCCGCTACTACGACATCTGCGGCATCAGCGAGCAGGAAATGCTGGGTTATTTTGCTCCCGAAGTGAATGCCCTGGCTGAAGCCAACGGCCTTTCGCACGACGCCTGCGTGGCGGAACTGAAAAAGAATTACGACGGTTACCATTTCGAGGAAACCGCCCCCGGCATGTATAATCCCTTCAGCCTGCTGAATACCCTGGTACGGCAAAAGTTCGGCAGCTACTGGTTCGAGACGGGCACGCCGACCTATCTGGTCACTTTGCTGCAATTGCACGAATACAACCTGGAGGACATGGCGCATGCCGAGGCCTCCGCCGACGTGCTCAACAGCGTGGACGTGGCGTCCACCAATCCCATTCCGGTGATTTACCAGAGCGGCTACCTGACCATCAAGGGCTACGATGCCCGCTTCAAGAAATATATTCTGGGCTTTCCGAACAAGGAAGTGGAGGAAGGTTTTATCCATTTTCTGATGCCCTGCTACGTGCAGCGGGAGGAACACCGTACGTCCTTCGACATCAGCCGTTTTGTGACGGATGTGGAAGCCGGACGCACGGAGGATTTCCTGCAACGGCTGCGCAGTCTTTTCGCGGATACGCCCTACGAGCTGATCCGCGACCTGGAGAATCATTATCAGAACGTGGTATGGCTGCTGTTCAAGCTGATGGGCTTCTACGTGAAGGCAGAGTATCACACAAGCCGTGGCCGCATCGATCTGCTGCTGCAGACGGAAAAATACTGCTATGTGATGGAGTTCAAGCCGGACGGCACGGCGGAGGAAGCACTGGCGCAGATCAGTGACAAAGGCTACGTCCTTCCGTTTGAGATGGACGGGCAGCAAGTCATCCGCATCGGTCTCAACTTCGACAAACAGACGCGCAACCTCGAGCGCTGGGTCATAGGGTAAAGCGTGTTCAACTCAACGCCATGCCGCAAACTATAATACTCCCGAAAATTTGAACAGCAAGTTAAACCAAAAATGATTAATGTACTAAAAGTGGATGTTTGCAATGTGATATGAAAGATAAAATCAGTACATTAGAACCTATTTACGGAAAAGTTTGCCTGTTTTCGGACTGTCATTTCGGACTGCCGGATTGGGAGGAGAGCGAAGCGCGTGAGCGTCGTTTATGTGCTTTTCTGGACAGTATTGCTCCGGAGGTAACGCACCTGTTTCTGCTGGGCGATGTCTTTGATTTCTGGTTTGAATACAAAGATGTGATCCCCAAGCATTGCCTTCGTTTTCTGGGCCGTCTGGCCGCTTTGGTTGACCGGGGGGTAAAGGTATATTATATTCTGGGAAACCACGATATGTGGAGCTTTTCCTACATCCGGGAGGAAATTGGACTGATACAGATGCAGGGAATCGTGGATGTGGAAATCAACGGAAAAAAAGTCCGCATGGGTCACGGTGATGCCTTGGATCCCAAGGATTATGGTTACCATCTGATCAAGTGGATTTATGCCCAGCCTTTCAATCAGCGGTTGTTTGCCATGCTGCATCCGCGGCAGTCGTTCGCTTTGGCCAGAGCGGTTTCCTTCAAGAGCCGGAGGGCGCATGAAGAGGCAGACCGTATCTTTCTGGGGGAAGACGAACCCATTGTGCGTTATTGTCGGGAAGTGCTCCGCAGTGAACCTTTTGACTGTTTTGTTTTCGGTCATCGTCATCTGCCCTGTGACTATGCACTGACGCCGCAGTCGCGTTATTATAATGTCGGGGATTGGATATACCATGATTCCTATCTCTGGATGGAAGACGGTCAGGTGGCATTGCGGGAATATGAAAAAAGCGGCGTTTAAGCCGCTTTTTCTGTTTTTGCACGCTTGATTTTCGTTTACTGCATCATTCCAACGCTCCGCTCAATGAATTTGCTCAGTGCTTCGCCTTTGAGCATCTGTTGCGAAAGCAGTGCCAAGTCTATCATTTGAGAACAGAGTGTGCGGGCATGTTCCTCGTTCGTGTCATTCAGCAAAGCAGCAATCAGCGGGTGATTGGCATTGACTGCCATATTGCATTTTTCTTCTCCCATACCGTAAAAAGCAGGTTGTCCGCTCATTTTCTGCATATCGCTCCAGCGACGCATGAATTCCGGTCGCGTGATATAAATGGGCATGTCGTTTTCCTGCATGTTTTCCAGTACAATGTCGAATTTTCCTTCGGGAACGTTTTTTTCGAACAGTTCCTTGATTTTTTTCTGCTCTTCTTCGCTGAATTTGGAAGGAAGAGCCTCCTCTTTCTGTATCAGTTTGTCAATGACGTCGGCATCGATACGGACAAAACGGCTCTTTTCCTTTTTCTGTTCCAGGAAATTGATGAAGTGGATATCCAAAATACCGTCGCATAACAGTACGTCGTAACCTTTGGCCTTGGCTTCCTGCAGTTGGGTGAATTGTCCTTCCTTGTCGGTGCAGTAGAGATACACCAGATTACCGTCCTTGTCTTTCTGCAGCGTCTCTATTTTTTTCTCATATTCTTCCAGAGTGAAGTACTGATTTTCCGTGTTTTTCTGCAGCATGAATTTTTCGGCCCGATCGTAGAATTTTTCATCGGAAAGCACACCGTACTGCATGAAGGTTTTGATATCGTCCCATTTCTTTTCAAAGTCGGTCCGGTCGTTCTTGAACATTTCTTCCAGTTTGTCGGCCACTTTCTTGGTAATGTGAGCGGAAATCTTTTTCACATTGCTGTCGCTCTGCAGGTAGCTTCGGCTGACGTTCAGCGGGATATCCGGTGAATCGATGACGCCGTGCAGCAGCATCAGGAATTCGGGGACAATGCCTTCCACATTGTCGGTGATGAACACCTGGTTGCAGTACAATTGGATTTTGTCCTTCTGTACTTCAATACGTTCCTTAGCTTTCGGGAAATAGAGGATGCCGGTCAGCTGGAAAGGATATTCGATGTTGATGTGAATGTGGAAAAGCGGCTGGTCAAAGCTGTAGGGATAGAGTTCACGGTAGAATTGTTCATAGTCCTCATCCTTCAGATCGGAGGGACTGCGTTTCCACAGGGGTTGGGTGTTGTTGATGATGCGGGGAACTTCGATTTCCTTGGACTTTTCCTCTCCTTCGGCTTTTTCCCATTTCTTTTCGTTTCCGAAACGGACAGGTACCGGGAGGAATTTGCAGTATTTCTTCAGCAGGTTCAGTATGCGCGTTTCTTCCAGAAATTCTCCGGCATCTTCAGCGATGTGCAGGATGATGTCGGTGCCGCGTTCTTCCTTTTTGCCTTCTTCCAAGGTGAATTCGGTGTTGCCATCACATTCCCAGTGAACAGCCGGCGCGTCCTGATAGGATCGGGTCAGTATTTCCACCCGTTCGGAAACCATGAAGGCAGAATAGAATCCCAGACCGAAATGCCCGATCAGTTTGGCAGCATCTGCTTCCTTGTATTTTTCCAAAAATTCGCTGGCGCCTGAAAAAGCGATGTTGTTGATGTAGCGTTCCACTTCTTCGGCCGTCATGCCTATGCCTTTATCCGAAATGACAAGCTGTTTCTTTTTTTCATCCAGGCGGATTTCAATGGTGGTGTCGCCCAATTCACCTTGAACCTTTCCCATGGAGGAAAGAGCTTGCAGTTTCAGGGTGGCATCCACGGCATTGGAGACCAGTTCTCTTAAAAAAATCTCGTTATCAGAGTATAAGAATTTCTTGATGACAGGAAAAATATTTTCAGTCTGTACGCAAATATTGCCTTTTTTTTGTTCTTTTGCCATAATTTTTCAGATTTATAATGTGCCATCTACAATCAAAAGCTATACCAAAAAAGCGAAACTGCCATCTTGGCAGTTGGACGGGTGATAAAAATTTCGCGCAGGGCGTCCGGCATAAGCAGAAATTGATTAATTTTGCAACCTTGGTTTAACGAGCGTTTATGGCGGAATATACAAGCGAAAACATTATCACACTTGACTGGAATATACACATCCGGCAACGTCCGGGTATGTACATCGGCAAACTCGGTGACGGAAATTCTCCCGATGATGGCATATACGTTCTGCTGAAAGAAGCTGTTGACAATGCCATTGACGAATTTCTGATGGGATTTGGTAAAACCATTGAGATTCAAATACATGACAGAAAAGTCAGTATAAGAGACTACGGCAGAGGCATTCCTTTGGACAAAGTCATAGACTGTGTGTCCAAGATGAATACCGGTGCCAAGTACGATTCGGAAGTCTTCCAAAAGTCTATCGGCATGAACGGTGTCGGTATAAAGGCCGTGAATGCACTTTCCCAATATTTTCAGGTAACCTCCATCCGGGACCATCAGGAGAAAAAAGTGGAATTTGAACGGGGAAAACTGGTAAAAGAGTATCCGTTGACAGCGACCGACGCCTCCAATGGAACATCCGTTGTCTTTACACCGGATGATACTATTTTCGAAAATTTCCATTTTTATTCCGAATTTCTGGAAAAGATGCTGTGGAATTACGTTTACCTGAACCGCGGGCTGACCATAGTGTTCAACGGACAGAAATATTTTTCGAAGAACGGGCTGTACGATCTGCTCACCAATTCTCTGAACGGTGAATTGATGTATCCCGTCATCCACTTGCAGGAAAAGGAATTCGAACTGGCGCTGACCCACATGGAACGCGGCAGCGGTGAGGAGTATTTCACCTTTGTAAACGGACAGCACACCATACATGGCGGTACTCATCAACAGGCGCTACGCGAAGCTGTGGTCAAAACTGTACGTGATTTCTACAAGAAGGAATACGATGCTTCTGACGTCCGTCAGTCTATTTGCGCTGCCATGAGCATCCGCATACAGGAGCCCATGTTCGAGTCCCAGACCAAGACCAAATTGGGCTCGGAAAACATGGGACCGAACGGGCCTACCGTCCGTTGGTACATCAACGACATGGTCGGCCGTTTGCTGGACAACTATCTCCATAAAAATCCGGAAGTGGCAGAGGCCTTGCAGAAGAAAATCAGCGAATCGGAAAAGGAACGCAAGGAAATCGCCGGCATCAAGAAAGCAGCTAAAAACACGGCAAAGAAATTGAATCTGAACAACCGCAAGCTGCGTGATTGCCATTACCATCTGAACGAAAAGGGGGAGAGAGGTATTGAAAGTTCCCTGTTTATTACCGAAGGCGATTCCGCATCCGGTTCCATTACCAAATCGCGCAATGCCGATGTGCAGGCGGTGTTCTCTCTGAGAGGAAAACCACTGAATACCTATGGCAAGACCAAGCGCGTCATCTATGAAAACGAGGAGTTCAACCTGCTGCAGGCAGCGCTGAATGTGGAAGACGGAATGGACGGACTGCGCTACAACAACATCATCATTGCTACCGATGCCGATGACGACGGCATGCACATCCGCCTGCTGATGCTGACTTTTTTCCTGAATTTTTTCCCCGAACTGGTCAAAACGGGTCATGTATATATACTGCAGACTCCCTTGTTCCGGGTACGGAACAAAAAGGAAACCCATTACTGCTATACCGAGCAGGAGCGGCTGGCCGCCATCAGGAAATGCGGATCCAAGGCCGAAATCACCCGCTTCAAAGGTTTGGGTGAAATTTCCCCGGATGAATTCAAGTATTTTATAGGAAAGAACATCCGCCTGTCGCCTGTGGTACTGAACGCCGACACCAATGTGGAAAACCTGCTTTCCTATTACATGGGTGGGAATACGCCCGAAAGGCAATCCTTCATTATGACCCATCTCCGTGTGGAGGAGGATCTGGTAGAGGAGGCATGATACAGAAACAGAATTTTTAAATGATCATACAATGAATGTAATTACAGAAACCAAGTTCCAACTTCCGAACACAACCCGCTTTTACAAAGGTAAGGTCAGAGACGTTTATACCATCGGTAATCAGTGGATGGTGATGGTGGCCACCGACCGTATTTCGGCTTTCGACGTGGTCCTGCCTCGTGCTATTCCTTACAAGGGACAGGTTTTGAACCAGATTGCTGCCAAATTTCTGGATTTGACAGCTGATATCTGCCCCAATTGGAAAACGGCTACACCTGATCCCATGGTCACGGTGGGGCATCAGTGCGATCCTTTCCCTGTGGAAATGATTATCCGCGGTTATCTGACCGGGAGTTCCTGGCGGAGCTACAAGGCCGGAGCCCGTTCCATCTGTGGAGTTTCCATTCCTGAAGGCATGCGTGAACATCAGCGTTTTGCCCAGCCCATCATCACTCCGACGACCAAGGCCGCTGAAGGACATGACGAGGATATTTCAAAGGAGGAAATTCTTCGTCAGGGACTGGTTTCCGCTGAGGATTATGCTGTTATCGAAGACTACACCCGCCGCCTGTTCCAGCGTGGCAGTGAGATTGCTGCACAGCACGGCCTGATTCTGGTGGACACCAAATACGAGTTCGGCAAGAAAGACGGAAAAATTTATCTGATTGACGAAATCCATACGCCCGATTCTTCGCGCTATTTTTATGCGGACGGCTATCAGGCCCGCTTTGATGCCGGAGAGCCCCAGCGTCAGCTTTCCAAGGAATTTGTCCGTGAATGGCTGATGGAAAACGGTTTCCAGGGAAAGGAAGGACAGAAAGTCCCCGAAATGACCGATGAAGTAGTGGAACGCATCTCCGAGCGTTACATTGAACTTTACGAACAGATTACCGGAGAGAAATTCGTGCGCGAAGAAGCCGCCGATGTGCTGTCCCGTGTGGAAAAGAACGTCAATGCCTTCTGCTCGAGCCTGAAATAAGAGTTCCGCTGATTCGATTTTACCCCCAAAGGACTGCCCGCAGGGCATTCCTTTTTTCATTTCCTGACTTTGACAGCCAAAATTCAGTATCATTGTAAATTATTGAAAAACATAAATATCGGAAAATAGTCTCGGTGCCTTGGGTGCCTCGCTTCCAAAAAATGACTATCTTTGCGGCATGTTTGTGCGCAAAAAAGTTAACAGGAGTGGCACGACCAGTGTCGTGGTCATTGACAAGAGCGACGGCAAGTTCCGTCAGGCGAGGTGTTTCGGCACATCATCGGATCCATCGGAAATAGAGCGGCTGTGCGGGCAAGCCGCAAACTGGATCATGCGG
>JAZLLH010000022.1:0-7047 GCA_045598025.1 Bacteroidales bacterium | reverse complement strand
ACTTTGTGCTCTTCGTACTCTCGTACCACTGACAGTTTAAAGGACATGCTGTAATCCTTTTGTGTACGCTTAACGTACTTGTTCTCTTGTTTTTCCATATCGTTACTCTTTTTATTGTAACGCTATTTTAGGACAAGACATTCCTCCACAAAAAAAGGTGCGGCATGTCTGTCGCACCTTTTGGATTATCATTTTGTCTTGTTCGCTTTTGCTGCGCAAAACCGCAATAACTTCCTAGCCTCGGCAATGCTCAAGCAAACTTGCATTGCTCCCGCTCCGCCCGTTATTTCACTTCCTCATAATCCACATCCGTGGCTTCGGCGTCTTTGGAATTTGCACCTGCGTTGGGATTTCCCTGGAAACCGCCGCCGGGTTGTCCCTGCTGAGGACCGGCCTGCTGCTGGGCGTTGTACATTTCCTGGGAAACGCTCTGCCAGATCTGGTTCATTTCGTTCATCGTGGCGTCAATGCCGGCCAGATCCTTGTTCTTGTGCGCTTCCTTCAGTTTGTTCAGTACATTCTCAATGGAAGCCTTCTTGTCGGCAGGAAGCTTGTCGCCGTATTCCTTCAGGTTCTTTTCCGTGCTGAAAATCATGGCATCGGCACCGTTGAGCTTGTCGATTTCCTCCTTTGCCTTCTTGTCCTTGTCGGCATTGGCGGCGGCTTCGCTGCGCATACGCTCGATTTCGCTGTCGGTCAGACCGGAAGATGCCTCGATACGGATTTTCTGTTCCTTGCCGGTAGCTTTATCCAAAGCCTTGACATTCAGAATGCCGTTGGAGTCAATATCAAACGTTACCTCAATTTGAGGAACACCGCGCGGAGCCGGCATGATGCCGTCTAAGTGGAAGCGGCCGATGCTCTTGTTGTCGTTGGCCATGGGACGTTCGCCCTGCAGCACATGGATTTCCACGGAAGTCTGATTATCGGCAGCCGTCGAAAAAACTTCGGATTTCTTGGTGGGGATGGTGGTGTTGGACTCAATCAGTCTGGTCATGACACCGCCCAGGGTTTCGATACCCAAAGAAAGCGGCGTTACATCCAGCAACAGCACGTCCTTCACTTCACCGGTCAGCACACCGCCCTGAATGGCAGCACCGATGGCCACCACTTCGTCCGGATTGACACCTTTGGAAGGAGCTTTGCCGAAGAAATCTTCCACAATCTTCTGAATGGCAGGAATACGGGTGGAACCGCCGACCAGAATCACTTCGTTGATGTCCGAAGCACTCAGTCCGGCATCCTGCAACGCCTTGCGGCAAGGTTCGAGAGTAGCCTGAATCAGATGGTCGCACAGCTGTTCGAATTTGGCGCGGGTCAGGTTTTTTACCAGGTGACGGGGAACACCGTCCACCGGCATGATGTACGGCAGGTTGATTTCCGTGGAAGTACCGGCGGAAAGTTCAATCTTTGCCTTTTCGGCAGCTTCCTTCAGACGCTGGTGAGCCATCGGATCCTTGCGCAAATCGATATGATATTCGCTTTCAAATTCTGAAGCCAGCCAGTCAATGATGACATGGTCAAAATCGTCACCGCCAAGGTGGGTATCACCATTGGTGGATTTTACTTCAAACACACCGTCACCCAATTCCAGGATGGAGATATCGAAAGTACCGCCACCGAGGTCGAACACGGCCACTTTCATGTCGGACATCTTCTTGTCCAGACCGTATGCCAGTGCTGCGGCTGTCGGTTCGTTGATGATACGGCGCACATTCAGTCCGGCGATGGTACCGGCTTCCTTGGTGGCCTGACGCTGGGAGTCGCTGAAATAAGCAGGAACCGTAATCACGGCTTCCGTGACATCCTGTCCGAGATAATCTTCAGCTGTTTTTTTCATTTTCTGCAGCACCATGGCAGAAATTTCTTGAGGAGTATACTGATGATTTCCGATTTTCACTCTCGGCGTATTGTTTTCACCGCGCACCACTTCGTAGCTGACACGGCCGATTTCATTGCTTACACGGTCAAAAGTTTCACCCATGAAACGCTTGATGGAAGCCACGGTGTTCGTCGGGTTGGTTACGGCCTGACGCTTGGCAGGATCACCGATCTTGCGTTCGCCTTCGCCATTGTCCAGAAATCCGATGACAGACGGAGTCGTGCGGTTGCCTTCACTATTGGGGATAACCACAGGCTCGTTGCCTTCCATAACTGCTACACAGGAGTTTGTAGTTCCTAAGTCAATTCCGATAATTTTACCCATTGTATGTTTCCTTTCTTGTTTTTTCGTTGGTAATTTTTGCAAACAATCCGGCATGGGCAATGACTATGCCAAAACCGACATACTGACAAAACGGCAGAGATTCCCGGCTGAGAAACCCCAAAAAACTGCATTGTGACAGAAATATGTCACATTTCCCATGTGAAAAAAAAGTGAGGACTGACAAAAAAAGACGCCTGATTTTTACTTAACTTTGCACATCTTAATACTTGAAATTTATGGCCGAACTGAAAAAACTGGCAAACCAGACCGTCATCTACGGAGGCACGACCATCGTGAGCCGTCTGCTGAATTACCTGCTGGTCCCCTTCCATACCTACATTTTCCTGGATCCGAAAAACTACGGTGTTGTCGGTGAAATGTATGCCTGGGTAGCTCTGCTGCTGGTCATGCTGACCTACGGCATGGAAACCGCCTACTTCCGATTTTCCACAGCGGAAGAGGATAAGAAAAAAGTATTCAGCAGTACGCTGTGGATGCTGCTGTCCACCTCTTCGCTTTTTGTTGTATTGGGTCTCTGTTTTGCCCAACCCATTGCCAACCTGCTGAAGTATCCGGCCAACCCGGAATACATACGGTATTTCGTGCTGATTGTGGCAATGGATGCCGTTAGCACCATTCCTTTTGCCCGACTGAGGGCAGAAAACAAGGCATTTCGTTTTGCTGCCATAAAAATCACCAACATTCTGATCAACGTCTTTTTCAACGTATTCTTCCTCTGGTTCTGCCCGATGATGATACGGCATGGAGTAGGCGTATCCTTCTTTTCGGCCATATATCGTCCGGAAATCGGAGTCGGATACATTTTCATTGCCAATTTGATTGCCTCAGCCTGTCAGTTCGCTCTACTCATCACCTCCTGTCGCGGAATTGCATTTCAAGTGGACACTGCATTGCTCAAACGCATGCTGAAATATGCATTTCCCCTGCTGATACTGGGATTGGCCGGCATTGTCAACGAAACCATGGACAGGATTCTGATCAAAAACCTCTCTGCCGATGACGCAGAAACAGCCATGCGCAATGTAGGCATCTACAGTGCCTGCTTCAAGATTTCCGTCATCATGAACCTGTTCATACAGGCTTTTCGTTATTCCGCCGAACCTTATTTCTTCAATCAATACAAACAGAAAGATGCCAAGGAGGGCTATAGTGTCGTCATGACCTATTTTGTCATCGTATGCGCCTTTATCTTTTTGGCTACGACCCTCTACCTCGACTACCTGAAATATTTCGTCAGCGCCCGGTACCACAGCGGAATAGGCATTGTTCCCCTGCTGCTGCTAGCCTTTATGATGCTGGGAATGATGTACAATTTGAGCATATGGTACAAACTGACCGGGAAAACCCAATACGGTGCATACATCACCCTGGGAGGTGCTGCCATCACCTTGGCCGTCAATTTCCTGCTGATACCGAAAATCGGCATCATGGGTGCCGCCATCGCCCATTTCTGCACTTATTTCTGCATGATGACAGCCTCCTACCTGCTGGGGCAGAAATACTATCCCGTACCCTATGATTTGAAAAAGATAGGATTCTACATTTTTACCTCCATAGCATTCTTTGCCGTCGGTTTTTACCTGCTGCCCGTTTTGTTCGGCGACACCTATCCCCTATGGTTGAAAACTATTCTGAATACGGTTCTGCTGGCCTTCTTTACCGCCATCGTTATCCGGAAAGAGTATAGAAATCTCCGCAAAGCACTCAGATAATCATGAAAAAAAACGAACGTAAAATTCTATTCATCGACGAGCCGCATCCGCGCATGGAAGCGGAATTGAACAGACTGGGGTACAGTTGCGAGCATCGTCAGCTGGAGTATGAAGAACTGCTTCCTATAGCAGAAAATTATACAGGTTACATCATCCGCAGCCGTTTTGCCCTGGACCGGCAAATGATAGATGCCTCCACCGGACTGCAGTTCATTGCCCGCATCGGTGCCGGCATGGAAAACATCGATGTCGCATACGCCGGATCCAAAGGCATACGCTGCCTCAATTCCCCGGAAGGCAATGCAGATGCCGTGGCAGAATACAGCATCGGAAGTATTTTCAATATGTTGCGGAATTTTTCCCGCATGGACAGGGAAGTCTGTCAGGGAATCTGGCAACGGGAAGCCAATCGGGGATGGGAACTGCACCGCAAAACGGTGGGTATTCTGGGCTACGGAACGATGGGAAGGACAACGGCACGCAAACTCAGTGCTTTCGGATGCAAGGTAATCGCCTACGACAAATACAAAAGCGCATACGGAGATGCATACGCTGAAGCCGTCAGTCTGGAACAGTTGCAGGCCGAATCGGACATTTTGAGCATACACATCAATTACCTGCCGGAAAATTTTCATTGCATAAACAAGGCATTTCTGGAAGCTTTTTCCAAAAACATCTATGTAGTGAATACTTCAAGGGGCAAATCCTTGCACACGGCAGACCTTGCAGACTGTATTCAAAGCGGGAAAGTCCTCATGGCAGCCCTGGATGTGTTGGAATACGAAGACATCCGTTTGAAGAACAAACCGATGGAAGAATGGGACGAGGCCATGAAGTTTCTGGCATCCTCTCCCCGGGTATTTCTATCTCCGCATGTAGCCGGACAAACTTTTGAATCACTGGAAAAACACGTTGACGTACTCATTCAAAAAATAGCAGCCTTATGACATGGAAAGCATCGGAACTTCCCTTGGATGCCCAGGGGAACGTCTATCACCTGAATTTGCAACCGGAAGAATTGGCCCACCGCATCATTTTGGTGGGAGACCCTGAGAGGGTCGGCTTTTTTTCTCAAAGATTCGATCATATTGAAGTCCGCAAACAGAACCGGGAATTGGTGACCCATACGGGAACCTACAGAGGGAAACGCATCAGCGTGCTGTCTACCGGCATGGGAACAGACAATATCGACATCGTGATGAACGAGTTGGACGCACTGGTCAACATTGATCTGAAAAAACGCTGCCTCAAGGAAAGCCATACCTGCCTGGAAATTGTTCGTTTAGGGACCAGCGGCATATTGCAGGGAGAACTGCCCATGCACGCATACATTGCAGGCCGTTATGCCATCGGCATAGACGGGCTGCTGCCATACTATCGCCACGAGGCCCTGGCTCCGGAAAACCTGACCTTTGATTTTCTCCGTCGGACGGATTGGAACGAGCAACTGCCTCGCCCTTACGCCGTAGCGGCCGACAGTGAATGGCTGCAAAAGGTGGCTGCCGACTGTATTCAGGGCATCACCGTAACCGCACCGGGCTTCTACGGACCACAGTGCCGGATGTTGCGGCTGGAACTTTCCCATGGGGACTTCGTATCCAGATTGCATAATGCAGACTGCGACGGCATACCCTATACCAATCTGGAAATGGAAACGGCCGGAATCTACGGCATGGCCGCCCTGCTCGGACACAAAGCCGTCAGCATCAGTGTGGGCATAGCCAACCGCGTCACCGGAGCCTTCAGCCACGGTTACGCCGATGCCATGATGCAATTATTCGAACAGGTAGTCGAACGTCTCTAAATTTTTTATATGCTTATGAAAAAATTCGCCATTATTCTCAACGGATGCGGTTCCATGGACGGCTCCGAAATTCACGAAAGTGTCAGCCTGATGTATGCCATTGACCATTTGGGTGCTTCCTATCAGATTTTCGCACCGGATATGGAACAATACGAAGTGATCAACCATATCAGCAGGGAAAAAATGCCGGAAAAAAGAAACTGCATGGTAGAAGCGGCCCGCATAGCAAGAGGCAATATACGGAAACTGGAGGAACTCAACGAAAAAGACTTCGATGCGCTGGTTTTTCCCGGAGGATCGGGATCAGCCAAAAACATTTTCAGTTTTCAGTATGAAGGCGAAAATTTCCATGTAAACGAACAGGTCTCAGACATCATCAGATCCTTTCATAAAGCTGGAAAACCAATAGGAGCCATGTGCATTGCCCCACTGATGGTGGCCAGAGTGATAGAGGGCGCAACCGTGACGATGGGTAAGCACAAAGCGACTTCCGAACTGGTGGAAAAAATGGGTGGACATGCTGTTCCCTCCCGGAATGGCGAAGTAGTACACGACCGCAGAAACCATATTTTCTCGGTCCCCTGCTACATGCTGGACGCTCACATTTCCGATATTTTCGATGACGCATTCCATCTGATAGAGGACATGCTGACAGACTGACACGGCTAAGCTTAGACACGCTGAGCCGGGATACAAAAAAAGAGCACGGAAATTCCGTGCTCTTTAAAAAAAAAACAGGCAACGACCTACTCTCCCACGAATCGCAGTACCATCGGCGCGGGCGGGCTTAACTTCTCTGTTCGGAATGGGAAGAGGTGATCCCCGCCGCTATTGTCACCTGATAGGTCTTTTTGTCCTTTCGGTAACAATCCTTCGAAGATAAAGCAAGAGCACAGCGTGCAAACGCGCACGAGGGAAGTTTTCGGGTGATTAGTATTGCTCGACTTTGATGTTTCCACCTTTACATCTGCAACCTATCAACGTCATCGTCTTTAACGACCCTTGAAGGAAATCTCATCTTGAGGAGAGTTTCGCACTTAGATGCTTTCAGCGCTTATCTCGTCCAAACATAGCTACCCTGCGATGCAGCTGGCGCCACAACAGGTGCACTAGAGGTTTGTCCAACTCGGTCCTCTCGTACTAGAGTCAGGTCCTCGCAAATTTCCAACGCCCACAACAGATAGGGACCGAACTGTCTCGCGACGTTCTGAACCCAGCTCGCGTGCCACTTTAATCGGCGAACAGCCGAACCCTTGGGACCTTCTCCAGCCCCGGGATGTGACGAGCCGACATCGAGGTGCCAA
>JAZLLH010000021.1:0-21186 GCA_045598025.1 Bacteroidales bacterium | reverse complement strand
CAATGTTTCCGACCTTTCCAACGGTATCTACTACTACAGCATGGAATACCAGGGACAACGCATCGTCAGAAAGATGAACGTGGCCCGGTAATCATACTGGAAACTGTTTTGAAAGGGGAGCCGAAAGGTTCCCCTTTTTTTGCGTTTGAAGGAGGAGAGTCCTCAACGAAAATTCTTTGGAGGCAAAATAAAAGTGTGATTTTTCTCCTTTTAAAGGAAAGAAAAAAAGGACGAATTTCAGTCAAGCCGGACGATTGTGGCTCCGTAACCTCCGCGTTCCATGGCTTCGTCTTCAAAGTGGCGCACGTTTTTTTCTTTGGAAAGATAGTTACGGACTACATGGCGAAGAATGCCGTCTCCTTTCCCGTGAATGATGCGGAATTCGTGGATTTGCAGCAGCAGGGCATCATCGATGTATCGGGCAAGAGCATCTTCTGCTTCCTGAGCCCGCATTCCCCGGATGTCCAACTCCAAATGAAATTGGGCGGCTTTCCGGTTCATTTCGGTGTAGAAGTCCGCCTGTCCGCTGGAGGATGCGCGTCTGCCGTTGGCCTGCGGCGGTTTTTGATTGGTCTTGCTGACTTTGTCGATGGTGGTACGGAAGTGTACGGAGTGGAAGGATACAACGATATCGTTCCCTTTGCGTTCCAAAACCTGTCCGACGGTGCGGGTCTCGTTGAGTAGAACATAGTCGCCGACTGCTATCGGGGCAGAGGAAGTAATGGACGTTCCGGCCAATCCGGCAGGAGCCGCTTGGGGTAGGCTGACTTTCTTGACTTCTTCGTGAAAAGCATGAACTTCCTCTCTTAATTTTTGAACTTGTACTTTGTCAGCCTTGTGTTCCTTGATTTCCCGAACGGTTCTTTCAATGATTTTGTTGGCGTTTTCCATCAGGCTTTCGGCTTCCTGTTTGGCTTTTTTCAGGATGTCGTGCCTCTGTTGCTGCAGGTGAGCATTGGTATCCTTTTGCTGCTCAATGAGTTCAGACAGCTGTTCATCCATTGCTTTGCACATCCGTCTTTCCTCTTCCAGGTGCATTTTTTCCAATTCCACTTTCTGAAGCAAGGCTTCGTAATCCAGTTGAGCGGATCCTATCTTTTGTTTGGCATTGTTCAGGATGGTTTGGGAAAATCCGATTCGCTCCGCAATGTCGAAAGTGAAAGAACTGCCGGCTTTTCCGGTTTTCAATTGAAACAGAGGCCGCATTTCATCCCTGTCGAACAGCATGGCCGCGTTTTCAATTCCTTCTATGGTTTCTGCCATCGTCTTCAGATTTCCGAAATGGGTGGTTACCATACCCAAAGCTCCGGTATGAGAGAGATATTCCAAAGTGGCTTCCGCAATGGCTCCTCCGTATTGCGGGTCCGTTCCGCCTCCCAGTTCGTCAATGAGGAAGAGGGTGCCCTGACAGGCTCCCTGAACGATTTCGTCCATATTCTTCAAGTGTGAACTATAGGTGCTCAGGTCATTTTCTATGGATTGTTCGTCACCTATGTCAATGAACAGCCGTTGAAAGCATCCGAATTCGGAATTTTCCGAAGCCGAAACCGGTAAGCCGCATTGAAACATGTATTGCAGCAAACCTATAGTTTTCAGACATACGGATTTTCCTCCGGCATTGGGACCGGACAGAATGAGTATGCGCTGTTTTTCGTTCAAGGAGACATCCATGGGTACCACACTTTTCTGCTGCCGTTTCAGATTGAGATGGAGCAGGGGATGTCTTGCCTTTTTCCATAAAATGGCCGGGCGATTGACCATGATGGGTTTCACTGCTTGTATGTCCAGTGCCAGTTTGGCTTTGGCGCGGACAAAATCCAGGTATCCCAGAAAATCATATGCGGTCAGTATATCAGGAATAAAGGGACGTATATTTCGGGTGATTTCCGTCAGGATACGATGAATTTCGCGACTCTCCGCCAACTGGAGGTCGCGCAGGTCGTTATTGGAATCAAATACTTCCTGAGGCTCAATAAATACGGTCTGCCCGGATGAAGATTCGTCATGGATGAAACCTTTGAGACGGCGTTTGAAAGCTGCCGGAACGGGCAGGCATAGTCGCCCGTCCCTTACGGTCATTTCCGCATCGGTTTCCACCAGATGATCCTGTTTGGCTTGGGTGATGATTTTTTTCAGATTTTTTTCTATCTCTCTTTCCGTATGAAAAATCTGCTGCCGTATGCGCAGCAGTTCGGGCGATGCGTTGTCCCGTATTCTGCCCTTGTCATCGACAACGGAGGCAATAGCGCGTACCAGTGCATTTTCCACACGGATATTTTCAGTCTGTTGCTGCAGGCGGGGAAAACGGTTCTCTTCTTTTTCACTTTCCACTCTGAAAAACAACAGCACGGCTTGAATGCATTCCAAGGTGGATTCCAATTCGCAGAGATCTTCCAGTTCAATGCGGCTCCCCTCAATTTGCAAGCGTTTCAATTCCTCTCTCAGGTCCGCATGGTGCTGCAGGGGGAAGTCGTTTTCAAACAGAAGAATCTGTCTGAATTCCTCGTTTTCTTCCTGCATGCGCACGATTTCTTCCCAACGGGTGGTGAACCCCATGGCATTTAGAGGTTCTTTGGACATATCCGATAGGCAATGAGAAGCCAACAATTGGCGAATCTGCGCAAAAGCCGTTTTTTGCTCGAAGTTCATGGGTTAATTTCTGCGGTCCAAGCCCCACATTAGCTTGTCTCTAAGTGTTTTGTAAAAAGAATGTCCTTTCAGTTGAATGAGTCGGACGGGAAAGTCCGCTTTGCGAACGTGCAGACTTTGGGGCTGCTGTATGGTGTAAGTATTGGAATCTGCATTGATGACAAAATTGTCCGAACGGCTGTTTGTTTCAATTCGGATATCGCTGTCTGCTGGCAGAACGATGGGGCGGACAGTCAGTGTATGGGAGGCAATGGGCGTCAGCACGACGGCGTCTGCCTGCGGGGTCAGTATGGGACCTCCACAGCCGAGGGAGTAGGCGGTGGAACCGGTCGGAGTGGCAATAATCAGTCCGTCACACCAATAGGTGTTCAGGTGTTCCTCGTTGATGTATACATCTACAGTAATCATGCCCCTGCTTCCACTGCGTTGAATGCATACGTCATTCAGTGCCCAGGGAAGTCGGGCACATGCAGGATGGTCTATTTCCAGCAGCATGCGTTTTTCCAAGGTAAAATCTCCCGACAGTACGGATTCCAAAGCGGACGGAAAATCGTGCACATGGGTGTTGGAGAGGAAGCCGAGCCGGCCGGTGTTGATTCCGAACATGGGCAATTCGCTGTCTTTGACCAGAGGAAGTGCATCCAGAAAGGTGCCGTCTCCACCTACGGTAAAGACGTAATCCACTTGAGAAGGAATGGAGTCTCCCTCCTGCATCAGGTGCAGGTTTTCCGGAAGATTTACCCTGCCGAGACATTGTTCGTAAAACGGTCCGTACATCCATAAATCCACATCCGGACGGTGAAGTGCGTCTATCACCGACTGCATCGTCTCTTCGGAGCGGATGGTTTTCCCAAATAGGAGGATGTTTGCCATGGAACTATTATTTTTTTTCCAAATCGTCCTGTTCAAATGCCCTGGCTTTCTGTTTGAAGGATTCGGGTATCGGTTTGGAACAATCTTGGGCACGGTCGAATCCGGCCAATACGGTGAGGCAGGTACTTTTGATTTCCTGACTGTCGGTATTGATGATGCGTTGTACCATGCGGATGCTCTTGTTTCCCAATTCGGTAATTCTCGTTTCTACCGCGATGTTTTCTTTGTCGCGTATGGAACGCATGAAATCGCAGCCTGTATGCACCACCACCATGTCAATCTCTGTCCAGGAAATGGAACATCCGTTCACCGCTTCCAGGTAGTGGATGCGCCCCAAGTCGTAGTAGAAAAACTGTACTCCGTTGTTGACATGTCCCAAGGGATCCAAATCGCTCAGACGAATCTGAATGGGATAGCGAAAATGAAAGTCTATGCCTGTGGTATCCATACTAACTGCATTTGGAGTATCCGCAGTTCATACAGGAAACACATCCGTCCTTGTACGCCAGTGCATGCTGCCCACAGTCAGGACAGGCTTGCTTGACACGGGTGCCTTCCTTGATATAGCGTTTCAGGGCGCGGGTTACACCGTTTTTCCACGTCATGATGTTGTCGTCGTCAAAACGCAGTTTGTCTACCAGATTGACTACATTGGGCAGAGGCATTCCGTGACGCAGGATACCGGAAATCAGTTTGGCGTAATTCCAGTATTCCTTCAGGAACATACGGGACAAACCCTGTATGGTGACAGTATATCCGTCCTGATCCACAAAGGAAAAATCATAGCGGGCGGAATCTTCTGTCCTGGGCTTGACTCTGGTTACCCAACCGTTTTTGACCCAGGTAGGTAGGGAGGCAAAACTGGTGGCCTTTCCGGTGAAAATTTCATAGGGTTTTCCGTTCAGCATACCCACGACAGCAATCCAGTCTTCTTCGTGGTTTTTGAACCGAATGACGTCTGCCTCCAACTCTTTCGGGCGTTTGGGCGCGGTTGTCTCATTGATTTCGTTGGGATTATTGGCGACGTTGTTCCCCTTATCGTTATTGGAAATGATGACTCCATCTCTGGAACCGTCACGGTAAATAGTCATGCCTTTGCATCCGGATTCCCAGGCGGTCTGGTAGATTTCGCTGACAACATCTTCCGTCACATCATTCGGAAGATTGACGGTGACGCTGATGGAATGATCTACCCATTTCTGTACGCTTCCCTGCAATTTCACCTTCATCACCCAGTCAATATCGTGGGCGGTTGCATGATAGTAGGGTGACTTTTTGATGAGTTCGTTTAATTTTTCGGTGCTCATGTGTTTGAGCTGTTCACCATCGTATCCGTTGATTTCTGCCCAGATTTTGAATTTCGGGTGAATTACCTGGTATTCTTCAAAAGAATCTCCGTCTTTGTTGACGAAGTCCAGGCGGCTGTTTTTATCGTGTGGGTTCTCCTGCCGGCGACGGGTGTAGGCAACCATGAATACGGGCTCGATCCCGGAAGTCGTTTGGGTGCAGAGACTCACACTGCCGGTTGGAGCAATGGTCAGCAGGGCAATGTTCCGACGTCCGAAGGTTACCATTTCGTCGTACAGTTCCGGATCGGCCTGGCGAATGCGGCGAATGAAGGGATTGTTTCTCTCTTTTTCCGCATTGTAGATGGGGAATTTGCCCCTTTCTTTGGCCAGTTGTACGGAAGAACGATAGGCGGACAATGCCAGTTGTTTGTGTACCTCGGTCGCGAAATCGTTGGCTTCCTGGGTGCCGTAACGGTAACCCAAAGCGGCCAGCATATCACCTTCGGCTGTGATGCCGAGTCCCGTCCGACGTCCCAAACCGGATTTTTCCTGAATCTTCAGCCATAATTCTTCTTCGGTGCGTTTGATGGTTCTGCTTTCCGGATCAGATTGGATTTTCATCAGAATTTTGTCGATTTTTTCCATTTCCATATCGATGAGGTCGTCCATCATGCGCTGGGCAATCATCACATGTTCTTTAAATTTGGGGAAGTTGAAACTGGCATGCTGTGTAAAAGGTTGTTCCACATAGCTGTACAGGTTGATGGCCAATAAACGGCAACTGTCATAGGGGCAGAGGGGAATTTCTCCGCAGGGATTGGTGGACACAGTCCGGAAACCCTGATCCGCATAGCAATCGGGGATGGATTCATGCTGTATGGTATCCCAGAACAGTACACCCGGTTCTGCCGCAGCCCACGCATTGTGGATGATTTTTTTCCAGAGGGCGGAAGCGTCAATTTCCTTACGGATCATCGGATTCTTGGAATCAATAGGGTATTGTTGTACATAAGGCTTGCCGTTTTTGACACATTCCATGAATTCGTCATCAATTTTGACTGAAACATTGGCTCCGGTCACTTTTCCCTGAATCAGTTTTGCATCAATGAATTTCTCGGCATCCGGGTGT
Source organism: Bacteroidales bacterium (assembly GCA_045598025.1). Classification (GTDB taxonomy): domain Bacteria; phylum Bacteroidota; class Bacteroidia; order Bacteroidales; family WCHB1-69; genus UBA1195. The sequence goes on along the minus strand of JAZLLH010000021.1, from coordinate 15,246 downwards.
TTGATGGAAATACTCAGCATCAAGGCTCCGCGACGGCCACCCTGGGCCACTTCGCGGGTAGAATTGGAATATCGTTCCATGAAAGGAACAATGCCGGTGGAGGTGAGGGCGCTGTTGTTGACCAAACTGCCTTCGGGGCGGATGTGGGAAAGGTCGTGTCCGACACCGCCACGGCGTTTCATCAGTTGCACCTGTTCTTCATCCACCTTCATGATGGCACCATAGGAATCGGAAGCACCGTCGTTACCGATGACGAAGCAGTTGGAAAGAGAGGCGATTTGGAAGTTGTTTCCGATACCGAACATGGGACTCCCTTGGGGTACAATGTATTTGAATTGTTTCATCAGATTGGCAATCTGAATTTCCTCCAGCGGATTGGGATATTTTTTCTCAATGCGGGCAAATTCTTTTGCCAGGCGCAAGTGCATATCGTCCGGGGTACGTTCGTAGATATTCCCTTCTCCATCGCGCAGGGCGTATTTGTTTATCCACACATTGGCCACCATTTCCTCACCGTTGAAATAGCGGGTTGCCTCTTCATGAACTTCTTTACTGTCGTATGCTTCCATCGGTTGTTTGTTTGATTCTTGTAAATATGATGTACTATGATAATTGCTGTTGTGGTTTTCTATGCTGTTGTTGACAGCATTTTCTTCTGACTTTTGAGGAACAGAGGCTTGAGGTGTTCCCTGAAAATGGGCCGATTCGTCTCCTTCCGAACGGGAGGGTACCTGGAATTCGGGGTCAAAATCCAACTCGTACGGAGCCTTGTGCTGTACCGTCTTCTGTTCGGAGTGGTGCACGATCGGGGCCGGAGCTGCCGGACGCGTCCGTTCCCGTTTGTCCGTCAAAGACTGCTGTCTGGTTTCGGCCGAGACGTCCTTCAATTTTAGGGTACGGGATCCTATCAGTTCGTTAGAGCCTACTTCTTCCTCTTCCCGAGGGGAATTGCTTCCAAACAAAACGTTAAAAAAGTCATTCATAAGCGCACTTTGGTTTTAATTTGTCGTAAAAATCCGCTACACCGCGTTCTTCCCTACAAAGGGTTTCTGTATTTCTCTGTGATTTTGAAACTCTTTTCAAAAAGCACCCGGCATCCGAACGTTGTTGGCAAAAGTAGCAGCCTTTTCCCAACTATTTTTTCTTGTGAAAAAGAAAGTATTTCACAAAAACTGTTTATAAGTTAATTATTTAATATTCAATTAAATATATAATATATAAAAACGGAATTTACCAAGCTGATGCCCGCGGTTCCATCCGTGTTTTCCCTATCCGGATAAGAAGAACCCTATTTTTATATGAGGAAAATTCGGCACGATTATTGCAGAAAAAGAATAGTATAAGTTTTGTAATTAGGTTTGTATAATTTGTTTGTTTGGCAACCTGCTCTGCTTTAGGGCAGGTTGCTGTTTTTTTTTGTGTACTTTGATGATTCACATTGAAAAATGTTGTACTTTTGCACGCTTAAAATAAGAAGAAGCGAGATTTGTTTTTTTAGTGTTAACTGTCAATATAGGAGGATTTTATTATCGTAACTAACAACAACAATAGAAACAGCCAGGAAAATCAGCGCCCGTCCAGGGACAAAGGTCCCGGCTTGAGGGTGAATAACGAGATCACCTCTTTGGTGGTGCGTGTTGTCGGAGAAGGAATGGAGCCTGTCATCGTACCGATCAAGGAAGCCATGGAAATGGCGAATAACCGAAATCTGGATTTGATAGAGATTTCTCCGAACGCCAATCCTCCCGTGTGCAAACTGATGGATTATCAGAAGTATTTGTACGAATTGAAAAAGAAGCAGAAGGAAATCAAATCCCGTTCGGCCAAGATAGAAGTGAAGGAAATCCGTTTGGGACCCAACACGGCTGAACACGATTTCAATTTCAAGGTAAAGCATGCCATCGGCTTCCTGCAAGAGGGAAACAAAGTGAAGGTTGACGTTTTTTTCCGTGGCCGTTCCATTATGTATAAAGAGCAGGGCGAAGAAATGCTGAACCGTTTTGCGGAAGCTTGTGCCGATTACGGCAAGCTGGATTCCGCTCCCAAATTGGAGGGCAAACGGATGATACTGGTGCTCTCCCCGAAAAAGTAACTGCAGTTTCCAACATAACCATTAAATTTAACAAAGAAATGCCAAAGTTAAAAACCAAAACGAGTGCGAAGAAAAGATTTTCTTTTACCGGCACGGGAAAAATCAAAAGACACCACGCTTATCACAGTCATATTCTGACCAAGAAAAGCACCAAGCGCAAACGCAACCTGGCTTATGAAACCATCGTTGACAAAGCCAACGTAAAGGCCGTCAAGGACATGTTGCATTGCTAGTCCGTCCGTCGGAAAAAACAAAAGTTATTAATTTATTGTCAGTTTGTAGAGAGCACATCGTGCCACTGACGTAAAGAAGAAAGGAGAACATTATGCCAAGATCAGTTAACCATGTTGCTTCAAGAGCAAGAAGAAAGAAAGTCCTCAGTTTGACTAGAGGATACTTCGGTAAACGCAAAAACGTTTGGACCGTTGCGGTAAATACCTGGGAAAAAGGCCAGCAGTATGCCTATCGTGACAGAAAGAACAAAAAACGTAATTTCCGGAGTTTGTGGATCAATCGTATCAACGCCGGTGCAAGGCAGTACGGAATGTCCTATTCCGCTTTCATGGGTGAAATCCATAAGAAAGGAATCGAATTGAACCGTAAGGCATTGGCCGACTTAGCTACCAATCAACCCGAGGCATTCAAAGCGATTGTTGATTTAATCAAAGCTTCCAAATAAACGTAGTCAAGTTAGGAAACAGCAGTAAGAAGGCGACCTTCAGGGCGCCTTCTTTTTTTCAGAAAAGATGATATCGAATTACATAGTCAAGTATCGCAGGCTTTGTTTTGCCTTCACTATCCTATTGTTGCTCGTCAGCCTGATGCTGTTGCCGAGGGTGAATGTCAATACGGACATGACGAAATATCTGCCGGATGATTCCAAAATGCGGCAGGGACTTGAGCAGATGAAGACGGAATTTCCTGTTTCTGCCGAGATGAACGGAGCCAATGTGCGGGTGATGTGTCTTTCCTTATCATCAAAGGAAAAAACGGAAATGTGCCGTCAGTTGGAGGCTCTGACCGATGTCCGCAGTGTCACGGTGCGGGAAAACGGAGACAGGGTGCTGTATGAGTTGGCCGTTGATCCTTCGGTGGATCAGATTTCCATGCGCAAAAGCATAAAAAAGTCATTTGGCAAGGTGGAGGCCGTCGAAACTGCGCAGGACGGTACAACCGCAGAAGCTTCCATGCTTTTGGGAGCTGTATTTCTGTTGTTTGTTATCCTTTTCATCATGTGCCAATCCTGGGTAGAGCCGTTATTGTTTCTGTGTTCTACCGGAATGGCTGTCCTCCTCAATATGGGAACGAACGCTTTGCTTCCCGGTGTGTCCGTAACTACGAATTCCATCGCATCCGTGTTACAGTTGGTCCTTTCTATGGACTATTCCATCATCCTGCTCAACCGTTACCGTCAGGAGCGGCCTCTGGCTGCGGATTGCCTTGCGGGTATGACAAATGCTGTCCGAAAAGCTTCGGCCTCTATTTTGAGCAGTGGCCTGACTACGATTGTCGGCCTGCTGATGCTGGTGCTGATGAAATTGAAAATAGGGTCCGATATCGGCGTGGTACTGGCCAAAGGTGTGCTGTGCAGCATGTTTTGTAATTTTACCGTTCTTCCGACGCTGATTCTGACCTTTGAAAATGCTATCCGCAAGACCCGTAAAAAAGTACCCGTGTTCCCGACCGACCGTTTGGCCGGTTTCAGCCTGCGTTTCCGAATCCCGTTGGCCGTGCTGTTTGTTGCCGTATTTGCATTTTCCTATATACTGCACAACCGTACGGAAATATCTTTTTTGAAAGCACAGGAATCCGTCATAGCACCCTATTTCCCGCAAAAAAATCCGGTAGTCCTGCTTTACGCTACCGATGAGGAATCGGCGGTAACTGCTTTGGCTGATTCCCTGATGCAGGATGGAGGAGTGGCAAGAGTGTTGTCCTATCCGTCTCTGCTGCTGCATGAATACAGAGCGGGAGAAATGCTGGATGCCGTGGAAGACATGGCAGAAATAGCCGGTGATATGGGCTCCGAGCCGATGTCCCTTCCGGCTGAAGCGGGGCTGTATGCGAAGGATGTTCTGCATATGGTGTATTATGCTGCTCACGCCGGCATCCCGACTTCCGCCTTACGCATGCAGGATTTGTTGGATTTCGTTCTGGAAGAATCCGGAAATTCCCAATCCCTGATTTCCATTTTGGCAGGGGAGGAGTGGAAGTCAGGTCTGCAGTTGTTGGAAGACTTCCGCTCTGCATCACCGGTCCAGACACTCCCGAAGCCGGGGTATGCGGAGGATGGAACACTGAAAGCAGAGTCTGCCTCCCCGGATGTGCATGTGGAGGTGACATTGACCGAAGGAGCGGCCGATGCCGCAGAAAGTAGGGATTCAAACCGGGCAGCGGAGAAGGAAGAGAGTGTCCCATACTCACCGTTTACCGATACAGCCTGTTTGCATCGCAGTCTGACGGCTTCGGAAATGGCCGCGTATCTGGGAATGGATGCCGGACAGGCTCAGATGGTGTATCGTTTGGCTAAAAAAAAGGATGCCAGGATGACTCCGCTGGCTTTTGTGCATTTTCTGACGGATGATGTGTTCAAACGGAAATTGATGGCTTCCATGGTGAGTGATTCTCAACGCAAGGCCCTGTATGCGCTGCAGGCAAAAATGGATTCAGCCGAAGCTGCCCCCGGCCGCGTCCCGATGGAGCATCTCCAGAAGGCAGCATTCCCCTCTGAGAAGGAAGTTTCTGCTAAAAAAAATATCTCTGAAACGGAATTGGTTCCCGAGCCGTCGCTCCCAGCCACAGAGGTTCTTTCCGCCGTGCCGGCTATGCCCGCTATGGATCTGAATCGTCGACTGACTGCCGTCCATCTCGAAGAACTGGTGGAGTCCATGGGCGAACATTTGCCGAAGGGTTGGGCCTCTCTGCTGTATCTGTATTACAAAAGCCGCACGGAATACGATGAATCCTGGACCCTGTCGCTCCGGAATCTGGTGGATTATGTCGGCGACAGCCTGCTGGCTGACCCGCGTTTTGCTTCCTTAGCCGGAGAAAAGGGACTTTCTGCTTTCGATTCTCTTCGTGCAGGTTTGGACGAGGGCTTGGGACATCTTCGGTCGGAGCATTCTTCCATTGCGGTCTTTCTGACGGATTATCCTCAGGAGTCTGCCGAAACCTATGCTTTTGTGGAGCGTCTGCAGTCACTCTCCGATGCCATTCTGTCAAAGGATCATTTCCTGGTGGGCGAGTCGGTCATGCTGTCGGAAATGAAAGCGGGATTCGGAAGAGAAGTGAAGGTGGTTACCTTTTTTACTATTCTGGCCATTTTTCTGGTGGTTGCATTTACTTTCCGTTCTTTGTTGCTGGCCGCCATCCTGGTCATTACGGTTATGTCTGGTGTATTCGTCAATGTGATTGTCAGCGGTGTAGGCGGAGGAAGCATGTTGTATCTGGCCTATCTGATTGTGCAGAGTATTCTGATGGGGGCCGCTATCGATTACGGCATTCTGTATGCCAATTATTATTGTGAACTTCGTTCCCAGGGTGATATGGCATCTGCGTTGAAAGGGGCGTATCGCGGTTCCGTGCATACGGTGCTTACTTCCGGTTTGATACTGATCCTGGTGCCGGCTGCGATGACCTTTTTGGTTTCAGATCCTTCCATAGCTGATATCGTTCGTTCCATCGCTGTGGGCGCATTGGTAACCGTACTGTTGATACTCTTTGTGTTACCTGGTCTTTTGGCGGCCTGCGACAGTCTCATCGTCTTCCGTCGGAAAAAATAATCATTTTTTTTCAAAAAGAGCAAACCGTATGATTATTTTATTTACTTTTGCAGTGTATTAGTTATGTAATACACTAAAACATTAAAACAAAGTAAACAGACAGTAAATAAATTATTTAAAAAACAAAAACCATGATTGAAATTAAAAATTTGAATTTCAGTTATCGGAAAGAGCCGGTTTTTCATGACATCAGTATCACGTTCCGGCCCGGTAGCATTTACGGGTTGTTGGGTGAGAACGGCGTAGGGAAAACCACCTTGCTGAAAATCATCAGCGGTCTGCAGAAACCGCAGAGCGGGAGCTGCACCGTTGACGGTCTGACCTCTTTCAACCGTCAGCCGCAGTTTTTGCAGCGCATAGTGTTCCTGCCTGACGAAGTAGTGCTTCCAGATAACGCGACTCCCGAGAAATATATCCGCGAACTCTCACCTTTCTATCCGCGTTATGACGCTTCTGTTTTCCGGCAGTTGATGAACGAAATGCAAGTGGATGCAGAACGGAAGTTCAAGGAAATGTCGTTTGGCCAGCAAAAAAAATCGCTGATTGCCTGTGCCCTTTCCTTAGGTACTGACTATGTGCTGTTGGACGAGCCTACCAATGGTTTGGATATTCCTTCCAAAGCGGATTTCCGCCGCATTCTTTCCCAACGGACGCAGGAGCAGACCACCATTCTCATTTCCACTCACCAGGTAAAAGACGTGGAAAACCTGATTGATCCTATTCTTATTCTCAGCAAGGATGAGGTGCTGCTGCATGCCGATGTGGAAGAAATTACCCGCAAGCTCAATTTCAGTTGCGATTCGGAAAAAGACCCGGAGGCCCTTTATAGTGAGATGATGCCTGGCGGTTATGTGAATGTGCGTCCCAATACGGAGGGAGTGGAAACTTCTTTGCATATTGAGGCCTTGTTCAATGCGGTGTTGAAAAACAAGGAAATTATCAGCCAACTTTTTGCAAAGAAAGGAGAAAACCATGAATAATACATTTGAATGGAGTCGTTTTAAAAAAGTCCTTACCAAGGATTTTCACAATATATGGCCCAATTTCGGATGGACCATGTTTATCATTGTCCTGCTGCCAATGGCCGTCTGGCTGTTGAATGTGGTCTCCCGCATAGGAGAAAGTGTCCCGCAGGTACTGCCCGCTTCGCGCCTGAATGTAATCCATTGTATGGTTCTTCTGGTGGCTATCATGGCACCTTCGCGTCTGTATCGCAGTTGCAATTTGCCGAAGGACGGCATTTATTTCGCCATGCTGCCGGCTTCCAAACTGGAAAAGTATCTGAGTATGTGGATAATGTGTCTGATTGTATGTCCGGTAATAACACTCGTTTCCTGTTTGTGCCTGGATGTGTTGCTCACTTCGCTTCCGATAGGAGGTTATGTGCAGTGGTTCTGGCAAGTGGGAAACTGGGGGGATTTTATGTGCGCCAATATGGTTGAATACGAAGGAAATCCTCTTCAGTTAACATCCGCCTCATTGATACTTACCGTTTGTCTCGGTTTTTTGGGTTACGAATCTCTGTTTATGTTCACTGCTACAGTTTTCAAGAAACACAAGGTGTTGAAAACTATCCTTTGGCTGCTGTTGTTCGGATTTGTGGTTGCTTTGCTGATGGTTCCTTACATACTGAGGCATCAGGAACAGGTGCTGGATAATTTGAATTTAATGATGTGTTATAACAGAGCATTGATTTACTCTGCGGCAGTCAGTGTATTATTTATTTGGTGGGCATGGCACCGTCTGAAAAAAATGGCCTATTGATTTGAATTTGAAAAAAAAGACAATTATGGATTTTAAAAAACAGAAACCTATTTATCTGCAGATTGCTGACAGTCTTTGCGAGCGTATTGTGGCAGGGGAGTGGCAGTCTGAAGAACGCATGCCTTCTGTCAGGGATGTAGCGGGTAATCTGGGTGTCAATCCCAATACGGTGCTGCGTACCTTTGATTATTTGCAAAGCATGGAAATAATATACAATCGCCGGGGTTTAGGCTATTTCATTGCTTCCGGAGCCAAAGAGAAAGTATTGCAGATACAGCGGAAATCTTTTCTGGAAGAGGAATTACCGTGTATCTTACAAAAAATGAGCATATTGGGTATTTCATTACAGGATTTGGAAAAGGAAACTGCAGCATCTGTATAAAATGATTAAAGATATTAAAATTTCTTATATTATAAAAGTTTTTTTTCCAAGTCTGTTTGTTTTGCTGTTTGCTGCATACAGTGCGGATGCGCAATCTTATATTCAGGGAAAGGTACAGGCGGTTACAAGCGATCAGGCGCTGGATTATGCCAATGTCGTGTTGCTGAGGGCCTCGGATTCTACCTTCCTTAGAGGAACGGCCTGCAATGAGGACGGAAGTTTCCGTATTGCGGGTGATACGGTAGCGTGTCTGTTGAGATTCAGTGCTGTCGGTTGCCAAACGAAGTACGTCCCTGTGCCGGCGGTACGGGGAAAAATGAATTTGGGAATCATCGGATTGCAGGAGAGTTCGACCGCTTTGGAGTCGGTGAACGTGACGGCAGAGCGGCCCTTGTTTTCCGTTGATGGAGAAAAAGCGCTCTATAATACCTCAGAAGATCTCAGCATCCAAAGCGGAACGGCCAGCGATGCACTGCAAAATGCTCCGGGAGTGGAAGTGGATGCCGAAGGCAACATCACTTTGCGTGGTGCTCAAAGTGTGACGGTTTGGATCAACGACCAGCCCTCGCATTTGGAGGGAGAAGCTTTGAAGCAGTATATCAAAACACTGCCTGCCAATGCTATAGAACGGATAGAGGTAATCAAGAATCCTTCCGCCCGTTACGGCGGAGGTTCACCCGTAGTCAATATCGTTACCAACCGCAAAGTGCAGCGCAATGAGTTTTTCAGTGTGGGATTCAATGCCAACCTGTCTTCGGCTACGCCCATGTGGGCACCTTGGATTTCCTATGTGTACGCCAATGAAAAGCTCCAGCTCAATTTCCATTTGAGTGGCAGTTATAGTTCTTATGGAGGACAGAGCAGCAGCTCGTCCCAAATGCTGCAGCCAGACAGTACTTTGGCTTCCGAGCGCTCGGATCACGCTTCATCCGAAGAGAAAAGATGGGGATCGTATTTCGGTTTCAACGGAAGTTACCGTTTCAATGAGCGGAATTCTATTTCGGGCTGGTTCGGTGCCTATCCTTCCCTTTTCAGTGACAAAGAAAACGACACTTCTCAATGGACGCAGTATTACCCTCGTTGGCAAAATAATAACCACATTGAAAATCAGAGTAATAATGGGACGTATGCCGGCGGATGGGGAGGCTTGAATTACGAGCACAAGTTTCGTCAGCCCGGCCATAAACTGTCTGTCAATGCCAACGTCAATTTCAATGGCAACAACAGTAAGTCGGTGTCGGAGCGTAATTTTGAAGAACAGACGCAATTGAATTTCCGTTATGACAGGGCCTTCGACTGGAAAAACAGCAATTTTTCGCTGAGTGCGGATTATGTGCTTCCGTTCGGTGACAAAGACAGCAGCGGAATGTGTAGAAACGAGTGGGAAACCGGTGTATCACAGGGTTATACGTACGGAAAGATAGTGAAGGTATGGGATACGGTGGATTTTCCTGCCGATCGCATGATTCGAGATGCTTCCCGTTCCTACCGGATGATGACTCAATCGAACACTACGGAAGCATACACAACACTGGCGCGACGCATGGGAGGTTTTACGGTTAAGGCAGGCCTGCGTCTGACCCATACCTTGCTTTCAGCCGAGTATGCAGACAAAGAGGGTTTTGATTTCGAAAAGAAATACACCTACCTGACGCCTTCTTTGCATTTGAGTTATATGACGAAAAGCATGCACACCTTTGGCATGAGTTATACCCGCCGTTGCACACCTCCGGGAGGAGATGAACTGAGCCGTTTCATAGATTATGGTACGGACGAATATTCCACGGGAAATCCAGATTTGCGTCCTTCGTATGCCCATCGTTTCGACATGGAGTGGAACAAATATTTCCAGAAATTCGGAAACGTGGGCTTGGATGCTTACTTGAACGGGAATACCGATGAAATCGGTCTGTTGACGGATGTCGTCTATAGCGATTATTTCGGCAGGGTCGTCTGTTTTGATCAGCCGTTCAATATAGGACACTCCCGTTCCATGGGAATGGATGCCTACGTGACTTACCGTCCGTCTGCCTTCTGCAATATCCGTTTTTCGGCAGGTCTGTCAGACAATTACTATCATTTCCTGTTCCGGGAAGGAGAGTGGAAAACGGTGGAGAGTCTGAATTACAGTCTGAGGCTCAATGTATGGACAAAATTGTGGGACAAGGTACAGCTGTTTGCCGATGCTTATTATCGAAGCCGAAGCCAGAGTGTATTTGAGTTTTACGAACCTTCCAAGGGCGTGAATGCGGGCATGAATGCCGACTTTTTCAAACGCAAATTATCTGTGTATGTCCGGGTGAACGATGTGTTCCGTTGGACCAGTTGGAATTCCGGTACGGATAATCCGTATTATCAGAGTAGTAACAGTTGGCGTTACGACAGCCGTTTCGTTACTTTGGGATTCACTCTCCGTTTTGGAAAAATGGAATTGGAAAGCATGGCCGGACAAGGCGGAGGCAATCAGGCAACACCTTCCGGACCAGGGAAATTTTAAAAAAATCAATCTATGAAAAAATCATGCTTTATTGCTATTGTAGCGCTCTTGTCTTTTGCAAGTGAATTGCACGCGCAGTCTTCCATCGTGGAAAATTTGAAACAGCACGAGTATGTGCTGGCTTCCGATTCCCTGCAGGGACGCAGAACCGGCACCATCGGTGCCGAAAAAGCCGTGGCCTATATTTGCCGTCAGCTGAAACTCATGAATGTCCGTCCGTTTTTCGACACTTCATATATCCAGCCTTTTACCTATGGTTATGACATCAAAATGAACGGCAAAAATGTGTTGGCATTGATTCCAGGAGCAGATCCCGTGCTGAAGGACGAATATATCCTGCTCGGTGCGCATTACGACCATCTCGGAATCAAATACGGAGATTCCACTTCGGATGTGGTGTATAACGGAGCAGATGACAATGCGTCCGGTGTGGCCGCTCTTTTGGAGGTGGCGCGGAAGTTGCAGAGCATCCGAGAAACGCTCAAGCGCTCTGTCATCATTGCTTTTTTTGATGCGGAAGAAGTCGGGTTGGAAGGATCAACGTATTTGGCAGACTTTCCGGTAGTTCCTATGGAAAAACTCCGTTTGATGATGAGCGTTGACATGGTAGGCTATCTGAAAACGTCCAATTTTCTGCAGTATGCCGGCACTGGTACTATCCAAAACGGAGAACGCATCATACATTCGCTGCCATGGAACAGTCCCTACGGAAAAATAGAGTGCAAGAAATTTGAAAACAGTATATTTACCGCAACCGATACCCGACGTTTCGCTCAAAAGTATTGTCCGACACTGGCTGTCACGACCGGTTTGAAGTCTCCCTATCATAAAGTATCCGATGAGGCGGATGGTATTGATTATGAAGGTCTTTCTTATATTGTAGAGCATTTGACCGCTTTGAGCGTTCAGGTGTCCGCGGACGAGTCGTTTTCAGCTTCGGGAGAAGTGGCTTCCATACATGCGCCGCAGGTCGATTCAAGAAAGCCACCGTTTTTATCCTTTGCGGGTATGCTGCAGGCGGGTGTGAGCCATATCAATTTGAAGGAGAGTGAGCTGAGAGGACGATCGAAAATGGCTTATGGTCTGTCCGGAGAGTTGTATTTCCAGGCTTCCCGTTTATTTACGTTTGCCTTGGGGGCGTCTTATCAGTCTTTGGGTTCCGGTTATACCCAGTCGCAGTCTTATCGGCTGCATTCGGTACTTGTGCCGCTGCGCTTGCAATACAACCCGTTGGATTTGAATCTCGGAGGCGATTTCCGTATTCGGGAATCCTATTATGTGGCTCCCTATTACCGTTATAATTTCGCCGCTGTATTGGATAATCGGGAAACGGGGAGGGAAAGTTCCGGTTGGCAGCAGGTAGTGAAAGATCATCAGTTCGGAATAGCCGTGGGAATCCAATGCATTTTCGGTCAACATTTCCTGTTTGATTACCACTATAGTTTTGATTTTACACCCATGCTGTCAGCTGAGAGTGTCTCCGGCAATAACGGCCGAAATTTCCTTATCGGCCTGGGCTGGCTGTTCTGAAGGGATTGACACCGGGCTGCTCGGATACCGCAATACCGTCCGTACATTCTTCCAAGAGTGTGCGGACTTTTTTGTGGAGTAGCGGATGTTCCCAATCCGGGCAAATGTCACAGAGCGGCTGCAGGACAAAACGCCGTCGGTCCATCAACGGGTGAGGAAGGGTCAGCCGTTCGTTCTGCAGGACGAGAGTGTCGTAGGCGATGAGGTCAATATCAATGGGGCGGTCGTGGTAGCACCCGTCTGTGCTTTTGCGGGTGCGCCCAAGCCTGCGTTCAATGTCTTGAGTGGCATCCAATACTTCCATAGGAGATAGAGAACTGAGTACTACGGCTGCAGCATTAATGAATTCGTGGGCAGATTCAAAGCCCCAGGCTTTGCTCCGGTAAAAAGGCGAAACGGCCTCCAATTTTCCAACGGAAGTTTCTATCATCGGCCACATCCGTTCGAACAGAGCCGATGTGTCGTCCTGATTGCCTCCGACGGACAACAGAACTTTACTGTATTTTTCCATTCAGTATAACGGTCTCCACTTTGTTGCTTCCGTAAGCGTAAGGCATGAATTCGATGTTCGGAATCGGGTGCGTGATAAAGACATTGGCTGTTTTCCCTCTGGCAATACTTCCCAATTCGTCAACACAATCCATGGCATAGGCTGAGTTGATGGTCGTGGCGTTGATGGCTTCTTCGGCAATCATGCGGTAGTTGACGCAGGCCATGGAAAGGACGAGCTGCATGTTCCCGGAAGGGGAGGAACCGGGGTTGTAGTCGGATGCCATGGCGACAGGAAGGCCGGCTTCCATCATGCGTCGGGCCGGAGCGTAGGGCATATTCAGGAAGAAGGCGGCTCCCGGAAGTATGGTAGGCATGGTGTCGGAATCTTTCAATGCGGCGATTTCTTCTTCGCCGGTATATTCTACATGGTCGACAGAGAGAGCATGGTATTTTACGCCGACCTGTATGCCGCCGGAACAGGCCATTTCGTTTGCATGGATTTTCGGGCGGAGCCCGTATTTGATGCCGGCCATCAGCATGCGATCGGTATCTTCAACGGTGAAAAAGCCTTTGTCGCAGAACACGTCGATGAAATCGGCGAGGCCTTCGGCGGCGACCATGGGAATCATTTCGTTGATGATGAGATCCACGTATTCGGTCTGACGGCCGAGGTACTCCTTGGGAACGGCGTGTGCGCCCAGGAAATTGGCTTTGATGGTCAGCGGAGAAGTTTCTTTCAGCCGGCGGATGACGCGCAGCATTTTCAGCTCGTTTTCGGTGTCCAGGCCGTAGCCGCTTTTGATTTCCACGGCACCGGTTCCGAAGCTTTTCATTTCTTCCAGGCGGGCGTAGGCGGCTTCGTAGAGGGCGTCTTCCGAGTCTTCGCGCAGGCGCTGGCAGGAATTGAGAATGCCGCCGCCGCGTTTGGCGATTTCTTCGTAGGAAAGGCCTCTGATTTTGTCTATGTATTCGATTTCGCGGCTGCCGCTGTACACGATGTGGGTGTGGGAGTCGCAGAAGCAGGGAAACACCATTTTCCCCGTAGCATCGATAACCTGGTCTGCCGTGAGGTCGCCGAGGGCTTCCATTTTTCCGAAATCCTTGATTTTGTCGTCTTCAATCAGCAGATAGGCGTTGGCCAGGCGGTGGAGCTGCTGCATTTCCTTTCCGGCACGGAAACGTACGGGTTGTTCTTCTACCTGTACGAGTTCTTTGATATTTTTAATGAGTAACATCTTGTCTGTAAGTTTGTTTTGTGATTCAATTTCCAAAAGTGCGAAGGTAGGAAAAAAAGCAATGCCAAATGGCTTTCTGCGGAAATTTATTTTCAAAGGGCAATTTTTGAAAGGATTTTACGTATAAATAAATAATTGCGCAAACCGGAAACGAAATTTAAATAACATATTATAACATAACGCATCAGCTATTATTCACGTCCAAATCAAACACAAAATGAAAGACGGTTTCGCCGACATACATAACGAAATAGTGCTTTATCAGCCTGACGAGGAAATCAAACTCGAAGTTCGTCTTGAAAACGAAACAGTATGGCTTAACCTCAATCAAATTTCATTACTATTTAATAGAGACAAATCCGTCATTTCCAGACATATATCAGCCATTTTCAAAGAAAACGAATTGGAAAAAGCCTCAACTGTTGCAAAAAATGCAACAGTTCAAAATGAAAACGGGCGAAACATACTAAGACAAATTGAATATTATAATCTTGATGTCATCATATCCGTAGGTTATCGCGTAAAATCAAAACAAGGCACCCAATTCCGGCAGTGGGCCAACAAAGTCTTGAAAGACCATTTGCTTAAAGGCTATTCATTCAACCAACGAATTGAGAGCTTGGAACAGCGCGTTTCGGTAACAGAAAACAAGATTGACTTTTTTGTCCGTACAGCTCTGCCACCTGTTGAAGGGATTTTTTATGACGGAAATGTACTTGAACCTTTCGGTTTTGTGAACAGCCTTATCCGTTCTGCTCAAAAACGCATTGTCTTGATTGACAACTACATTGACGAAACTGTTTTGCTAAGGCTGGCGGAACGTGGAAAAGGCATTGATGCAATCATATATTCAAGACAATTGTCACCTAATATAGCTCTAAAACAGCACAACAAACAATACGAAAAAATTGAAGTGAAGCAGTTTGACAAATCACACGACCGCTTCCTGATCATTGATGACACGGTTTACCACATCGGCGCATCAATCAAGGATTTAGGTAAAAAGTGGTTTGCCTTCTGCAAAATGGAGATTCCAGCAAATGAAATAATTAAGCAATTAAATAATAGAGACTAAACAGAAAAAGAAATATTTTAAATAACACATTATAACATAACGCATTAGCTATTATCAATCATCAATGAGCAAAACAACAATCAGTGCTAACGGACTATCGATTGAAGTCAAGTATAACGGGCTTCAAGGAGACTACATATCCTTGACGGATATTGCCAAATACAAGACTTCTGAAAATCCCGGATACGTAATTCAGAACTGGATGCGTACTCGTAGTACTGTGCGTTTTCTGGGGCTATGGGAGAAATTTCACAACCCCGACTTCAATTGCCTCGAATTTGAGGCAATTGAACAAGAGGCTGGTTTAAACAGTTTCGTCCTGACACCCAAAAGATGGATTGAAACCATAAATGCAATAGGAATGATTTCTAAACAGGGTCGTTATGCTGCCACATTT
>JAZLLH010000020.1:0-2404 GCA_045598025.1 Bacteroidales bacterium | reverse complement strand
CCACGCTGATGCCGCAGTGGGCCATCAGCCGGGCAACGGCATCAATTTCTGTTTCGCTCGATGTATAGTCCAGGTTGACGGGCATGTCTTCGAAACGGTAGTCGGCTTTGCTGTAGTCCACTTCCAGGTATCCGTATTTCTTGTGGGTATATGCACATTGGCCGTAGCCGTTTACCGGCCATCCCCAGTAGGCGATGAGCTGGGCCATGGCGGTGGCTCCGCAGCCGGTGAGTGACAGGGCTTTTTCAGCGGAATCGTATGGGCAATATTTGTTGTAAGGATAGGATTGACCCCATCGGGTGCGGAGCAGCGGCTCCACTCCTCGGGTGGCCATAGTCTGTACCTGCGGCTCGCCGGAAACGAGTGCGTCCCACTTTTCCCGGACTGCGGATGTTGTTTGTCCGGTCATGTCCCGTATCTCACCGTGGTATCCGTCCAGCACTGTTTTGGCAGCGGGCGGCAGTTGCTGCAACTCAAGGGCGGAAGTGGTGGAATACGCCAGAATGGGGGTGGCTTTGTCGTCTGCCGAAACGATGACGAAGGCATGCCCGCCCACGTTGAATGCGTAAAAGCCGTTGGCTGTTTCCCCGCTCATCTGTGCGGAAGTGAAGGCCAGGTGAATGTCTTCGGCCTGTATGCCGGAACATCCGGAGCGGCTTTGCATGAAGGCAAGGGCCGCTTTTTTCGCTGTATGGATGTCAATGGGGGCTGCCTGCCCGAAACTGCACAGCAGGAACAGCAGGGAAAGTAAACAGAGCTTCTTTGTGGAGTTCATATCGTTTTTCAATGTTTATTCAAGTATGATTTTCCGGATGAACTTCTGACCGGTATTCTGTATATTAATGTAGTAAATACCCCGGCTTAATTTTTCCAGGGAGAGTTCAGTCTGTCTTCCGTTCATTTGTGCTTCCATGACTTTCTGTCCGAGTGTGTTGATGATGCTGATGCGGCTGCCCTGCATTTCCGGTGCTTCAATGCATACGATATCCTTGCTCGGATTGGGGTAGATGCGGATAGCATCTTCGGTGCTTGCCGTAATATGGTCAGTCTTGTCGGTGGTGAAGGTTATTTTTTCGCTGGTATAGGTCTTGTAGGTGGCATCTGCCTGCACCATGACGTAGCTCTGCACGTCGTAGGAAGTGCCGGCTTCCAGCTTGTTGAGCAGGGCATGGATGACCGGACCTGCAGCTGTATCCTTGACGGTGGTAAAGGAGGAGGCACTGCTTTTCTTGTATTGTATGGCTTTCATAATGACGGTTTCGGAGCATGCGTTTTCCACGCGGGCCAGCACTTCCGCGCTGTTGGCCGTGATATTGCTGACGGTATCCAGTGTGGTGACGGTCACGCCTCCGTCAAAGCGGATGCTTTTACTGTTGGTGAAATTTCCGATTTTAGACATCATCAGCCATTCTTCTTCATTCGTATCCCGGTATTGCAGGCATAAATTATAATTGTTGGTCAGCAGATTTTTGAGTTTGCCATGGAAAACCAAGGAATCTTTCAGTATGGTTTCGCCCGGAAGGGAATCCTGCAGAAAAGAAATGGTGTCAAAAACGTAGACGATGTCCTTGGAACTGCTGTTCTGGAGTATCATGCGGAATGCACCGAAGAAGGGCTTGTTGCCGTTGTTCTGCACTTTGACGCTGGCGGTGAAGGTTTCGTCGCAGGAAATGGTGTCAGCAGATGCAGTGATGTGGCTGAAAAGTACGATATGGTGAGCGTTCAGCCGAGTTGGAGGAATCAGGTTGAAAATGGCCGATTGCCCGATTTTGAAAGCATATCCGTTGGGATTGATGCTGTCTATCAGGTAATAACCGTTTGAAGTCCCGTCCCATCCAAAATTGAAGTGAAAGAGTCCCTGGTCATCGTAGCCATCGCATACGAAACAGTGCCCGCCTCTTTTAGGGTCTGATCCGCGGAACAGCAGGGGAATGCCGTTGTCCAGATTTTCCTTGATTTTTTTCGGCCAGGCATTGAGGTAGTTCTTTTTTTCGGCACCTTCTCCGTTGACAAATCCGAAATAATTGCGGAGAACGTATTCAGCACTGTATCCACCTCCGTCTTTTTCCAGAGTAGCAGCTCCGCTTCCATTGATGCCGTATCCCATGCCTACGCCTACGCCGCAATCGTGCATCAGGTGTGCAACGGCATCTATTTCGGTGACATTGGAGTGGTTGTCCAATGCTACAGGCATGTTGGCATAGTCATAATTTGCATTGGCGTAATTGGCCTTCATGTATCCGTATTTTTTGTCGGTGTAGGCGCATTGTCCGTAACCGTTTATCGGCCAACCCCAATAGGCGATGAGCTGAGCCATGGCGGTGGCCACGCAGCCGGTGACAGCGTTGGTTCTTGCATTGGAATCGTAGGGACAGAACTTATTGTATAAAGCTCCCCAACCGCT
>JAZLLH010000019.1:0-46969 GCA_045598025.1 Bacteroidales bacterium | reverse complement strand
TCTGTCAGGTATAATGCGGTCTATCTCTGACTGTAATCCAGACATGTATGCCCGGGTTCTTGCTGCTTTTTCTTTACGTTCTTCTTTCATGCTGCAAATGTAATTATTTTTTCAACATGACACAGATTTTCGGACAGTCTCCCAGATAGCTATATTTATGTAAATAAAAAATATATTCCTTATGGGAATGTTCAATCCTCTCACGGAAATTTGTTGCCCAAGAATATATCAATAAGTCATAGATAGTAAGGAATCATGAAGTACATACGTATTGTTTTTGTGTTTTGCATTTTATCTATTTATCATGATGTGGCAGAATCTCAAGTTTGTTTACAATATGATACTGTTTATTTTGATTTGCCGGAATTGAAGGTAAATCAAAAGTCTTTTTTGCGCACTCTGAATGCAGTTATAAGAAAAACATCCTTTTGTGAAGAAAAAAAAGTTGGTGAAAAAAATGTCAATGTTGTATATGTGAAAAAGTATGATGATGAAAAGTTTATGTTTTCAATAGTGCAATCATCAATAGAGTACAGCAAATTCCATAAATCTAAGTTTTTTTTCGTTTTAAAAGATAGGTATTTTTTTGTCATGGGAGATGGATCATTAGCAGAATTTCCTAAAGGTCTTTTTTCTGTTACAGAAAATGTACAGACATTTTATGACTTGAGACTGGAAGATGTAATGTATATAGATGGAGCAAAGAAGATGGATTTAATGTATAAGAAAAAACGTTTGTCTTTAATCAGAGAATATTAGTAAAATTGACTATTTTTACGTTTTCAATTTTTCACATCGCATGACCACGGCAAACGTACACACGGAAGACAACTTCAGGGAAGGCGGGCGTGTGCAGGGCATCGTCACCCTCTCCGCTCTCCCCAACTACACCTTCAACGCCAAGGAGTTGGACGAAGAGACCGGGCCTCTGCACACGCGTTGTAAAAATAATTGTTCATTGTAAATTGTTAATTTGTAAAAGGGTGCAATAAACGGCGAGGAAACTGCGTTATAATCGCCTAAAACTTTGTATCATGGAACAGTTGCTGAAGAAGATACCCATCGGCAAGCAGGATTTTGAGATGCGGTAAAGTGTGTTTCAACTCAGCGCCCATGCCGGCAACAGCAAAATACATGTGTTTTTTTTGTCATGTACTGGGGCAATTTTTCTTTTTTTTATCCGTTACATCAACTGCGTTAAAATTTTTGTAAGAAAAGTATGGGCAGATCAATAAAAATTTCTCTATTGTGCGTGTTGTGTTGTATGTCGTTGTTGTGCGCGCGGGCACAAGTAGTAGGAAGTGTGAAGGGAAGTATATATGAAGCCGCCACTTCGGAGGCTTTGGAATCGGTGACGGTCCGAGTGCTGAATGCGGCCGACCGGTCCCTCGTCAAAGGAGATATGACGGACCTGCAGGGTCGTTTTTTTATATCGGATCTGAAGACTGGAAAGTATCTTTTGCTGGTTACTTTTGTCGGATATGATTCCTTGGAGCGTTCGTTTGCTGTGACCTCTCAGGCTCCGAAGGTCCAGTTTGCCCGTCTGGAAATGAAACAAAGCGCTCATCAGCTGAAAGATGTTACTGTGACTACCCAGCGTTCGCAGATGTCTCTGGAAGTGGATAAGAAAGTGTTCAATGTGGATCAGGACCTGACCACGGCGGGAAGTTCGGCCAGCGAATTACTGGAAACCATTCCTTCCGTGGAAGTGGATAACGAAGGCAGCATTTCTCTTCGTGGCAATACCAACGTGACCATCTGGATAGACGGGAAACCTTCCGGCCTGACAGCGGACAATCAGGGACAGATTCTGGAACAGATTCCGGCCGAAAACATTGAAAAAATTGAAGTCATCACCAATCCTTCTGCCAAATACAGTCCCGAAGGTACCACAGGTATCATCAATATTATCATGAAAAAGGACAAACGGCGTGGCTATTACGGCAGCGTGCAAGGCGGCGGGGCGGTGGATGCCTCTGGACATCTCAGTGGCAATCTGAATGCCAATATCAATTACAATTCCAAGAAGTGGGATCTGTACGCCAATCTGGGATTCCGCCGTCATACCCATTACCGCAAGGAATATACCCTGCGCGACAATCTGGATGCGGAAGGTCATAAAATTTCCTTCCTGAATCAGGAAGCGGAAAATCTCAATACGGGTCCCAACCTGATGTTGCGCGGTGGCGCGACCTACCGTATGACCGATAAGGACCGCTTCAACCTGGACCTCATGGGAAACATCGGACATCGCAGTGGTACCAACAAAAATATCTATACTTCCGATGTGCCCGAAATGTACGACACCAGCTGGCGGTTCAGCGACCAGGATAACCATAATCTCGGAGGCAGTGCCTCTTTGGGATACCAGCACCTTTTTTCCGAAAAGTCCAGTCTGGATTTGCTGGCATCCTATAACCGCTGGAATATGGACAATGAGAAATTGTTTCTTCAGACTTACGACGCCTTATATTCCCTTGATTCTACCTGCCAAAGGCAGGAGAGTGGAATGCATTCCCATTTCTGGACCTTTCAGGCAGACTATGTAAACCGTTTTACGGAGACGATGAAACTGGAAGCCGGTTACAAGGGTGAATTGCAGGGAGAGGAGAGCCCGGTCAAAACCTTCTCCGGTCGCAACGAGGCTTCGCTGAAGGAGGATACCCGATCGTACAACGATTATTTCTACGACAGGAATATACATGCTTTATATGCTACTTTTTCGCATAAAATCAATCAGTTCAGTTACCAACTCGGGTTGCGCGGTGAATACACCGGAGTGCATACCCAGTCGTTGGCGTATGGTCAGCAGCGCGCTACGGCCCCTTCCTACGACACATCCTATTTCAATTTCTTTCCCAGTCTTTTCCTGGCCTACGCACTGCCCAAGGGAAATGAGGTTCAGTTGAATTACACCCGGCGCATCAGTCGGCCCCGGGGCTTCCGTCTGAATCCTTTCATCAATCTGGAAGATACAGTGAACATATCTTTCGGTAATCCCTATCTGGTACCTGAATATTCCAATTCTTTAGAGTTCAATTATTTGAAAAACTGGAAACTGCACACCTTGTCACTTTCCCTCTACCATCGGAATACTGACAATATGATACAGCGCATCCGCTATCGTGAGGGCCAGGTGATGATGGGTACTTTCGTCAATGTGGCACATGAAGCCCGAACCGGTTTGGAGTTGATTTCCAAGAACACCCTTTTCAAGATTCTGGACCTCACCACAACGCTGAACTTCTATTATAATGTATTGGACTCCTTCAGTTATTGGATGGCGGGCATGGCTGCTCCTGTAACGGATCCCGGAGACGATGAATTTACCTGGAACATCCGCATGTTGGGCAGTTTTCTTTTGCCCAAAGGATTCTCCCTGCAGTTGACAGGACGTTACGAGGCTCCGCATCTGGTCGCCCAAGGTGAACGCAAAGCCAATTACAGTGTGGATGCCGGATTGCGTAAATCCTTCTTCAACAAAAAGTTGACTATGAATCTCAATGTACGTGACCTCTTCAATACGCAAAGTTGGCATACCATTACTGCCGGAGACGGTTTCTATCAGGATTATGAAGGACAGTTCGGTCGGCGCATCCGTCTTTCTTTGGCCTATCAGTTCGGTAATGCCAAGCCCCGTCCCGATATGAAACGCATGCAGCAGGAATCGGGTGCCGGATACGAAGAAGGAGAAGAAATGTAAAAAAACTTCCAAAGCTGGCTGCCAAAAAGGACAGATTTTTGCGCTTTCAACGGATGATTATTTGTAATAAATTGTTTTTTATGCTATTATATGGTGTAAAAAAAAGATAGAAAAGCATGCTTGGCATTGGTAAAATGACTATTTTTGCATGTCAAAACAATTGCCCAATGGTGTAATGGTAGCACACCAGATTCTGGTTCTGTTTGTATGGGTTCGAGTCCTATTTGGGCAACAAAAAACTTCCAACGTTTGTTGGAAGTCTTTTTTTTGTGCCGTTTGTGCAAGGCTTTTTTTATCTGTCCGCTTTCTTGCACAGCAGGGCAACGTTTTCCACATGATGCGTATGGGGAAACATATCCACCGGTTGTACGGCCTGAACTTCGTATGCTTCGGAAAGCAGAGCGATGTCTCTGGCCTGGGTGGCGGAATTGCAGCTGACGTACACAATACGCTGGGGTGTGATTTTCAGAATCTGCTCTATGACGGCCGTATGCATTCCGGCGCGGGGTGGGTCTGTCAGTATGACATCGGGAGTGCCGTGTGAGCGGATGAATTCGTCTGTGAAGATTTTTGCCATGTCTCCGGCCACAAATTCCACATTGTGTATGTGGTTGATTCCGGCGTTTACACCGGCATCTCTGACGGCATCTTCCACATATTCTATTCCGACTACTTTTTTGGCATGTCTGGCTACAAACAGTGCGATGGTTCCGGTCCCCGTATAAAGGTCATACACGGTTTCATTGGCTTGTATGTTGGCCAATTCCTCCACCTGGCAGTATAGTTTATATGCCTGTTTCGGATTGGTCTGGTAGAAGGCCAGCGGGCTTACTTTAAACTGCAGTTCACGCATTTGTTCCATCAGATGGTCTTTTCCCGCGTAGCACTGTACTTTCAGATCGGCAATGCTGTCGTTCATTTTGTCATTGATAACGTACATCAGGGAAGTGATTTCCGGAAATTCCTTCTCTGCGAAATCCATCAGTGTCCGGCTTTGCCCGTTCCATTCCCTGAATACGAAAATAACCATCAGGTCACCGGTGGTGGCACGGCGCAGAATGAGGTTGCGCAGTAACCCTTCCTGTCGGCGTGCGTTCCAGAATGTGTAGTCGTTCTGAATGCAGAAGTCTCTGATTCTGTTTCGGAAAATGTTTCCCCATTCCGAATGCAGATGGCAGTAGTCTATGTCCAGAATTTTGTCGAACATGCTGGGCAGATGAAAACCCAAGCCCCTGGTTTCCATCTGGTCCTGTTTATCCAAATCTTCCTTTGATAGCCATTTCCTATCCGAAAAAGTGTATTCTATTTTATCCCTATAGGCAAAAATGGCATCGGATGCCAGGATTGGCCGTATTTCAGGAAAGGGAAACTTTCCGATGCGGCTGAAATGGTCGAATACCTGTTTTTGCTTGTAGAACAGTTGTTTTTCATAGGTCATGTGCTGCCATTTGCAGCCTCCGCAGGTGCCGAAATGAGCGCAAACCGGACGGACTCTGTCGGGAGAGTAGGAAATAAACCTCAGGACCTTGGCCTGGTAATAGGAATGTTTTTTGAATGCCGTCACGTTGACTACGTCTCCGGGCACTACATAAGGAACGAAAACGACGGTGTTCTCATAACGTCCGATGCAGATACCTTCCGCTCCGGCATCCGTGATCTGCAGATTTTCTATAATGATTTCTTTTTTCTTGCTCATACGGCTTTTACGGAATATGCATGTATTTGTGGGTCTGTATGGAAACTTTCCATTCGGGTTGGAGCAGTATGTAGTCAGTGATGAGCGGGAGTACTTTTTCCCGCTGGCTCCATTCGGGTTGGAGGTATCTTTCGCAGTCTGTATGGAGCAGGGCTGCATTTTTTTCTGCCCATGTAAAGTCCTCCTCATTTTCAATGATTACTTTCATTTCGTGGGCTTTCTGATAAAATTCCGGTCGGATGACCGTGCCTTTTTTGGGCGAAAAGCAAATCCAGTCCCATTCTCCGCTCAGGGGTTCGGATCCGGACGTTTCTATGTGACGGGCAATACCGAGGGACTTCAGCCGGCTGCACAAAAAATCCATGCGATACAGACAGGGTTCTCCACCGGTAACCACTACAGTACGGGCCGGAGTTTCCCTCAAACGTTTCAAAACCTCTTCCACGGGTATCAACGGGTGTTTGTCTGCATTCCAGGATTCCTTTTCATCACAAAAACTGCAGCCTACGTCGCAGCCGCCCACCCGCATGAAGTAGGCCGCTTTCCCTGTGTGAAATCCTTCCCCTTGGATGGAATAGAAATCTTCCATGACGGGAAGTACCAATCCCTTGGAAAGTAGTTCATTCTGAATCATTTTCTTGTTGTTTTATAAAAGATTCTATTTCTTTTTCCTGAATTTCGCTGATATTCATGCTCTTTATTATCTGTCCTTTATCGGAAAACAATAGGACCGGCATGCGTCCATCCGTAAGCGAGAGAAAGGTGTCAACGGCCAGTGTGGTGTATGTCAGCGGAATCATATCATCCTGTGCAAAAAAACGTTCTACCTGTTCCTCCGCATTCGGACTGCTCCAAAAAATACAGCGGAAATGCGCCGTATCCCATTGATGATAACGGATCATCCTATCCATTTTGACGGCCGCATTCCTGCAATAATGGCAGGCTGTGGAATACAGGCACACTACCTGTTTCCCGTTTTGGAAAATTCCTGCTTTGTCCTTTGTCAGAACGGACTGAGTATATACATCCTTCCGGATGCGGGTGTCGCCGGAGTATATTTTCCGGTAAATACAGTCAGGAGGGTTGATGACAAAAGCGCACAACAGGCAGACAGCCCCAATGACGCCGCCTATCCATTTCCCGGCTTTGCCGGTTGGCTGTTCCTTGTTTCGGGAAAGCAGCAGGAGCGCAATCAGCACGGCGTTTTTTCCTATGGATTGCCACCGGCTCAGGCGAATGTGTTCACCGAAACAGTGGCAGTTTTCTTCGGGGAGCCGGAAGCATACAGGCTGCAGCAGCAGGTAAAGGGTAAATCCGGTCAGAAGAATCAGTGCAAAGAAGCGGGTGGAGGGCATCCAGAGGTTTCCAACCAGCAGTATACCCAAAACGCATTCCACTGCGACCAGCAGGCGACTGGCAATACTGCCCAGATCGAAACTCACCAGGTGGTGCTCGAATACGTACAGGTCAAATCCGTCAATGGAAAGGTACTTCAGCACCGCGGATGCGATGAAAACCAATCCAACCAGGATTCTGGGAATGCTGTGTAAAAGGGATTTCGCGGCCCTCCAGTCCTTCATTACTCGCAACGGATGCCGGAGAGGGAACCGTCTTCGGCCGTTTCTACGGTGTTCAGTTCCGAGCATTTCTGGCCTCTTTCATCTCTTTCTCGGGTATATTTGCTGATGGTCTCGTTTTTTTGAAGTACGACGCAATCGCAGACTTTTCTGCAGGAAAAGGTACCGAAAATGAGGAAAAGAAATCCGGAAAGAATCAGTATTTTTTTCATAAAAATTTGTTCTATAGGAATTTAAAATTTAAAACTATCAAGTTGCAAAGTTAATCTTTTATTGGATAGAAATGGCAATTTTTTGAAAAAAATGTCAGTATCCGTATTCATCTTCCCACCATCGTTTCAGTCGTTGCCTCATTTCGTTTTCACGTGCGTTGTCTCCGGGTTCGTAAAAACGGTGTCCTTTCAACTCTTCCGGCAGGAAGTCCTGTTTGACGAAATTGCCCGGAAAGTCATGTGCGTAGCGGTAGTCCTTTCCGTAGGACAGGTCTTTCATGAGTTTGGTAGGGGCGTTGCGCAGATGGAGAGGCACCGGAAGGTCCTGTGTCTTTCCGACCATTTCCAAGGCCCGGTCCACAGCGAGATAGGAGGCGTTGCTCTTGGGCGAGCAGGCCAGGTATATGGCAGTCTGTGACAAGATGATTCTGGATTCAGGCATGCCGATGACATTGACGGCCTGAAAGCACTCGTTGGCCAGCAAAAGGGCGTTGGGATTGGCATTGCCTATGTCTTCAGAGGCCAGAATCAGCATGCGCCGGGCAATGAATTTCGGATCTTCTCCTCCGGCAATCATTCTGGCCAGCCAGTAAACGGCCGCATTGGGATCACTCCCCCTCATGGACTTGATAAAGGCGGAGATGATGTCGTAGTGCATTTCACCTCCCTTGTCGTATATCTGCAGATTCTGCTGTATGATGTTCTGCACGTTTTTGTTATCCAGTATGATGCATCCTTCGTTCCTGTCGGCCAGTGTGGAGGCACAGAGCTCGAAGGCGTTGATCAGTTTGCGGGCGTCTCCTCCGGAAATATGGAACAGGGCTTCTTTTTCCCTTACCTGCAGAGGCCTCTGTAAACGTTTGTGCATATGCTCGACGGCGCGGGTCAGGATGGTGTCCATATCTGTTTCATCCAAACTTTTGAGCACATACACCTGACAGCGGGAAAGCAGGGGAGAAATCACTTCAAAGGAGGGGTTCTCGGTGGTGGCACCCACCAGGGTGATGATTCCTTCTTCCACGGCCCCCAGCAGGGAATCCTGTTGGGATTTGCTGAAACGGTGGATTTCATCGATAAACAGAATGCAGTCTCCGGAATACATGCGGGCCTTGTCTATGACGTCCCGTATGTCTTTTACACCGGAGTTGATGGCACTCAGCTTGAAAAAATGGCAATTCAGTTCGTTGCTGATCAGGTGGGCGAGTGTCGTTTTGCCGACTCCCGGAGGTCCCCACAGGATAAGGGAGGGGATTTTTCCGTTCTGTATGGCCTGCCGCAGCATGGCCCCTTCACCTACCAGGTGCTTTTGTCCTACGTATTGGCCCAAACTGTGTGGACGCATTTCTTCAGCCAGAGGTATGTGTCGGATATCCATATCAGAGTTGTATTTGGTCGAAATTTTTACCGAATACCGCATTGGTTTTGGCAATGCTGACGAAGGCGCTTGCATCGGTTTGTTTGATGATGCGCATCAGTTGGGTCTTGTCGCTTTTATGTACCAGAACCAGCAGAATGTCGCTGTCATGTCCGGAATAGGTGCCGCTACCTTTCAGGAAAGTGCCGCCTCTGTGCATTTCCTTGTTGATTCTTTCTGCAATTTCTGCATTTTTGGAGGAAAAAATCATGAATTGATAGGTCTGTCTGAAACCGTCCAGAAAGTTGTCCGAAGCTATGGTGTAGGCCAGCATGGCGACAAAGCTGTAAACCAGTTTTTCTACAGATCCTACAATCAGATAGGAGGAGGCGATGATGAATACGTTGATGTACATGGTCACTTTTCCGTAGGCCACGCGGCGGAATTTTCCGATGATCATGACCAGAATATCGGTGCCTCCCGTATTGCCTCCGAAATTGATGGCAATGGAAACTCCCCATCCTGCCAGAAAGGATCCGATCAGCGAACACAGAAAGGTATCTTCGACCAGCGGCTTCGGAAAGAGCGGTTGGAAAAAGGCGAACCATGCCGAAACGATGGCGGTGCAGATGCCTGTGGAAATGCAGAACCTGGCTCCCAGAATTTTCCATGCCACGGCAATGAAAATGCCGTTGATGATGAAGGTGGAAAGACCCACCGGAATATGGTTGTTGGCAAAGTAAATGAGGGATGCAATGCCGGAAACGCCGCCGCCAAGCAGTTCGGACGGAATCAGGAAGGCTGTCCATCCGAAGGCAAAGGCGGCAAGCCCTATGGTGATGAACAGGTAGTTTCGAATAATCCGGGTGATGGATGTCTGGTACATGTCGTGTTTCGTTTATCTGTATTTGACAAATGTGCTTACCGCGTTGCCGAGTGTGGTGCTGCAATGCAGGATATAGTATCCTGAGGGTAATGAATGCAGGAAAATCGTGAGCTTTGTCTGATCGGATGAACCTTCCATACGGACGCGACCCGTCGCATCCGTGATGACATATCTCAGGATGACGCCGCCCATGGCGTCTACATGCAGTTCATCGTAGCAGGGATTGGGGTAACATTGCAGGCGTGTCTGCTTTCGGTCAATGACCGATTCGTCTGTCAGCAGGGTGTAGCGGACAACGGCCCGGGAGGTATTGAAAATCCCGATCTGCTGCCGCTGTAAGTCGTAGGAAACGGAAATGTTGTTGTCGGAGAGACACCATCCTTTTTTCGGGTCATACAATTCATAGGAAGCGGTGTCGCCGTTGTACAGACTGTCAAAATGATAAAGGTAGCGGTAGGTGCCCTTCCAGTCGTTTTGAGTATTGTCCCAATTGAAATAGGCGTCTTTCAGCAGGTTGCCTTCCGAATCGAAATCCTGAGCATAAAGAGAAAATTTGAGCCATTCGCTGTTTTTCCACAATTCTTCCATTTTATAGATCTGATGCCCGTTTTCGTCATAGGAATAGGTAGTGGTGGTGTTGGGCCTCCACAGACTGTCCGACATGCCGGTTTGAAATATGCATTGTATGAGCCGGTTCTGTTCATCATAGACATACGTCCGGTATTCGCTGTTGATCCAGTGGGCATTTTTCCCGCGTTTCCAGTCCATACGGTAATCCGTAATCATGTTCCCGTTGTCGTCGTAGGTATAGGTGCTGTGCTGAAGGTATTCCCAGCGTTGCTCCGGGCAAAGCCATGTCTCGAAGAAATAATCGGTCAGACGGTTCAGGGAATCGTAGGTGCAGACGACGTGCTCGTAATTTTCCCATTCCAGTTTGGGCGGCCCTCCGTGGGTATGGTTCCAGTTCTCGCTGAGAAATGTCAGCTCGTTTCCGTTGGAGTCGTAGGTCCGTGTGGAACGGTAGGAATCTTCCCATCGCTTGCCGACGCTGTCCCAGAGTTGCCAGTGTTCGGTGAGCTGACGTCCGGCTTCATCAAAGGAATAGAAGGTGCGTCCGCTGTATTCGTCTCCCAGGTCACAGTGGACGATGGTGTCGCATTTCCCTCGGGCATTGTAGGTATAAAAGAAGTGGTGGTCGTTTTGCCATTTCCGGCTGCTGTCGTTCCAATGCTGTTCCTGCATTTCTATCAGTCGCTGTTCGGCATCGTAGGTGTAGGAAATCTCGGTTTCAGTCACCCATTCCTTTTCGGATTTGTGCTTCAGCTCGTTTTTCAGCAGATTGCCATATGCGTCGTAGGTATAGGTCCGTATGGCTTTGTCCGTCCATTGTGTCCCGTCCGGTACCGCAGAATATTCCGTTACTCGTTGTGCTTTTCCGTTGTATGCGTAGGTGCGGCGCTCGTTGCATTGTCCGTTGTTGCCGAACAGAAATACCGTGTCGGGCTGCCACTGGGGCAGAGTGCGTGGGGCAGAAGGTTGTGCAGCAGTGCTCCCGGCCAGACAGCAGGCTGCACAAACGTACAGAAATCGGTGAATGCAGTTTTTCATGTGTTCGTCCTTGTTTCGGTGTAATCTGGTTCTCCAGACGGAGAAATCTCTACATAGCAACGAACAAAGGGCCTTTTTTATTGCTTTGTTTCCGAAAAAAGGGAGAAAGCGGTTTTCAATCCGTCCAAGGCAGCGCTGACAATTCCGCCCGCATATCCGGCACCTTCTCCAACGGGATAAATTCCGGGAAGTGCTGTGCGGTTTTCATCGCGAAGAATGCGTACGGAGGAAGAGGAACGGGTTTCCACTCCTGTCAGCACGGCGTCGGGATGGTTGAAACCCCGGATTTTTGCGTCCATTTTCGGTATGGCCTCCCTCAGGGCATCCACTACATAGGTCGGCAGGCAACGGCGAAAATCGCAAAGAATGACTCCATGCGGATATGATGGCCGGACGCTGCCTGTTTGCGCTGCCACCTTCCCTTGCAGAAAAGCGCCTACGGTATTGGCCGGTGCCCGATAGTCTTTGGCGATTTCAAAAGCCATGCGTTCGTATTTTTCCTGAAAATCCAGTCCGTCCAAAGGATGGTTACGGTAGAAATCTTCCGGACGAATGTCAACCAGCAGGGCGCTGTTGGCATTCTCCCGATTGCGGCTTTTTTCGCTCATGCCGTTGGTGACAATGCTCTCCGGATGGTTGGCTGAAGCCATCACACAGCCTCCGGGGCACATGCAGAAAGTATATACGCTCCGTTCTTTCAGATGGACAACGCCTTTGTAGGAGGCGGCCGGAAGGAGTGAAGCGAATTTTCCGTACAGCATTTCGTTGACGTACTGCTGAGGATGCTCTATGCGCACTCCTATGGAAAACGGTTTGGCTTCCATGCGCAAGCCCTGACGGTAAAGAATCCGCAGCGTGTCGTGCGCGGAGTGTCCGAGGCAGAGCAGCAGATGGCGGGTGTGAAAGTCTCCTCCCGTGCTGCAGGCATCCAGACTTCCGTCTTCCCGGCGTCGGAAACCGCTGAAAACCGTATCAAAGTGGAATTCCCCTCCCAAGCGGATGATTTCTTCCCGTATGTTTCGGACAACGATTTCCAGATAATCCGTGCCTACGTGAGGCGTGGCCGAGTAAGTGACGTCTTCGGCTGCACCGTGTTTGTAAAATTCATCCAGAATAAACTGTATCCACGGATGGTGGAGGTTGGTACTCAACTTTCCGTCAGAGAAGGCTCCTGCTCCTCCTTCCCCGAATTGGATATTGGATTCGGGGTCCAGTTTTTTCTGTCTGAAAAAGTCGGATACCTTCTGTTTCCGTTCTTCTATGCGGCTTCCCCTTTCCAGAATAATGGGAAAGGCCCGGCAGCGGGCGAGGTAGAGGGCAGCGAACATGCCGGCAGGTCCGAAACCTACAATCACGGGGCGCAGCGGAGATTCCCATTGAGGATAATGTACGGGATCCGGAGGAGTGTATGTAGCCACATCCTTCCATTGCAGAAGTTCCGGATGCTCCTTCCGGAGCCGGATCCGAACCTGATAGTCGTATACAATGTCGGAGCGTTTGCGGGCATCTACGGATTCCCTCAGAATCTTGAATTCTTCCACTTCGTTCCCATTCAGATGATACTTGCGAAGCACCAGCTCTTTCAACTTGTTTTTTTGGTTGACAGGAATACGTATATTGCTGATTTTAATTATCATGATAAGATATTTTCGGCTATAACCAAGGCGGAAGCAAATGCAAAGAACAGATTGTATCCTCCGCATACTCCGTCAATGTCCAGTAGTTCTCCTGCGGCGAAAAGTCCCGGATGTTTTCTGATCCTGAAATATTCGTCCACTTCCTGCAAGGCAATGCCTCCGTGGCATACTTGGGCGAAGGCGAGGTCGTAGGGGCTGTCGATTTCGAGACAGAAATGTCTGGGGTCAAAGGGACTGTTGCGGTACAATTCGTTCAGCTTGGGATGCAGCAGTCCACAGAGAGAATGGTGCTTCTGCAAATGCCGTTCTGTATCCAATCCGGGTTCTTCAAACAGGAAATCGAATAGCAGCCGGCATCCGTCTTTTTCCGGCATCCGGTTGTAATAGGCAGATGCGTTTAAGATAACGATGCCGGATACGCCGTCTTCCTTGAAGGTGATTTCCCCTGTCTCTCGGAATACTTCCTTTCCTTTGCGGTTCAGCCGGACTTCCGCTTTGGCCCGACAGCCTTCCAGACTCTTGGGGTAGTTTTTGATTCTGAATCCCACCAGCGAAGGGGTCAGGGCTTTTGTCTTCAGTTGCAGAGACTGCAGGTACCCGTTGTATCCTTGGCGGTTGCGCGGAATTGCACCGGCGGGGGAACCGCTGCACAGGACCACTCTGTCAAAAACTTCCTTCCCTTCATTGATGCGCCATCCTCCTTTTACCGGTAGGAGATGTGTTGCCTCGTATCCGCAACGGATGTTTACATTTTTTGGCAGGTCGTTCAACAGCGTATCCAGGGCTGTCTGGGAGAAAAATGTCATGGGGTAGGCCCGTCCCTCTTCGTCTGTGCGGATGTGCATTCCGAAATCTTCCCAGGCTTTGCGCACCTCTTTGACACCGACCTTGTCCAATACATGCTGCATGAATTCAGGCTCGTTGTAATGCCCAGGGCGGACATCCGTGTTGAACAGGTTGGCCCTTCCTCCTCCGGAAGCTTTGAGTTTGCAGCCCACCTTGTCCGATTTCTCGAATACGCTTACTTTACAGCCGCTTTTACGGGATAGAAGTTTGGCCAGAAACAATCCGGAAGCACCGGCTCCTATGATGGCAATCTGCATGGTAATCCTTGTGTTTGTTATTCTTCCATGAGTTGCCGCACCAGAACGGGAACGCCTGTGCCCGCTTTTTCAGCTATGCAGATGACCCTTTTGTCCAATCCTTTGGCCTGATCGGCTTTGGGATCGATATAGTACAGCAGGGCATCTTCTCTGGCATAATACATCAGACCGGCTGCCGGGTATACGGCCAGGGAGGTTCCGATAATCAGCAGAATGTCTGCTTTTTCCACCATTTTTGAAGCGGGTTCTATGTTGGGAACGGCCTCTCCGAAAAAAACGATGTGCGGCCGGTATTGACGGCCATATTTGTCCAAGTCTCCCATCCGTATGCCCTGTTCAATGGGCTGAATGTCCCGGATATCAAAGGGATCGACGGAACTGCGTTTCTTGCGGATTTCTCCGTGCAGATGAAGTACGTGCGAAGAACCGGCGCGTTCGTGCAGATCGTCGATATTTTGGGTGACAATCTGCACATCGTATTTCTTTTCCAGTTCTGCAAGGGAAGTGTGTCCCGGGTTGGGCTTGGCTTCCAGTACCTGAAACAGGCGCTGGTTGTAGAAGTCAATGACCATTTCCGGATTGCGTTCCAGCGCTTCGGGTGTACAGACATCCTCTACCCGGTAGTTTTCCCACAGTCCGTCGGAATCACGGAAAGTCTGTATGCCGCTTTCCGCACTGATTCCGGCGCCGCTCAGTACAACGATTTTTTTCTTATTCATAGGGCTTTTTGTTTTTTATTCAATGGGTAATGTATGGGCCAGCAGCTGTTCCACCTCCTTGCGGTGTTTCCATCTGCGGTGGCTCCATAGCCAGTAGGCCGGCTTTTTCCTGATGTCGCGTTCCAAAAAGGCAGCGTAGCGTTTTATGATGGCTCCGTAGGCTTCCTCCCGGGGGGTGCGGGTAATTTCCTCTAGTGTCCATGCGTACCGTCCGCGGCGGATGCGTTCCACGTGATAGTAGAAAACGGGAAAATTGTATTTTTTTGCAAAATATTCGCTTCCGTAAATCATATCGGTAGGCTGATTGAGAAAGGAATCCATCAGGAAGGCACGTTTGGCGGAGGCCGGTGTCTGATCGCTCAGCATCATGTAGGCGCAGGCCGTTCCTTTTTCGAAATACTGTTCCATGCACTGCCTGACGTTTTTGGCAAAAACGACCTCGGTGCCATAGCGGGTGCGGAAACGGTTGATTGTCTTTTCAAAGGATTTGTCGGTGTTTTCCTTTCCGACGCCTACTCCGTGCAGGGGCGTCTGCATATCCAGGGAAAGGACCATCCATTCCCAGTCGTTGTAATGGGCCGACATCAGCAGCACGCTCTGTTTTTTGTCCGCAAATTCCTGTAATACCTCGGGATTGGAGCAGCGGTAGCGTTTGAGAACGTTCTTTCTGCTTATTCCCAGCATTTTGATGCCTTCGGCCAAAAGGTTGCACAAGTGGTGAAAATATTGTCTTTCAATCTGTCTGCGTTCTTTTTCCGTTTTTTCCGGAAATGCGTTGGCCAGGTTGGATCGGACCACTTTTTTCCTGTAACCGATCAGGTAGTGCAGAATGGGGCAGAGGAAATCACCCAATGCAAACAGTACGCACATCGGGAGCAGCGACAGGGGAAAAAGCAGGAAGCGGATGAGCACGGACATGCAGGCCTATTGGTTTTCCACGGTTTTCCTGACGCATTCGGCCAGGGTGTTCAAGAAGTTCTGCAGGGCGGGTTTCAGCATCTGCGCCATGAAGAAAGGCAAATCCAGGTCCCCGGTGGCGACCAGGCTGCTCTCTTCTCCTTTCTTTTCAATGTCAAAAAATACCCGAACGGATTTGATGTGTTCGTTTTTTACATCGTATACCACTTGTCGGGGAAAGGTGTTTTCGCAAATGGACAGTTCCAGTTTTCCTATGCCGGACATCTGGAAACTGCAGGAAGTGTCGGTGCATTGCAGATCACTCATTTGCGGAACTCCGGCCATTCCTATGCCCTGCCGCAAGTGGTTGCAGTCTGCGATTTGGTTGAATACCTGTTCCGGAGTGGAACGGATAATGGTTTCTTTGCTGGAAAGTTTCATGGTCAATTGGCTTATGTAAATAAAACAAACGGATATTCCAACGGAATATTTTGATTTTTTTTTCAAAATTCGTGCCATCTTATCGGAAAAATGTCTACATTTGCAATCTTATCAGACGGACCGGATTCCGGAGTCTGTTCCGAACGGAAGGCCGTCTGTATCGGAAGACTAAGTAAAATTAACCACAAATACAAAAAACAGTCATATGGAATTAATGCAGAAAATACGGGAAAATGCCCGTAAAGCCAACAAGCGCATTGTTTTGGCAGAAGGTATGGAAGAAAGAACCTTGAGAGCCGCCGATATCATTCTTTCGGAAGGACTGGCACAGATTGTCCTGCTCGGCAATAAGGAATTTATCGCCGGAAAGGCAAAAGAATGGAACCTGACCCACCTGGACAAGGCCGAAATCATCGACCCGGAAAACAATCCGAAAGCCGATTTCTATGCCAATATGCTGTATGAATTGCGTAAAGCCAAAGGCATGGACATGGAAAAAGCTTCCAAACTGGTAAAGGATCCTCTGTACCTTGCTACCCTGTTGATCAAGAACGGTGATGTAGACGGTGAAGTGGCCGGTGCCATGAATGCTACGGGCGACGTGCTGCGTCCTGCTTTCCAGATTGTGAAGACTTTACCGGGTATCAGCGTGGTTTCCGGTGCTTTCATCATGATCATGAAGGACAAACAGTGGGGTGACAATGGCGTGATGGTTTTCGCCGATTGCGCAGCCGATCCCAATACCGATGAAAACAAACTGGCTCAGATTGCCGTGGTGACCGCACAGACCGCCCGCTCCATCGCCGGTATAGAACCTCGTGTAGCCATGCTGAGTTTCTCCACCAAGGGAAGCGCCAAGCACGAATTGGTCGACCGCGTGGTCAACGCCACCCGCATCGCCAGGGAAATGGATCCCAGCCTGGTCATCGACGGTGAACTTCAGGCCGATGCCGCCATCGTGGAAAAAGTCGGTGCATCCAAGGCTCCGGGCAGCCCCGTTGCCGGAAAAGCCAACGTTTTGGTATTCCCGTCTCTGGAAACCGGAAACATTGCCTACAAACTGGTCCAGCGTCTCGCCGGTGCCGAAGCCATCGGACCTGTGATGCAGGGTATGGCAGCTCCCATCAACGACCTGTCCCGCGGATGTTCTGTCGAGGATATCGTCAATGTGGTAGCCATCACAGCCAATCAGGCTGCTTCGAAATAAGATGGAAATCCATCCGATAGCGCGTATCCGTACCGATTTTCCGACCAAATTCGGCATTCCCCGTCAAAGCGGTCTGGTTTCCGAATTAAGGGCGGTCATCGTGATGGAACCCGGGTATCGAAATGAGGAGGCCTTCAGGGGACTGGAGGCCTTTTCCCATTTATGGCTGCTGTGGGAGTTTTCGGAATCGGTGCGCAGGGAGTGGTCTCCCACGGTACGTCCTCCGCGTTTGGGCGGGAATACGCGCATGGGCGTTTTTGCTACCCGTTCGCCATTCCGTCCCAATCCCATCGGATTGTCATCGGTGGTACTGGAAAAAATCGATTTTGAGGCGCCCGGGGCCCCCTTGCTGTATGTACGCGGGGCCGATCTGATGGACGGAACGCCGATTTACGACATCAAACCTTATCTGCCTTTTACTGACAGCCATCCGGGGGCTTCCGCAGGTTTTGCGGATGCCTGTTTGGACTACGGATTGAAGGTGGATTTTCCGGAATCGCTGCAGAAAATGCTCCCTGAAGAAGAGCGGCAAGCGCTCATCCATCTGTTGGCACAGGATCCCCGTCCGTCTTACCAGAACGATCCGGACAGGGTGTACGGTTTCGTCTACGCGGGCAGGGAAGTGAAATTCAAAGTGGCGGAAGGCCGGCTGACAGTGCTTTCCGTCTGAAACGTTCCGCTTTTCCGGAGAAGGATATTTGTCCGCGGAAGGCAATAATCCGAAACATCCTTCATTATATAAGTATGTAAATAAAAACAATAAAATCTATAAAAAATGAAACAGGTTTACACGGTCGGTATAGATATCGGAGGTACCAATACGGATTTCGGATTCGTGGATGCGGAAGGACGCATCGCGGATCGCGGCCGTCTGAAAATGGCGGAATTTGACGAAGTGGAAGTATATGTCAAAGCTTTGTCTGAAAAAATACAGGACATGGCGGCCCATCTGGATGCAAAAATCGAAGGCATAGGTGTGGGGGCCCCCAATGGCAATTTCTATACATCCCGCATAGAGTACGCTCCCAATTTGAAATTCAAGGGCATTATTCCCTTGGCCGACATGATACGGCAGTACATTCCGGTGCCGGTAACCCTATCCAATGACGCCAATGCTGCGGCTTATGGTGAATTGATTTACGGGGGTGGCAAAGGTATGCGTCACATGGTGATGTTTACCTTGGGTACCGGTGTGGGCAGTGGTGTGATTGTAGATGGCCGTCTGGTGCATGGGCATACCGGTTGTGCCGGGGAATTGGGACATGCGGTGCTTATTCCGGAAGGACGGAAATGCAGTTGCGGAAAGAACGGGTGTCTGGAAGAGTACGCATCGGCCCGTGGCATTTGCCTGACATTTGAGGAATTGCGTGCAGCTGATCCCGATTATCAGGGTATGCTGTACGGTGTTTCCTATGCGGATTTGGATCCCAAACGCATAGCCGAAGCAGCTTATGCCGGAGATGCCTTGGCCATAGAAACCTATCGGAAAACGGCTTATCTTTTGGGCATAGCCTGTGCCAATGCCGTAACTTTTTCTTCACCCGAAGCCGTATTTCTGATGGGCGGCCCGGTGCAGGCCGGTGAAATCCTGATCCGTCCTTTGAAGGAATCCTTTGAGCAGCATCTGTATGTGTCTTTCCAGGGAAAAACCGAAATCCGCGTTTCGGAATTGAACGCCAACGACGTGGCTATTCTCGGTGCCGCCGCCCTGACCAGGATGCCGCGTTAAAGCGGAAAGGGATTCGGCGTTTCGAAGCGCAGGTCTTTTCCCGTGACGGGATGTATGAAACATAAACGGTAAGCATGGAGACAGAGGCGGCCCAGGGGATTGCTTCCGTCTCCGTATTTACGGTCTCCGGCCACGGGGTACCCGATGTCCTGCAGGTGCACACGAATCTGATTCTTGCGTCCGGTTTCCAATTGCAGTTCCACCAGGGAATATTCTTTTCCGACCTTTTTTGTCTGAAAGTGCGTGACAGCATATTTCCCTCCATTGTCATAGGAGGCAGAATAAGTGAAATATTGACTGTTGTCCTTCAGCCAGGAGGCAATGCATCCGTTTTCTTCCTTCATTTGCCCGTGAACCAGTGCAATGTAACGCCGGTCGTACACTCTTTCCTTCCATCCGTCTTCGAACATCAGGGCAACTTTCTTGTCCTTGGCAAACAGCAGCAGGCCGGAGGTGTCCCGGTCCAGACGGTGTACGGTATGGGCGCGGCACCGCTGGCGGGTCTCTTCCAGATAGGCGTTCAGCATCTGCTGGGCACTGTCCGCCTGCGGATGGGGACTGTTGGTCAGCAGACCGTGCGGTTTGTCCACCACAAAGAGGTAACGGTCTTCGTAGAGGATTTCCATGTGGAGATCTCCCGGCCTTCCGGATGTTTTCTGTTTATTCTTCATCATATGGTCAGTTAACGAAAAAAATGCGGATATATTTCCATTTTTTTCGCTGGTATTGTCTTTTTGTTTATCTTTGCAAATTAGTACGGATTACTTGGAAGACGGCATGAAAAAGAAAATATTGTTCATTATCAATCCGAAATCAGGAACCGGCCGGTACCGGAAGGTGCCGGACAAAGTGAAGGTATATCTCGATTCGGACCGTTTTGATTATGAAATCTGCGAAACCCGCTATGCCGGTCATGCAACCGAATTGGCGAAAAAAGCCGTTTCCGATGGAATTTATAT
Organism: Bacteroidales bacterium; assembly: GCA_045598025.1. Taxonomy (GTDB): domain Bacteria; phylum Bacteroidota; class Bacteroidia; order Bacteroidales; family WCHB1-69; genus UBA1195. Next base: position 27,241 of record JAZLLH010000019.1, on the reverse strand, counting down.
GGTCGTTTCCGTGGGAGGGGACGGCACCTTGAATGAGATCGTACAGGCTTTGGCCGGTACGGATGTGGTGCTGGGCATCTTTCCGACCGGTTCGGGCAACGGACTGGCCCATCACATGCATATTCCTTTCCGTCTGAAAAATGCCGTCAGCATGCTCAATGCAGAGTATGTCGAACAGATAGATACAGTATGCCTGAACGGAAAGGTGTATGCCAGCGTCGCGGGTATCGGTTTCGATGCATTTGTGGCCGAAAAATACAGCCACGTGAGCCATCGGGGCTTTTTCCCGTATCTGCAGATTGTGCTGCATAACTATCTGTCGTACAAACCCCGTACCTATGTGTTGGAGGGGGATGGCCGTGTGCTGAAAATCAACGCGCTTCTGATTTCTTTTGCCAATTCATCCCAATGGGGTTTCGATGTGAAGATTTCACCGGAAGCTTCGGTTCAGGATGGTCTGGTCAATGTGACTTGCGTACAGAAGCCGCCCTTGGTTGCCTTGCCCTGGCTGGTGCTGTTTCTGTTGTCTGGGAATCTGAATCGCATTGATAAGTACGTAAAAATATATAAAATACAGAATTTCAAACTGAGAGCGGAAGACAATGAGCCGCTGTATACTCATTTGGACGGTGATTTCATGGGAATGCAGCCTTCCGTGGATGTGAGCATGCATCCGATGTCTTTGCGCCTGGCATTGAAGAGAACCTATTAAAACAAATACAGATGAAACTGCAATTGAAACGTCCTTTGGTATTTTTTGATCTGGAAACGACCGGTGTCAATATAGGAGTGGACAGAATCGTGGAAATCAGCATGGTAAAGGTAATGGTCGATCAGTCGGAGCAGGTGATGACCCAGCGGATCAATCCCGGCATGCACATTCCGGAAGAATCTTCCAAGATTCACGGTATATACGATAAGGATGTGGCGGATATGCCCTCATTCAAAGAATTTGCGCCCAAGATTTCCGATTTTATGAAGAACAGCGATCTGGCCGGTTACAATCTGCTCAAATTCGATGTTCCCCTTTTGGTGGAGGAATTCATGCGCAACGGTTTGGATTTCGATCTCAGGGGAGTGAAAATCATCGATGTGCAGAACATTTTCCACAAGATGGAACCGCGTACGCTTTCGGCGGCTTACCGTTTTTATTGCGGAGAAAAACTGGAAGATGCCCATACGGCCGAAGCCGATACTTTGGCTACGCTGAGGGTACTTGAAGCCCAGTTGGACCGTTATAAGGACGAACCCTACATTGCCAAGGACGAAACGGAGACGTTCCCCATTGTGAACGATGTGGACAAACTTTCTCTGTTCTCCTCCGGCAACCGCAACGTGGATCTGGCCGGACATATTGTTTTGAACGAGAAGGACGAGGAGGTTTTTGCCTTCGGCAAACACAAAGGTGAAAGTGTCCGTTCTGTTTTCCGCAAAGAGCGGAATTATTATGACTGGATGATGAAGGCCGAATTTCCCCTTTACACGAAAAAAATCATTACGCAGATATATGAAGCCGAGTTCCTGCAGGACTTGGGACGAATTCTCAAATAGTAATACCGATATTGTGACAGAAGAAGGAAAAGCAAACGAAAACCTTGCGGACATGGATCCGGAGGAGATGGAAAAAGATGAAAACCGAGAGGAACAGGAGGAATTGTACGAACATTTCCATGTCAATGTGGATCCCGGACAGGAAGCGGTGCGCATTGACCGTTTCCTGAGCGGAAGGCTCCGTAATGTATCCAGGAACAAGGTGCAGCAGGCGCTGCGGGCGGACAATATACTGGTCAACGGCAAGCCCGTGAAACCGAATTACCTGGTCCGTCCCGATGACAGCATTTCCGTTGTCATGGCGGAACCGCCCAGAGATACGGATGTACTGCCAGAGGATATTCCGCTGGACATTGTATACGAAGACGATGACGTTCTGGTGGTGAACAAGAAAGCCGGCATGGTGGTCCATCCCGCCTATGGAAATTACACCGGTACGCTGGTCAATGCCTTGTCCTATTATTTCGGCAACCGGCCGGGCGAAGAAAACCAGGAGCATATGCCTTTTCTGGTACACCGTATCGACAAGGATACTTCCGGTATCCTTCTGGTAGCCAAGAACGAGATGGCACAGGCAAAATTGGCTCACGATTTTTACTGTCACAACATTGACCGTCAGTACAGGGCTCTGGTCTGGGGTGATTTTGAGGAGGATGAAGGAACCGTCGATGCCAATCTCGGACGCAGCATGGCCGATCGGCGGGTGATGGAGGTCTGTAAGGATCCGGACATGGGAAAGCATGCCGTCACCCATTGGAAAGTGGTGGAGCGTTTCGGTTATGTAACCCTGATAGAATGCCGTCTGGAAACCGGACGTACCCATCAGATACGGGCTCACATGCGTTCCATAGGACATCCGCTGTTCAATGATGCCATGTACGGAGGCAACCGCATTTTGAAAGGCACCATTTTTTCGAAGTACAAGCAGTTTGTCAACAATTGTTTTGAAATGCTTCCGCGTCAGGCACTGCATGCCAAAAGCCTCGGTTTCACCCATCCGATGACGGGAAAGTACCTGTTTTTCGATTCCGAACTGCCGGCTGATATGGCCTCGGTATTGGAAAAATGGCGCAATTATGCCTATCATAAAGTGTATGAGGAGGATGTAACTACCCTGAATAAAGCGGAACTGGATGAAAAATCGGCTCTGCTGTCCAATAAATACTTATAAATTCCGTTATCATCCAATGTCGAAGGGTAAAATAACAAATATTCGAAAGATTATGAAGAAATACTTATTGAAAATCAGTGTGTTTTTGTCCGTTCTCGGATTTGCTCCGCTTTTCGCGTCAGCTGTCGAGGTCTCTCTGAAGGGAGTGCTGGTCAATTCTCCTTCCACGGACAAGGTGTATCTTTACGAAGCTACCGATCCCAGCCGGATCATAGAAGAGGCCGTGGTGGACGGGCAAGGTACATTCTCCTTGACATACCATCCGAAAACAATAGGTTTTTACACCTTGAAGTTCAAAAATGCCAAAAGTGCCCTTTGTGTGCTGAAGCCACGGGCGGTGGTGGAAATCACCATTGACGGACGTACCGGCATGATGCTGAAAACATCCGGTTCGGAAGAGAATCTGCTGTTGCAGGATTATCAGCGTCAGCTTCTGGCTTTGGATGCGCGCAAGTCGAATCTGATTACCGCTCACAGAAAAAAGGAAAATGTCCGTTTCCAGGAAGACATGATGGCTTTAGAAGCAGAGCGTAAGGAAATGGTAGCCCGTCTGTGTGACGAAAATTCCGACAATTATGCCTCCGCAGCCCTGCTGGAATACCTGGATGTGGACCAATACCAGGAACTGTATGAAATGGTGCTGTCCCGTCTGATGAAAAAATACAGCCACAATGAATTCCTGAATTACAAATACGGACAGCTCACCCTCAGCCGGAGTCTGAATCCCGGTAATCCGGCACCCGTTTTTTCTTTGCCGGATACGGCTGGAACCAATGTCAGCCTTTCCGATTACAAAGGCCGCGTGCTTCTGTTGGATTTCTGGGCATCCTGGTGCTCTGATTGCCGAAGGGAAAATCCGGCCCTTGTACAGCTGTACAGGCGTTATCACGAGCAGGGTCTGGAAGTATTGGGCATCTCCCTGGATAATGACAGGGAACGCTGGATGAATGCCATACGGGCAGACAGTTTGACATGGACGCATGTCAGTGCCTTGAAGAGTTGGGACTGCCCCGTGCGTACCGCTTACAATATCCGCTGGATTCCCGCCCTGGTGCTGATTGACAGCGATGGAAAGATAGTGGCACGTGCTTTGCAGGGAGAAGCTTTGGAATCCAAAATCAAAGAAATTTTGAAAATCAAATAGTAAACGACAATGAAAAAAATCTTTTCTTTCCTGTTTTTGCTGCTCTGCATGTTTTGGATGGTATCTTCGTACGGAGGAGGCCGCAAGGTGATTGTCAGAGGAAATGTCGTCAATTACAAAAGTACGGACAGTCTTGCCTTGTATGATGCTCTCGGCCGTCAGAAGGCCCCGCTGGAGAAAATGGCGGTGGATGCCAAGGGCAATTTCAAATGTTATTACAATCCGGTGGAAACGGGATATTATATGTTGCAGATTCCGGGAGGCAAAAACGTGCTTTGCGTCATAGCTCCCGAGCAGGTGATGGATCTGCAGGTGGACGCTGCCACGGGAATGATTCTTTCCGCGACCAATTCACCGGAGAATCAACTGTTCCATGATTATCAGGCTTATTTGCTGTCTTTGGAAAAGCAGCATGACAGCCTCATGCGCATACATCAGGAAAAGCCGATTCCGGATTTGCAGCAGAAAATGCAGATGCTGGAACTTTCCCGCGTACAGTTTCTGGCCAATCTGTGCTTGGCACAGCCCGACAATTATGCCGCTGCAGCCCTGATGGAAAATCTGCAGTACGAAGTCGTTCCGGAATTGTTTGACACTGTATTTACCAAGTTGATACACAAGTATCCGAGCGATGACTATATCCGTTACCGTTGGAATAAACTGGTTTCCGACAAACTGTTGGCAGTAGGAGTCATGGCTCCGGATTTTACTCTGCCCGATACCAACGGCGTAAGAAGGAGCCTGCAGGAGTTCCGGGGGAAAGTGGTGGTGATCGATTTTTGGGCATCCTGGTGCCGTCCGTGCCGTCAGGAGAATCCGAACATGGTACGTCTGTACCGGGATTATCATGACAAAGGCCTGGAAATTCTCGGTGTATCCTTGGACGGAGATCGCGAAAGCTGGATGCAGGCTATTCACAAGGACGGACTGTATTGGACGCAGGTGAGCGATCTGAAACGCTGGAATTCGGCAGCCGGCCAATTGTATCAGATCAGCAGTATTCCGGCAACCATTGTGGTGGACAAGGAGGGACGCATTGCTGCCAAAAATCTCCGTGGGGATGAATTGAGGGCCAAAATTCAGCAGATGTTGGCCGAATAACTTTTGCATGAAGCGTCTGATCTGTATTATAGGAATTTGTGTCTTGCTGCCCAGCCTTTCGGCTCAGACAGGCGGAACCGCTGTATTTGATTTTTTGACCTTGCCGTCTTCGGCCCGTCAAGCCTCTTTGGGCGGAATGCTCTTGAGTGTGAGAGATGGAGATCCTTCCCTTTGCAATGCCAATCCTTCGCTTTTGCGTTCAGAGATGGATCAGGGATTGTCACTGCAGTGCGTAGATTATTTCGCCAATGCCTTTTATGCCAATGCGGATTACATCCGTTCCTGGGAAGTCGGAACCTTCCGTTGGGGAGTCCGGGCCATGTCTTATGGCAGTTTTGACGGGTATGACATCTATGGAAACGAAACAGGTGTTTTTTCTGCCGGAGATTATGTCTTGAGTGCCGGTTACGGCAAGGAGATTGTGGAGAACCGCATTTCCATGGGAATGAACGCAAAGGCGGTATTTTCCTATTATGAAACCTATTTTTCCGCAGGTTTGGCCGTGGATGCGGCCGCTTCCTATTACAATGACGATAAAGATTTCTGCATGAGCCTGATGGCTTCCAATATCGGAGCGCAGTTCGTGCATTATACAGATGAAAGGGAAAAGCTTCCTTTTGATTTGCAGTTGGCTATTTCCCGCAAATTGGAACATCTTCCGGCGCGTTTTCATTTCGTATTTCATCATCTTACCCGATGGAATCTGTCATATGACGATCCGACGGATCCCTATACGGAATGGGATGTGCTGAGCGGGAAACGGAATACGAAGAGCAGAGTGGAGCGCTTTGTGGACAACGCTTTCCGGCATTTTGTCCTGGGTTTGGAAATAGAACCTGTCAAAGTGCTGTCCCTGCAATTTTCCTACAACTATGACATGCGAAGGGAAATGCGTCTGTACAACAAACCGGGCGCGGTAGGACTGGCCTATGGAGTGAGTCTGCACATCCGTCAGTTTGAGGTGCAGTATGCCAGAGTGCACAACCATGTGTCGTCTGTGCCCAATTATTTTACTTTATCAACCAATTTGAATCAGTTCATCAAAAAATAAAACAAAGACGTATGGAAATTTTGTTAGGAATCATCGGAATGATTGCGGTAGCCGCCGTTGTGGGAGTAACCGCCTATTTCATGCTGAAGTCGAGCAATGAAAAAGAGTTGAAAAAGCTGGTCCTGGAGCAGAAAAAGGGGAATGCTTCCGTCATTACTCCCATCCGTCTGCAGTCATACGAGCGGCTGGCCCTGCTGTTGGAAAGAATCAAGCCGGAGAGCCTGCTGCTGCGCGAAATGGCTGTCAATCGCAATGTGGGACAGTATCACAGCATGCTGTTGTCAGTCATACGCAATGAATTTGAGCACAATCTTTCCCAGCAGGTGTATGTCTCTCCCGACATGTGGAAGGCCATACGAAAAGCCAAGGAAGAAATTGTAAAAATCATCAATCTGGCAGCCGGTCAATTGGAGCCGGATGCTCCGGGAAGTCTTTTGGCCACCCGCATTCTGGAAATGACCTCCCAATTGGCCGTATCGCCCTCCGATCAGGCTTTGGACGTTCTTCATAACGAAGTCCAGTCCCTTTATTAGTAAACTTATTTTTCTCCGAAGAGGGCGGGCAGCAGTTCGTCGATTTTGGAGATTTTCACCACTTTGATTTTGTGGGCGGAAATTTCTTTTCCGTTGTATGCGGAAATGAAAATGCGCTTATAGCCCAGTTTTTCCGCTTCGTTAATGCGTTGTTCCACTCTGCTGACGGGGCGGATTTCTCCGGAAAGCCCGATTTCAGCAGCAAAGCAGGTTTTGTTGTCTATGGGAATGTCGAAATGGGAGGAAAGAATGGCAGCCAGCACAGCCAGGTCGGTGGCGGGGTCGTCCGGACGAAGGCCTCCGGCTATGTTCAGAAATATATCCTTCGTCATCAGTTTCATGCCGCAGCGTTTTTCCAATACCGCCAGCAGCATGCCGAGTCTCCGTATGTCAAAACCATTGGAGGAACGTTGAGGATTGCTGTAAACGGCAGGGCTGACCAGGGCCTGCGTTTCTATGAGGAAGGGACGCAGACCTTCCACCGTGGCCGCGATAGCAATACCGTTGGTGTCCTCGCTGTGATTGGAAATCAGCATTTCGGATGGATTGGGTACTTCGCGCAATCCGGTTGAGGTCATCTCGAAAATGCCGATTTCGGAAATGCTTCCGAACCGGTTCTTCATTGCCCGGACAATGCGGTATCCGTAGTTGCGGTCTCCTTCAAACTGCAGCACTACGTCCACCACGTGTTCCAGAATTTTGGGACCGGCCAGACTTCCGTCTTTGGTGATGTGACCCACCAGAAATACAGGTGTGGAAGTGGCTTTGGCAAAGCGCTGCAACTCGGCCGTACATTCCCTGATCTGTGAAATGGTACCGGCTGAAGATTCCAATGCCTGCGTCTGCAGGGTTTGAATGGAGTCGATGATGACCAGGTTCGGGCGGGTCTGTTCGATATGCCGGAAAATGATCTGGGTGTTGGTTTCGTTGACAATGTAGCAGTTTCCGTTCTCGTTGGGAATGCGGTCTGCCCGCATTTTGAGCTGCATTTCGCTTTCCTCTCCGGAAACGTACAGTACTTTCTGGTGTTGGGGAAGGGACAGAGCCAACTGCAGCAGCAGGGTGGATTTTCCTATTCCAGGTTCGCCCCCCAATAGGATGAGGGAGCCGGGGACGATGCCGCCGCCCAGCACTCTATTGATTTCCTCAATACTTGTCAGCATGCGCTGCGCATTGTTTTCTACGCGGATTTCGTCCAGATGGACGGGCTTGCTTTGGGACTGCCCGCAGGAGAAAGTCTTTGCAGTGGAAGTCTCGTTCTGTACGATTTCCTCCACGAAGGTATTCCATTCCCCGCAATGCGGGCACCTTCCCATCCATGTGGCGGATTGGGCACCGCAATGCCGGCAGAAATAAGTGGTTTTGTTTTTGGCCATGACTGCTGCCTTAGTGTTGTTTTTTTATTTGATATGTCCTTTTCTCAAACGCCGAGGCGGGTATTCCCGTTTTCGAATGCTTTGATGCTTTCGGGCCGTCCCATATCCATCCAGAAACTGTCATCATGAAAGAATCCCCGTATGCGCTCTTTGCCTGATAATCCGATGTATACCGGCATGATGGGGAAGACTTCCTCTTCCGGCAGCATGTCGAATATGCGGGTGGAAAGGATGTGTATGCCGCTGAACGCTGCAAGGGAGGCCTCTGCAGGAATCGCTTCTCCGGACTGGTATCTTCCGATAAGTTGCGACTGCTTGTCGAGCAGGATATAGCGTTGCGTTTTCCGATGCCGCACGGCCAATGTAGCCAGATTTTTTTCCTCGCGATGAAAGCGAAGCAGCTCCGCTATGCGGATATCACTCAAAACGTCCGTATTGTAGACCAGAAAGTCCTCTTCTCCCTTGAAAAAAGGTGCGGCTTTCCGCAGGGCGCCACCGGTGTCCAGCAGTTGCTCTCTTTCATCGGAAATGCGGACAGCTATATCAAATGTGTGGCATTGTACGAATTCGATAATCTGTTCTCCGAAATGATGAACATTGATTATGACCTCCGATATTCCCTGTTGTGTCAGGAAGCGGATGTTGCGTTCCAGCAGGGTCATGCCCGACACTTCGACCAATGCCTTGGGCCTGTCGTTTGTCAGAGGGCGCAGACGGGTCCCGAGACCCGCGGCAAGTAGCAGCGCTTTCATGACTGCCTATTGGGCGAATCGTTCTGCCCAGGCGTTCGGATCTTTCCGCCACTCTATCAGTGTAGCCTGTTCATCGGGCTGAATGTAGTTGTCTGCCACCGCCTGTTCAATCATGCAATGATAATCGGTAAGCGTGTACAATGCGCACTTGGCTTCTTCGAACCGCTGTTGGGAAATCGGCAGGTTGTAGGTGAATATGGCTGTCATTCCCAGCACGTTGCATCCCATTCCACGCAGAGTGTCAACGGCTTTCAGACTGCTTTGACCCGTGGATACGAGATCTTCCACCACCACCACTTTCTGTCCGGCCTTGATTTCGCCTTCCACGATGTTGCCCATACCGTGTTTTTTCTCTTCCGAACGGACATAGACGAAAGGCAGATTCATGGATTCCGCTACCAGAGCTCCCTGGGCGATGGCTCCGGTGGCTACGCCGGCAATCACTTCCACTTCGGGAAATTTTGTGCGGATAGTCTGTACTAAACTCTCCCGGATGAACGTTCTGATTTCAGGATAGGACAATGTTTTCCGGTTGTCGCAATAGATGGGGGATTTGAGTCCGGAAGCCCAGGTAAAAGGTTTGGAAGGGCTTAATTTGACGGCTTTTATACCCAGCAGGTGGCTGGCACATTGTTTTGATATTTCCATAATATTAGATGTTTTTTTCAAAATGCAAAAGTACCATTTTTTTTACAACAAAGCGACATTAATTTTCACAAACGAGGTCGAAAAAAAAGACAGCACTTCCGCATCGGTGGAATGCTTCGATTATGCCCGTGAAGGCGATCTTCTGTATCCCATGGATCTGTTTCTGCATCAGCAGCGCTCTTTGATTGTGCGGATGAAACCGGATCTGGAAAACAAGCTGTTATGGGAATTCCTTTCCTACTTCCGTGTGGAAAAGGCGGCCGGTGGCATCGTTGAAAACGAAAAAGGGGAATATCTCTGCATACAGCGTTTCGGATTCCGGGACCTGCCCAAGGGACATGTGGAGGCCGGAGAGACTTTTGAACAGACCGCTTTGAGGGAAGTGGAAGAAGAAACCGGAGTCGGAAATCTGACCATTGTCCGGCCCTTGCGTCAGACGTACCATATTTTCGTTCACGCGGACGAATTCGTACTGAAGCAGACGCAGTGGTTTGCAATGAAGACGTCCTTCAACGGCGTTCTGAAGGCGCAGACAGAGGAGCAGATTACGGATGCTTGCTGGTTGTCTCCTGATAAGATGCAATCACTTTATCCTCAGTTTTATCCGTCTTTAAGGCTGCTGCTTTCCCAGGAATCCTACGTAAAAGGAATGGAAGAATTCTAAAAAAGTCGGGAAAAAGGGGGAAGTGTATGCTTTTTTTGTCTACCTTTGTCTCTTTTTTGAAACCTTTTTTTTGATTATTGGGAGAATATATGAAGCCCTTGAAAATACTTGACCGATACATTATCCGGAAGTTCATTCTGACCTTTCTGCTTGCCATTGTGCTCATCATCGCCATTGTGGTGGTGGTCGATGTGTCGGAAAACATACAGGGATTTCTGGACAAAAAGGTGCCGTTGGGAAAAATCATTACCGGATACTACCTGAATTTCATTCCCTATTTCGTCAATCTGTTCATTCCCTTATTTACTTTCATATCCGTTATCTTTTTCACCTCCAAGTTGTCCGGAAATTCGGAAATCATTGCCATGACCAATGGGGGAATGAGTTTTTACCGAATGCTGTATCCCTACGTGGTGACCATTGTTGTGATAGGCGGTATGAGTTTTTATCTGGACAATTATATGATTCCCAACACTTCCCGTAGGATGATGATATTTAAGGAAAGTTATATTTCCAGGCAGGTAAGGTCCAAAGATATGGACAACCATATCAAATTGTCCGCGGATACCTATGCCTATGTCCATTATTGGGATGTGGAAAACAAGGTCGGCTACGGGTTCTGGTACGAAGACATGGATGTAAAGGGGATGAAAAACCATCTGGAAGCTCAAAGCATACAGTGGGATTCGGTGCAAAACCGATGGATTCTGAGCAATTATGCCAAGCGTACTTTCAACGGAAAACAGGAAACTTTGGAGAGCGGAACGCGCATGGATACCGTGTTGGCTCTGCAAGTCAGCGATCTGGTGTATGTGAAGCACGGTCCCGATATCATGACCACTCCGCAAATTCGCCGGTTCATAGCGGAGGAAAGTGCCAAGGGAGCCGATAATGTGAAACCTTATGAGGTGGAGTTGCAGAGACGAATGACGGGGCCTGTTTCTGTGCTCATCCTGACTATTGTGGGAGTGTGTGTGTCCTCGCGCAAGACAAGGGAGGGCATTGGTCTGCATTTGCTGGTGGGCCTGGTCATCACTTTTTCCTATGTGCTGCTGCAGCAGATGTGTCAGGTGTTTGCTGTATACGGAGGAGTGTCTCCTCTGTTGTCCGTATGGATACCGGATATGATTTATGGTGTTCTCTGTGTTGTATTGGTTGCGAATGTGAAAAAATAAAACGTTCATCTTCAAAAAAATCTGTCATCTGTCAGGATCTGTATCCGAATTTTGAGGATTTTTGCAGTACGGGAAAAAGATTTTTCAGGATGGAAAAAGCAGGTAGAATGAAAATAAAATATACTTATACCGATGGAGTTTCCTTTTGGGCGGATGCGGACGATTTGAAACGCATGCTGGAGGAAAACCGTTCTTTTCTCCAAAATTACGAAGAGGTGGCCTCCTGTCTTTCCGATGACGACTATGTGGCTCGCGGGAACGGTTTTTGCGAGGCCAAATACAGCGAAGATTTCGTGGAAGGACAGAGAACCAAATATCTCCAACGGATTAAAAATTTAGAACAATGGATCAGAGAAAGCTGAATATTCCTCCGAAAGTGAGTGCCGAAGAGGCCATGAAGTTAGTAAAATCCGGTGACCATATCCATTGGCCCTGTGTGGCGGCTGCACCCGAACACCTGATTCGGGCGCTGGTGGAGCATGGGCGCAGCGGAGAATGTAAGGATATCACTATTACCCACTTGTATACCGAAGGTTATGCCGATTATTCCCATCCGGAATTCAAAGGCATATTCCATTTGGATTCTTTTTTTGTGGGTGCCAATGTGCGCAAAGACACACAGTCCGGAGCTGCGGATTATATACCCTGTTCTCTCAGTGATACCTCTCGTCTGTTCCGTCAGGGAGTGCTGCATGCCGATGTCGTTTTCCTGATGGTTTCTCCTCCGGATGAAGAAGGTTATGTATCCTTGGGTACTTCGGTGGATTGCACGCTGGCCGCTATGGAACAGGCCCGTTGTGTGATAGCCCAGGTCAATCGGCACGTACCGTATTGCTTCGGGGATGCCCGGATTCCGATGGATCGTTTGACGTGCATGGTGGAGTATGATCAGGAGTTGCCCGCTTCCGACTTTACGGACCTTTCGGATACGGATGCGGCCATCGGCCGCCACGTGGCAGCCCTGATAGAGGATGGCGCCACTTTGCAAATCGGGATCGGCAACATTCCCAATGCAGTTTTGTCGCAGTTGGGCAATCACAGAAATCTGGGCATACATTCCGAAATGTTTTCGGATGGTGCCATTCCTCTGATTGAAAAAGGCGTAATCAACGGTTCCTGCAAAAAAACCGATCCGGGGAAGGTGGTTTCCACCTTCTTGAAAGGAAGCCGGGCTCTGTATGATTTTGTGGATGGCAACAGGGATGTCCTGATGATGGATGTGGCCTATACCAATAACCCGAGAATCATCGCGCTCAATCCCAGGGTGGTGGCTATCAACTCAGCCCTGCAGGTGGATTTGACCGGTCAGATCTGTGCGGACAGCATAGGCCCCAAAATCTATTCCGGCTCGGGAGGACAGTTGGATTTTATGACCGGTGCGGCCTGGTCGGAGGGCGGAGTCCCCATCATTGCCATGCCGTCCGTTACCGGTAAAGGTTTGAGCAAGATTGTTCCCCAGTTGAGTCCGGGAGCGGGTGTCGTTACGCCGCGTTCCCAGGTGCATTGGGTGGTTACGGAATACGGTGCGGTGAATCTGTATGGGAAAAGTATTCAGGAAAGAGCGCGGCTGCTGATTTCCATAGCTCATCCTTCGGCGAGAGAATTTTTGGAAAAAGCTTTTTTTGAACAATATTCATGCTGAAATACAAATATTTAATACTGTTTCTGTGCTGCTGTATTTGTACATCGGAACTGTTTTCGCAGACGAAAGTATACGGCTTTGTGAAAGACCGGCAGACAGGGGAACCCATGGAAGATGTGTCTGTGTATGTGGCCAGTACCTCCACCGGCACGATGACCAACGAAAAAGGGTATTATGAAATGCTGCTTCCTTCCGGGAAAGTGCAGATCCGTATATCCTATGTGGGTTATGGTACGTTGGATACCTTGTGTACGTTGAGCGGACGGTCGCAGAATCTGAATTTTTTTCTGCTTTCGGATACGCGTACTCTTTCCGAAGTCAGCGTGACAGGAAAACGTCCCGATCACAATGTGTCTCAGATGGAAATGAGCGTTCAAAGTCTGGATTATGTGGCCATAAAGAAAATACCGGCCCTGATGGGAGAAGTGGATGTAATCAAGACCATACAACTGCTTCCCGGCGTGCAGGCTGCTTCAGAAGGGTCTTCCGGCTTCAGTGTAAGGGGAGGGGGAACGGATCAGAATCTTATTTTGTTGGATCAGGCTCCCATTTACAATGCATCCCATTTCCTTGGATTTTTTTCTGTATTCAATAATGATGTAGTAAAGGATGCCACGCTTTACAAAGGAGACTTGCCGGCCAATTATGGGGGAAGGCTCTCTTCAGTACTGGATGTGCGCATGAAGGAAGAAATTCCTGAAAAACTGAACGGGCAAGGAGGTATCGGTCTGGTGACCAGCCGTCTGATGCTGCATACTCCGCTGTTCAAGCACCGGACATCGCTGATGCTGGCCGGCCGGACCACCTATGCCGGTCTGGTCATACCCTTTCTGAGTGAGAATCTGCAAGGCTCCAATATCTATTTCTACGACTTGAACGGAAAAATCATACAGGTCTTGAATGACAGGAACCGGCTGTATCTTTCCGCCTACCACGGCAACGACAAGTTCTATGTCCGGAATCTGACAGGTCTGGGATACGGAAACACCAGTGCCACCCTCCGTTGGAATCATATGTTTGGGGAACGTCTGGTATCAGATCTTTCACTTATTCACAGTCGGTATCGGTACGGTATAGATATAGAGTATGATCCTTATGATTTTACCATTTCGGCCGGTTCCGAAGATACCCGCTGGTCGTACGATTTTCTCATGGAATGGAATGAGCGGCATACCTCCCGTTTCGGAGTGGGCAGCGGTTTCCTTTCCTTCCGTCAGGGGGAATTGGATGACAGAGGCGGGGCTTTGTCCCAATATATTATGGTAGATGCTTCGGAATCCGTTGCCCGTAAAGGATTGTCTCATACTTTGTATTTTACTCATGAACACAAGATGACCCATTCGTTTTCCCTGCGTTATGGTTTGAGGCTCTCCTGTTTTCAGAACATCGGAGCGGAAGATCTCTATCTGTTTGACGGGCAGTACCAGGTCTATGATACCCTGCATTATGGAAAAAGTGAAATATTCCATACGGAAATTCATCCGGAACCCCGTCTGGCTGCCATGTTTCGCATCAACGACAGTTCTTCTCTGAAAGCTTCCTATTCCCGCACCGTGCAATATGCCCAGGTGGCTTCGGTCGCGACCGGAGGCTTGCCCTTTGATGTGTGGTTTCCGATCAGTCCGAATATCAAACCTCAAAAATGCGACCAGTGGGCAATCGGCTATTTCCGGAATTTTATGGACAATATGCTGGAAACTTCTGTGGAAATCTATTATAAGCGGCTGCAGAACGTGATAGATTTCAAAGACAATGCCCTGACATACGGGAACCTTCTCATTGACGGAGAACTTCGTTGCGGAAAGGGGCGTTCCTATGGAATAGAGTTGCTGTTGCGGAAAAACACAGGTCATCTGACGGGATGGATTTCCTACACTTATGCCAAAACACTGAGAACCATAGACGGCATCAATTTCGGAAAGGAATACTGCTCTCCGTACGACCGTCCGCACAATTTCGTTCTGGTGGTCAATTACGATATCAATCGTCGTTTGAGCGTGGCCGTCAATTGGATTTACAATACGGGACAGCCAGTATCCTTCCCGTACGGACAATATACGATAGGAGGAGTGACCTATGCTATTTACAACGGAAGCCGGAATGAAAGCCGGTATCCTGCGTATCATCGTATGGATATGTCCCTGACATGGAAATTGGGAAGCCATGAGTGGAAAAAGTGGGAAAGTGAGCTGAATGTTTCTGTGTATAATGTATATGCTCATCACAATACCTGGGCGGTCACCTTCAGTCAGGCGGAGGATGGCATCGGTATAAAGACGGAAAAGATGTACCTGTTTTCCACCGTTCCCTCCATTTCGTACAACATCAAATTTTAGAATCATGAAGAGATTGGAATGCATCTTTGTTTTTTTGGCCGGTCTGTTTCTGTTTTCCTCCTGCAGAGAGGATATCGTCATCGACTTGGAGGATGGAAAGCCCATGATCGGGGTGGAAGCTTCATTTACGGACGAATTCAAGCGTCATGAGGTAATTTTGAGTTATACGGTTGATTTTTACATGAGTCAGGAAATTCAAATGATTTCCGGGGCCAAAGTCCGCATTGTCGGAGGCGGTGATACCATTCTTTTTTCCGAATCTTCCCCCGGACATTATCTCAGCGATTCTGTTGCCGGCAAAAAGAATACGGCTTACCGGCTGGAAATGGAAATTCCAACGACCGACGGCAGCGGTTATGAGTCTCTTTATGCAGACAGCTACATGTGTGACAATGTGGAATCTGTTGATTCTGTCCTGATGATTCTGAATGCAGATCCGATGATGTCTGCTTTCATGGACGGAATCTACAGTTTTTTCCCGTTTTTCCAAAGTTTGGAGGATCCGTCCATCTGCTACCTGGTACATGCGTTCCAAAACGACTCCCAACTGACGAATCTGACAAATACCGCTCCCATTCCCATGGCGGGATATGCCGGCTATTATGTCAACGGATTGGCGATGCTGTCGCAGAATATGCCCATCAGTGTGTTTGGCATGCTCAAGGATGATCTGCGGGAGGGGGACCGTATCCGTTTGGATTTCTACAGCATACCTGCAGACTATGTTTCGTTTTGCTACAGCGTGATGTTTGCCAACGGCAGCAATCCCATGATGGGGTCACCGGCCAATGTTTCCACCAATATATATCCGGCAGGGAAGGCTGTGGGTTTCTTTTATGCCGCATCCGTCGTCTCTTATACCATCTGCTATAGGGAGGGCTTACAGATTCAGTCGTAAGGCGAATACGTCATCGTCGCCGGTCTGAGGAGCACTTTCTTTGGCAAAGAATCCGTATACACAGGAGCCGCTTCCGCTCATGGATGCATACACCGCTCCTTTTTCGTATAACCATTCTTTGCAGGCTTGTATGCGTGGATGTTTGGGAAATACGCTTTGCTCAAACTGATTGTGTATGTGCTGTTCCCAAGTGAAGATTGGCTGGCGTACGGCCTGACGCAGGTCGCAGGGGGCCGGTCTGGCGAGAATGTCTCTATAGGCTTCGGCAGTGGATACTGCTTCATCCGGTTTCAGCAGCAGGAGTTCCCATGCACTGAAATCCATCCGGGGAAGAGCTTCCAGAATATCGCCGCGTCCGGTGGCAAATACCGGCCGATTCTCAATAAATACGGCACAATCGCTTCCCAAGCGGCTGGCATACGCCTGCAGTTCGGGGACGGACAGCTGCAGCTGGAATATCTCATTGAGCATTTTCAGGGTTTCGGCAGCATCGGAGGAACCTCCTCCCAAACCTGCCCCATAAGGAATTCGTTTGAGCAGGCGCATCCGCACATTTCCTATCTGTGGAAAATCGTTGCGGAGCAGGCGGTATGCTTTGACGCATAAATTGTTTTCCGTTTCTCCGTCAATGGGAATCCCTTCCGACCGGAATCCGAAGGTTTCTGAGACTTCTATTTCCAGTTCGTCATAGAGAGGGATAGGCAGGAAGATGGTTTCCAGATTGTGGAATCCGTCCGGCCGTTTGCCGGTGATATAGAGTCCGAGGTTTATCTTGCAGTTGGCTTGGCGTATCATAAGTGTTTTGTTTATGCGAGGCAGGAAAGAATCAGAACACACAGCATGCCCACGACTCCCATCAGTCCGCTGGTAACGGTGAAGGAACGGTAGGCGGTTTCGGGCTGTATATCTCCGAACTTGCTGACTACCCAGAAGTAGCTGGCGTTGGCATGGGTAATGATCATGGAGCCGCAGCCGATGGCCAGTACACACCATATTGCGCTTTCGGGTGTATTCAGTCCCAAAGTATACATCAGGGAAGTGGGGTCGTCATATATTCCCATGATGCCGGCTGTTGTCGTCATGGCCACAGTTGAGGAGCCTTGGGCAGTTTTGAGAAGCAGGCAGATAAGAAATGGCAGCATCAGGCCCATGGCTTCCGGATGCTGGAATGCCGCCTTGATGACGTCTGCCAATCCGGCATCCACCATCACTTGTCCGAAAGTGCATCCGGCTGCAGTGATAAAGAGAATGGGACCGGCAGTTTTCAGACATTCTTCAGCCAGATGTCCCAATTGCTTGATGGTTCGGCTTTTGATCAGCAGGTAGAGTGCCGACAGGAATCCCAGCATGATGGCGATGACGGGATGCCCGATAAAAGAACAGATCCGGTAAACTTTCTCCATTGAGGAAAAATTTCCCACGATAGAGGAGGATGCCATGCACAGTATGGGTAGCAGTATGGGCAGCAGGGATGCGAAAAAAGACGGCCTTCCGGCATGCTTTTCCAAAAGGTTTGCGTAGGTAACATCGTACATGGCTGCTTGTTTGTGCTGACGCTTTTTTTCCTGTTCTTTCTGTTGGGTGCCGGTGTGTTTTTTACAGAAAAAATAAGAATAGGTATAGGCCGTAATCAGGCAGGGAATGCTGACCACGCATCCCCACAGAATGAGTTTGAAAAGGCTGTTTCCTATGCCCAAAGACCCGGCGGCGGCAATGGGACCCGGTGTCGGTGGTATCAGCAGGTGGGAGACAAACAGGCCGGATGCCAGTACCAGCGACATCATCAGCGGATTGCTTCGGGTGCGTTCCGTCAGGGATTTGCGGACCGGATTCAGAAGGATGAAAGCCGTATCGCAGAAAATAGGTATGCCGATAATCCACCCGATAATCATCATGGCCAGATCCGGTCTTTTTTTTCCTACCAGGCGGACAATGCCGTCGGCCAGGCTGATGGCTGCTCCGGAACATTCCAGCATGCCTCCCAGCATGGCTCCGAAAATGATAATCAGTCCGATATCGCAGAAAATGCTGGAGAAACTGTTTCCAATCTTAAGAGGAATATCGTCGATAGGCATGCCTACCGCCAATGCCAGCAGAAGGCTGGTCCCTATCAGGGCAAGAAAGGGGTGTATTTTCCACCGGGATATGGACAATACCAGCAAAATAACGGAAAGAGCGAGTATGACAGCAAGTTTGATCATCTTATTCCAGCATCCATTCTTTTAAATCCAAATCTTCATTTTCTATGATGGAAATATAGTTCTGGTAGCGGGAAAGGGCTATATCTCCACTTTCTACGGCTGCTTTGACCGCACAATCCGGTTCGTGGGTGTGGGTGCAGTTGCTGAATCGGCATCCTTCCATGCGGGACAAAATCTCTGGGAAATAATGTCCCACCTCCTCCTTTTCATACCGTATGAGTCCGAATTCCTTGATTCCCGGACTGTCGATGATGTCTCCCCCAAATTCCAAAGGAAACATTTCGGCAAAAGTGGTGGTGTGCCGGCCTTTTTCATAACTGTCAGAGATGGCTTCGGTCTTCAGGTGCAGTTGAGGGGCCAATGCGTTGATGAGTGTGGATTTTCCTACACCGGATTGTCCGCCCATGAGGGAAACTTTTCCTTTCATGAGGGACTTCAATTCCTCTAATCCGTTCCCGTTTACGGCCGACACGGACAAGCAGCGGTATCCGGCTCTGCTGTAGATTTTCCGTAATTGTTCCATCTCTTCTTTTTCTTCCTTCCCATAAAGATCTGTTTTGTTGAAAACCAGCGTGCTTTCAATGCGAAAGGATTCTGCAGCTGTCAGAAAGCGGTCGATGAATCCGAGCGGTGTGTGTGGCCGGTATACGCTGGCAATCAGAAAAAGATTGTCGATATTGGCCGATAGGATATGGGTGATTTTCGACAGGTTGACGGATTTGCGGGCAATGTAGTTCTTTCTGGGCAGGATTGCGGTGATGATGCCGTAGTCCTGCTGGTTCGGAGAATGGTATTTCACCCAGTCTCCGACGGCGATAGGATTGGTCGTCTTGATTCCATGCATGCGGAACTGTCCGCGCAATTTGCACAGTATCAGTTTCCCTTCAGCATTCCGGACGGTATATTCGTTTCCGGTGGATTTGACGACGGTTCCTTTTGATTCAGCCATTTCCTGTTGTGTCATTTTTCGCTAACGTTATTCGGAACGGGATATTGTGTGCTCACGGGTTTCCGGATGAATTGGAGAAGGATTGTCCAAATGATAGAATTGCCATACCGTACGGGCTTTGGCTGTTCCTATGATTTTTTCCAATGCGGTCAGTTCCGCCTGTTTTACCCCCTTGACGGAATGGAAAGCCTGCAGCAATTTGGCGGCTGTTTCAGGCCCTATGCCGGAAATATTCGTCAATTCTGTCTTGATGGTTCCCTTTTCTCTCCATTTCCGATGGTGTGTGATGCCGAAACGGTGCGCTTCGTCGCGAAGGTGCTGCAATACCCTTTGTGTTTCGGATTTCTTGTCAACGAAAAGGGGAATGGAGTCGCCCGGTCGGTAAATGTCTTCCAGTCGTTCGGCCAGTCCCAACAGACTGACTTTATCGGCTATGCCTAATCGGGTGAGGGCTTCCATGGCAGCCGAAATCTGTCCCTTCCCACCATCGACCAGAATGAGGTCCGGGAGCGGGGCACCTTCTTCCAGCAGTCTGGAATACCTCCGGGTCAGGACTTCTTTCATGGTGGCAAAGTCGTCGGCCTGTCCCACCGTTTTTATCTTGAAATGGCGGTAGTCTTTTTTGGATGGTTTCCCGTTGCGGAAACAGACCATGGCACCTACGGGATATTCTCCCAGAAGGTTGGAATTGTCAAAACATTCTATGTATGCCGGCTCCTTCGGGAGCATCAGGTCTTCCTTCATTTTTTGCAGCAGGCGGTTGCTCAGGTGCCCTGCTTCCAACAGTTCGCGCTGATTGTGAATGTCCTGCATGAAGGCTGCTGCATTGCGTTGGGCCAATTGCAGCAATTGGTATTTGTCGCCGCTTTTGGGTTGCAGGCACCGGGCATCCGGTATGCAGGTGGAAGCCGCAAAAGGCAGCAGAATTTCCCGGGTATGGTCATCAGCGCGCTTTCTCAACTCCACTACGGCCATGGAAAGCAGGTCTTCCCGATTTTCCTCTATGCGCTTGCGCACTTCCAGATTCTGCGTCTGGACAATGGCCCCGTTCATCACTTTGAAATAGCTGACGAATGCCGAATCTTCGTCTTCCGTGAACCCGAATACGTCTGTGTCGTGTATGCTTGGATTGACGATGGCAGACTTGGCCTGGTAATTTTCCAGTAGCGAGATTTTCTGTTTGAGTTCTTCCGCCTTTTCAAATTCCCATGCTGCCGCATATTGCATCATCTCATTCCGCATATCTTTCAATACGGAACGGATGTCGCCTTCTATGATGCGGACAGCCTGCCGGATGTTGTTTCCGTAGTCTTCCATACTCTGCAGCCCCTGACAGGGTGCTTTGCATTTCTTGATGTGATAGTCCAGGCAGGTGCGGAATTTTCCCTTGGCTATGTTTTCCTCCGTCAACTGCCATTTGCAGGAGCGGAAGGGATAGAGGTCTCTCAGTATGTCCAATATCAGATTCATCGTTTTGACGGATGAATAGGGCCCGAAGTACCTGGAACCGTCGTCTATCCGTTTGCGTGTGGAGAAAATGCGGGGAAACTCCTCGTTTTTCACACAGATCCAGGGATAGGTCTTGTCGTCCTTGAGCAGGATGTTGTAGCGCGGTTGGTATTTCTTTATGAGGTTGTTTTCCAGCAGGAGGGCATCGTATTCATTGTCGGTTACGGTGAAGCGGATGTCCTGAATTTTACTGACCAGCATCCGGGTTTTCGGACTGTCCTGTTCTTTGTTGAAATAGGAGTTGACTCTTCGTTTCAGATTCTTCGCCTTCCCTACGTACAGTATGTTCCCGTCTTTATCGAAATATCGGTATACGCCGCTTTTTTCGGGCAGGTTCTTCAAAAAATGTCTGCGTTCTTCCGGTGTCATGGGGTCAATCAGGGGAGCATCTGGTTCCGGTTCATGCGGTAGCTGTACGATTGCAGGATTGCCTGCAGTCGGGACAGAGCCGGTTTCTTTTCCGGTATGGGCCTGTCTTTCAGATTCCGCTTCAATGAGGTGTCTGCTGTCAAATCGTAAAATCCGAAAACTTCCCGTCCATTGTATTGCAGCAGGTAGTGCCGATAGTAAATCTGATAAATGCCGGAAAGGTAGTTGACTGCGGTAGGCACATAGGCGGAGTCAAACACATTCTGCCCGAAGCAGAGCATTGGGTGCTGCAACTGCAGATAGGCAAACAGGCTTGGCATAATATCGCTTTGCTGCATCAGGTGACCGGCGTAAAAGGCTGTATCTGCCGAAGGATGGTAGAAAAGTATGGGAATGCGGTAATTGCCGTATGGATTCTGGGTGTAGGATGTGCTGCCTTCATAGGCATGATCTGCCGTGATGATGAAGAGGGTGCTGTCATACCAGGGCGCCTTCAAAAGACATTGGAAAAATTCCCTCAGGGCAAGGTCAGTATAGGCACTGACGGTGTGCATGGGATGCGTTCCCTGGGGATAATTGAAATCTCCTGCATCCTTCGGCAGCGTAAAGGGATGGTGTGAAGTCAGGGTAAGGACCGTGGCGAAAAAAGGCTCTCTGAAACCGAGCAGTTGTTCGGCCATGTAGTGGAGGTAACTGCGGTCAGGAATGCCCCAATGTCCGTCAAAATCTTCCGGATGCGGATATTCGTCCATCCCGAAATAGTCCTGATATCCTATGGAGCGGCAGTAACTTTCAAAATTCATGCTGCCGTTTTTCCCTCCATGGAAAAAGCAAGTGTGAAAACCGTTTTCTGCCAAAATTTCCACCGGACTCTGTATGCGGTTCTGCACGAAAGGGGTCTCGAGGTAGGCGTGTTCCATAAGTGAGGGAATGCCGCAAACAATGGAAGGAATGCCTTCCATTGTCCTTCGGCCGTTGGCAATGCCGTTATAGGCCCATGACAGGCTGGCGATGCTGTCCAGAAAAGGACAATATTGGGGGTAGTCCCGCTTGTCTGCATGGTAAAAGGCAAACATTTCCTGTGAAAGTCCTTCCAGTACAATCAGCACTACGTTTCTGACCGGAGGTGTGTTCCAAAGAGGTGCCGCGTAGGAGCGGTGGACCGGATTGTATACGGATTCGGCTTCCGACAGCTCCGGGTAGTAGTCAAATTCGTCCATGGTGTTTTTTCCTATGGTGCGTATCAGCGTGAATGGAGTATTCAGTACCAGAGGAGTGTATTGCGGACTGGCATATTCCCCCGCGCTGACGAGTCCGAGTGGCCGCAGTCCCCATCCTCCGCGCATGGCGGTCAGTACGGCAAATAATCCGGCCGACATCAGCACGGTTTTTCCTATCAGGTTTAAAGCGCCATGCTTGTTGCTGTTTCCGGTTTTTTCTTCCATGCGGCAGAAACGGCACAGCAGTACCAATCCGAAAATCAGCAGCAACAGTATCAGCAGCAGCCACCAGAATTCGGTGAGAAAAAGCGGCAGCAGTGCTCCGAAATCGAATCCGGCATTTCCCAGATAACTGAAAACATCCGCCGTCAACCGTTTCGATACGTGGGGAAAATATCCGATGTCAATGCATGAAGCCAGCAGAGCAATGCTATTGATCAGGACAAAAAATATGTCTGTAATGCGCTGGTATGTTTTTCGGTATACGAAGCGGAAGGGCAGCAGCAGAGCCAGCAGTATGGGCAGGTTCAGGTAAGCGATGGCGGACAGGTCGAAACGGATACCGTGAAAAAAACAGGAAATTTCCGCCTGAGGGAAGTGGGACAGATTATAACGGTAGAATACCCAGCGCAGCAGGCTGTACAACAATGTGAGCACAAGAAACCGGAACAGGTTCTTGGCCAGATTCTGTCGGATGTATGTCCCCATGCCTTACGGTTGTTTTTTGGAAGGTCTGTACAGACTCTGTTTTTTTCGGTCGTACAGGGGCATTGCCTTGTCCGGATTCCGTCCGAGCACATCGGATTTGAAATACCATTTTCCGTTTTGCTCAATAAAAGCGTCATTCAGGCTGGCTTCCCCTACATAGCATTGAGGTACCTTCTGCAGGTATTCGTCCATGGGGATGAGACGGTCGAAAATGATCATGTTCACGTGCATGGTATCGATTTCTGCCTTGTTTGTTTTGTTCTTCTTTTTTTTGTTTTTGTTCTTGTTGTCGGCTTTCTGAACGTAGGATTGTTTGTCGTATTTCAGATTCAGCCGGCCAACCGGAGCGTACTCGAATATCACCCGCATGGTCCGCTTGGTGTAATTCCGGAAAATATTGGCTCCGAAAACCGGTCGGTCATGATTGATGCTCAGAATTTCAATTACCTTGAACTGCGAAAATACATTGCCGCCGTTCCAACCCAGCAGAGTGTAGTAAGTCTTGTCATCGTCCTTTGTTTGTATGAGCTGAGTGTACAATGCTCCAAACCAGGTATTCGTGCCAAGTGTTTGCATGGAAGGATTGACAATTTTCGGCCAGCAGTCGGTCAGCTGGTACACATCGTATTTTCCTTTGTCACTGTTGTAGGACTGTATGAATCCGAAATGGTCGTGCATGCCGTTGTCGTCAATGAGGTACCAGGTAATGACGCGGACTTTCTTGTCCGGGGAAGTGAGAATGGCGATGGTTCGTATGGAATCAAAACTATAGTTGATGGAGTTCCTTTGTTTGAGAACATCGTCAAACAGCTGGATCATTTTTTCATTTTTTTGATAGCGGATAGCGGAATTCTGCTCATTCAGAATTTCATGGTGGATGCGGATAATGGAGTCCTCAAAGGCCTTAAATGTCTCTTTTCGTTGTCCATAGACAGCCGCCGACCAAACAAGGAATCCGATGGATATTAGAAAAACTTTTCTCATAAGTTCCTACAAAGATAAAAAAATCCCAACAAACAGCCAAATTCAATTGGCAAATGTTTTAAATTTGCAAAAATAATCAAAATTTCAAATGATGCATATAGATGACCGCATAAAAACTTTGCATAGTCTTGTCAAATGTCTGTCAGACAGGGATCAGAACCTATCCGGTCCGGATTTTTTCTCCCGATGGGATGCTGCGGTTTCACAGGAAGTTTTTTACCATTCCTGGTTTGTTCCTTCGTTCGTACACGAAGCGGTAGATGCTTTGGTCTACATGCTGGAAGGCTCGGACGGAAAGGCATTGGAGCGTTGGATACAGCCGTATCTTCCTGCCTTGGAGGCCAAAACGGAATCCCGCCGTACGGGGGTGGTGATGGCAGGAAACATTCCCTTGGTGGGCTTTCATGATTTTCTGTGTACCTTCATGGCCGGCGATGTCTTCATCGGGAAAATGTCTTCCCATGACAACCGTTTGTGGCCCCTGCTTTTCGAACTGATGACGCGTATCAATCCGGAATCGGCCGGTCAGCTGCAGCTGACGACCGGAAAGCTGGGACCTGTTGATCGCATCATCGCTACCGGAAGCAACAATTCAGCCCGCTACTTTGATTATTACTTCGGGAAATATCCCTGCATCATCCGTCGGCATTGCAATGGAACGGCTGTCTTGGACGGACGGGAAAGTGCGCAGGAATTGTCGGGCCTCGCGCGTGATATTTGTCTTTATTTCGGCATGGGCTGTCGCAGCGTTGCTAAAATTTATGTTCCCCGTGCCTATGATTTTGCTCCGCTTTTTCATGCACTGGACGAATTCAAACCTATTTTCGGGATGCATCATTCCTATCTGAACAATCTGGAATATCAGAAAACGGTACATCTGATCAACAGTATTCCTTTTCTGGATCAGGGTATCTGCATGTTTAAGGAGAGCGAAGCCTTTGCATCGCCTGTCGGGGTGGTGCATTATGCCTACTATGATTCGCTTCCCGAAGTATGGAAAGAGGTGGATTGTGACGAGGTGCAATGTGTGGTCACTCATTTGGAGGCACCATTGGATACGGTGCTTCCCGGCTGCTCCCAGCGGCCGGAGCTGGGACAGTATGCCAACGGTTTGGATACCATGGCATTTTTATTGGATCCACATCCTAAAACTGAGAGAATATGATACAGGTACAGAACGTGACGAAATCGTATGGGAATCTGCAGGTGTTGAAAGGTGTTTCCCTAAGCGTGAAAAAAGGAGAAGTGCTGTCTCTGATGGGCGCTTCCGGAGCCGGCAAATCTACCTTGCTGCACATTATGGGCACATTGGATGAGCCTGATTCGGGGAAGGTATTCATTGACGGAAAGGATGTCTTATCTCTCGGAGACAGAGAATTGTCCGATTTCAGGAACCGGCATATCGGATTCATATTTCAATTTCACCACCTGCTTCCGGAATTCAATGCTTTGGAAAACATATGCTTGCCAGCCCTGATATCCGGTCGCTCACGTAAAGAGGCCGAAAAGGAGGCTATGCGCTTGTTGGAAATGTTCCGTCTGTCCGATAGGGCCTGTCACAAGCCCAATGAACTTTCCGGAGGAGAACAGCAAAGAGTGGCTGTTGCCAGAGCTTTGATAAACAATCCTTTGGTTGTTTTTGCCGATGAACCGTCCGGCAATTTGGACACGGAAAATGCGAGGGAACTTCACCATCTTTTTTTGGAATTGAGAGATCAGCTGCAACAGACGTTTGTTGTCGTAACGCACAATCCACTGCTTTCCGGGATGGCCGATCGCACCCTGTATATGGAAAACGGCTGTTTGGTAGAAAAATAGACCTTCCGGACCTGTTGCTGTCTATTCGTGGCGGCGGTACAGCTCCTTTTTTAGACCGGAAAACCGGATGTGTTTGTACACATTCATCCAAAGGCTTTTCCATGGTTTTCTCCCGTTTTTTCTCACCGTTTTTTCTGCAAAGATGGCAGCGGTAAAACGTCGTTTTGTTCTGTCGGAGAATTTCTGCAGGTGTTCGGCTGTATCATAGGAAACACATCCAAACCAGTCGCTGCACAGGGATGTCATCAGGTCCGCCATGCGGTTGGAGTGGGTATGCCGCAGCAATTCCTTCAGATCGGCATAATGCCAGCTTTTGCCTTCTTCTTTCAGACAGCAGGCCCAATCAACCATGGTACGGAAGCGGATGTGATAGTCGTTATGGAAGAAGTTGGTCGTTGCATGTTGCATGGTATATGCGGCATTTTCTAAAGCCGGCAGTTGGATGGGGTCGTCTTCGGATGCTGCTTTTGCCTCTTCAGCAGCTTCCACTAGCTTTTTCTGGAGGTAGTTGCTGCTGTGGTGGAGGATAAATTTGTGGCTTTCCACGGGAATGCCGTTCAGCCGGAATCGACTGTGTCCGTGGCGGTCAGTGTGAACTTGTATGCCCTGCTCGGCAAGCAGAACATCTCCCTTGTCGTAATTGTCATACAGGTAGATATCCAAATCTCTGAATTCGCGATGCTTGTGTTCCGGATACAGACGGCTGAGAGAGAATCCTTTAAATATCAGCATCCGGATGTCTTGCGGTCTCATGATTCCAATCAGTTGCTGAAGGGTATCCAACTGAATCTGGTAGCGTTTCTCGATTTCTGCCACATCTGCCATCCAACGGGCGTGAACCGAAGAGTCAGGACAACGGAAATCAGGGCATTGAGCCAAACCGTCGAAGCAGACGGCTGCAGTCCCATTATTTCGTGCGCAGGTGTACAGTTGTCGGTAGGACCGTGAGGATATTTCTTTGTTTATGTGCGGAACTTCTTGAAACAGAGCCACTCTGGTTAATTCAACAAGTAATTTCTGGGTTTTGTTCATTTGCTATGGTCTATTTGGAAAACTTTTTGTTTTCTCAATGTGCAAAAGTATAAAAATTGTACGCATCTTCGGCAAAAAAAAACAAATTTTCTCATAGAAATGTCAAACGCATCGATTCTATGATTATCTTTGCTTTTTGTAAGCCGCCAGGCGGTCAGAAAGGGTCTGACCGGAAAGATCGGCAAACGCGATGTCCATGGAAGCAGCAGAAACAAGAATAAGACACCTTGTAGACGAACTGAATCTTCACAATTACAAATACTATGTATTGGATTGTCCGGAGATAGACGACTATGTGTTCGATCAGAAACTCCGTGAATTGCAGGATTTGGAATCCGAGTATCCTCAATACCGCTTCCCCGACAGTCCGACCCTGAGGGTTGGCGGAAGCGTGACGAAGAATTTCGCG
>JAZLLH010000018.1:0-13292 GCA_045598025.1 Bacteroidales bacterium | reverse complement strand
ATGGAACTGAATACCTTGACGGCGATATCGCCGGTTGATGGCCGTTATTACAGACAGACACAGGCCCTGTCGGAGTATTTTTCGGAATATGCGCTGATCCGGGCGCGGGTGAGGGTAGAGGTGGAATATTTCATCTCTCTTTGCGAATTTCCCTTGCCGGAATTGCGGGAGGTAAGGGCGGAAGTTTTTCCTTCCCTGCGGAAGATCTATGCGGAATTTACTTTGGAAGATGCGCTGCGTATCAAAGAAATAGAGAAAACAACCAATCACGATGTGAAAGCGGTGGAATATTTTCTCAAAGAAAAATTCGATGCCTTGCAACTGACCCCGTATAAGGAATTCATTCATTTCGGTTTGACTTCCCAGGATATCAACAATACAGCCACTCCCTTTTTGCTGAAGGAGTTTCATGAAAAAGTGTGGACTGTGGAATTTGAAAATCTGATGGCTCAATTATGGGAAAGAGCAAACTCCTGGAGGGAGGTGCCCATGCTGGCCAAAACGCATGGACAGCCGGCTTCTCCTACCGTGCTCGGAAAGGAATTCTATGTGTTCTACGAACGTTTGGCCAATCAGAAAAAACTTTTGGACCAGATTCCTTTCTGTGGAAAATTCGGCGGAGCGACCGGCAATTTTAACGCACACCACGTGGCCTATCCGCATTTGGACTGGGTGGCTTTCGGCAATACATTTTTGATGGAGAAATTGGGGCTGCAACGTTTGCAGACAACTACGCAAATAGAGCATTATGATAACATGGCAGCCTATTTGGAAGCCATCAAGCGCATCAATACCGTGATTTTAGATATGGACCGGGACATCTGGATGTACGTTTCCATGGAGTATTTCCGTCAGAAAGTGAAGGAAGGGGAAGTGGGATCATCGGCCATGCCGCACAAAGTCAATCCCATTGATTTTGAAAATTCGGAAGGCAATATCTGCGTGGCCAACGCCTTGTTGGAAGGTTTGGCTGCCAAGTTGCCGGTTTCCCGTCTGCAGCGCGACCTGACCGACAGCACCGTTACCCGTAACCTCGGCGTGCCCATGGCGCATACCGTCATCGCATTCCATTCCTTTGTCAAAGGTCTGGACAAGCTTTTGCTGAATGAAGAAGCTTTTGAACGCGACCTGGAGAAAAACTGGGTTGTGGTTTCCGAAGCCATACAGACCATCTTGCGCCGCGAACAGTATCCGCAGCCCTACGAGGCATTGAAGGCATTGACGCGCGGCAAGACACATATTACCAAGGATGTCATCCATCAGTTTATTGATACATTGAACGTCAGCGACGCCGTGAAAGCCGAGCTGAAACAGATTACCCCGCAGAACTATACCGGAGTAGCCTGCAAGATGGTGAAGTAGGGCGGGTTTGATTTTTGCAACGTGAAAATTGACGCTCGAACAAAAAAAAAGGAATCCGTTTGCATCGGATTCCCCCAAAGGGCTTGCGTATCCGGTGGTGTCTACAGACTGTAGGCAACAGCAGAGTACTTGTGGGTTCGTCTGTTATATTTGACTGTCACTTGCATTCCGGCGTGTGTCTTGGCCTCAATCCATGTTGCCAGTTCAGCAATACTTTCAGTTTTGATTTTGTTGGGATTCGATGCGGTTTCATAGGCCTCATCGGAAACCAATTCTGCATATTGATTGTAAATGGATTCTTCGCATTCCGGTGTGACTTTGCCCAATTTGAAACAGTTGTCATCATCCACTGGAGAGAAAACCCATATCCCTTCGGATTCAAAATCCTCCACATCAACTTCAATGCTGCCGAATACCATGCTGAAATAGGATTCATGCCATAATGTGGTATATGGTGCCTCGTTTTCCAAAGTTATAGGATAGTCGATTTCTTCCTCTGCCATTGTGACGTTGTCAATTGACGTTTCTTCATCTGTCGTATTTTTTTCGCAGGAAGTAATGAAAACAAGCGACAGAAAAAGCATTCCAAACATGCATAAAATTTTTTTTTCAATGTGTTTATTCATAATGTTTTAATTTTTTTTTTTTGTTAAAAAATCAGTTTTTTTTATACGCAAAACCCACCTGCAAATATACTTCTTTTTTTGATTCGTATTTCATTTTGAAAAAAAAATTAAAAAAAACACGGCAGATTCCGTATGATTTTGTCCATGTGGATGAAGTGCCTGGTGATTTCACTGCAGGAAGAATCTGCGAGTATGACGTGATGAATAATATTGCAACATTATTTTTTTTGTTGACGTATTGGAAAAACATATTGCAATTTTTACTACCTTTGTATTTTTTGGCAGGAATATAAAACAGAATGGATCATATACGTAATTTTTGCATTATTGCCCATATAGACCATGGCAAAAGTACCTTGGCTGACCGCATGTTACAGATGACTGGATCCGTAAACGAACGCGAGTTTCAGGACCAGGTGCTGGACGATATGGATTTGGAAAGGGAAAAAGGCATCACCATCAAGAGCCATGCCGTGCAGATGAAATATGCCTGCGATGGGCAGGAATATATACTGAACCTCATTGATACTCCGGGACACGTGGATTTTTCCTACGAAGTTTCCCGTTCACTGGCGGCCTGTGAAGGCGCCGTGCTGGTGGTGGATGCCACGCAGGGCATACAGGCACAGACCATTTCCAACCTGTATATGGCCATAGACAATGACCTGGACATCATTCCGGTGGTCAATAAAATCGACATGCCGGCGGCCATGCCCGAAGAGGTCAAAGACCAGATAGTGGACATGCTGGGGTGCAAGCGGGAGGAAATCATTGAAGCCAGTGCCAAGACCGGTCAGGGTGTGGAAGACATCCTGAAGGCCATCGTTACGCAGATCAAGCCGCCTAAAGGCGACGAAAATGCTCCGCTCCAGGCACTGATTTTCGATTCTGTATTCAATTCTTTCCGCGGAATCATTGCGTATTTCCGTATCCTGAACGGCACGTTGCGTTCCGGGGATCACGTGAAGTTCGTGGCCACCGAAAAAGAATACGATGCCGACGAAATCGGCGTGCTTGGCATTGACCGCATACCCTGCAAGGAACTGAAGGCAGGCAACGTTGGCTACATCATTTCGGGCGTGAAGGCGGCCAAAGAGGTGAAGGTCGGTGATACCATCACCCACGTCGGCCGTCCCTGCGAGGAAGCCATCGAAGGTTTCAAGGAAGTGAAACCCATGCTGTTCGCCGGTATTTATCCGGTGGATGCTTCCGATTACGAGGAATTGCGCGCTTCGCTGGAAAAACTCCAGCTCAACGATGCTTCCCTGACCTTTGAACCGGAATCCTCTCTGGCGTTGGGCTTTGGTTTCCGCTGCGGTTTTCTCGGCCTGCTGCACATGGAAATCATTCAGGAACGTCTGGATCGTGAGTTTAATATGGATGTGATTACCACGGTCCCCAACGTTTCCTATAAGGTGTTCACCACCCAGCATACGGTAGTGGAAGTGCACAATCCTTCGGGTATGCCGCCGTTGAACAACATCGATCACATTGAAGAACCCTATATTTCTGCCCAGATTATCACCAAGACAGACTATATCGGCTCTATCATGAAGCTTTGTCTTGACAAGCGGGGTACGATGAAGAACCAGTCCTACCTGACCACCGATCGCATCGAAATGCACTTTGACCTGCCTTTGGGCGAAATCGTCTTCGATTTCTACGACAAGTTGAAGAGTTGTTCCAAGGGTTACGCTTCATTCGATTATCACTTGAGCGAGTACAAGCCATCCAAGCTGGCCAAGCTTGACATTCTGCTCAACGGGGATCCTGTGGACGCTTTGTCTACGCTGATTTATGTGGACAACGCCTATGCTTTCGGCCGTCGCATGTGCGAAAAACTGAAAGACCTGATTCCGAGACAGCAGTTTGATATTGCCATACAGGCGGCTATAGGGTCCAAAATCATTGCCCGTGAAACCATCAAACAGGTGCGTAAAGATGTGACCGCCAAATGTTACGGCGGCGATATCACCCGCAAGCGCAAATTGCTGGAAAAACAGAAAGCCGGCAAAAAACGTATGCGTCAGATTGGTAATGTAGAAGTGCCGCAATCGGCATTCCTGGCCGTGCTGAAAATCGATTAAGCCGTGTTTGCATCCCGTCTGATCCAATGGTATCGCGCAAACCGCCGCGAACTTCCCTGGCGGGAGGAATCGGATCCTTACCGTATCTGGGTGTCGGAAATCATTCTGCAGCAGACCCGGGTGCAGCAGGGATTGGATTATTATACCCGTTTCATCGGACGTTTTCCCGATATACGCAGTCTGGCTGAAGCCGAAGAGCAGGAAGTGCTGAAATACTGGCAGGGGTTGGGGTATTATACCCGGGCCCGCAATCTGCATGCCGGAGCTCGTTATCTTTGGGAAAATTACGGAGCATTTTTTCCTGATACTTATGATGAAATATTGAAAATCAAAGGAGTCGGTGCGTATACAGCGGCAGCAATCGCTTCTTTCGCTTTCGGATTGCCTTATCCTGTAGTGGACGGCAATGTGTTGAGGGTGTTGGCCCGTATTTTTGGAGTCGAAGCACCGGTAGACACGGCCGCAGGCCGTAAAAAAGTGGAAGATCTGGCCGCAGGTCTGATTCCCTTGGACCAGGCCGCCACATTCAATCAGGCCATGATGGATTTCGGAGCCTTGCAGTGTGTGCCGCAGCATCCGGATTGTGTAAACTGTCCTTTTTCCGGGGAATGTTATGCCTGTTTGCACGGGATGCAATCCGAACTCCCTTACAAACAACATAAAACAAGGCAGCGGGAGCGTTATTTCCATTATTGGGTGCTGCGCAACGGAGAAGGATTTTTTTTGCACCGCCGTGAAGCAAAGGATATATGGCAAGGATTGTACGAATTTCCGCTGACCGAATCGGAAAGACCATTGTCTGAAAGCGAACTGATTGAAAAACAGAATTTCATCGATGTTTCCTTCCTGAGGGAGCAGTTGCCCTTGTGTGTTTCCGGAGAGTACCGTCATGTGTTGTCGCATCAAGTGCTGCATGCCCGTTTTGTGGAAGTGTTCCTGCCGGATACTATCCAAGTGGCGGATGCCGTCCGCGTGTCCCTTTCCGAACTGTCGTCCTATCCGGTTCCGCGCTTGTTGGAAAAGTATCTTGTTGAAGCCCGCCTGGTATAAGTAACTTTTTTCTTCCAGTCGGAGTGACTTGCGGAAAACAAATTCGAACCGAAAAATATTCCTCTTTTCCTGTCGGTTGTATGCAAGGAATGCGTACCTTTGCAGTCTGGAAAGTTATCTGATTAAAAGCGTATGCGAAGAAGGTTCATCAAGGCGTGCATCATCGTATGCATTGTTCTGCTGTCGCTCACGGCTCTGTCTTATGTCCTGTTACCGATGGTGCTCAGGCAGGCGGTTGCATCCAAAATGGAAAGGGTTGCAGAGAATCAGGGAATGCTCGTAAAGACTTATCGGATGCATTTTTCGGATTGTTCGTTAAAAGGCACCTTTACTTTCAATGCTGACAGCGTGGTCGTGAGTCGGGTGTCTTTTCCGGAAGAGAAAGCTTCCGTGATCAGCCCCCGTGTGCGAATGCGTGCATGGAGAGGATTTCACAAAGTGATGGAGATAAATGATTTACGCATCCGTAAAATAAAAGTAAAATGGGATAGTGCTGACAGCTTGCAGACAGGTGTTTCCCATGCCCCGATTCATCGCGGGCGTTTTGATTCCCGCTTGTCAAATGTTTCCCGTTATATCCCGAAAAAAGTGAGCATAGGCGAAGCAGACGTATGCTATCATCGTTTGCGGATGTCGTTCGCTGGAGCGGGTTTCCGTTGTGAACCTCAGAAACGGGGCCGGAATACCTCTCTGTATCTTATGCACACGGACATCCGTCAGTTCCGCTGCGGACATCCGTATATTTCCTCGCAGGAGGTGTTTATGGATTCTCTGTCCATGAGTAGCCCTTTGCAGATATCGTCGTGCAGTGTGGAAACGCTTCCGTTTTCCGAGTGGAAGTGCGGAAATTTCATGCTGCATCCCTATTGGAAAATAGAATTGACCGGAAAACCGCATCTGCTTTTCCGTATCCGGGAGAAGGGAATTTCTGCGGATACCTGTTTTTCTGCCTTGCCGAGTGCTTTGTTTCAAGTGATTCCGCATCTGAAAGTGGGTGGAAAATTTGATTTTTATTGCATGCTTGACGCTGATTTCGGGAAGATTGACAGTTTGAAATTTGATTTTGATATCCGTTCATCCCAGCCTGCCTTCCGCATAGAGGAAGGTATTGAAAGAATCAGCCGTTTCAACGAAGCCTTTGAATATGTGTTTTATTTGCACGGAGAACCAGTGAGAACGGTGGAGATAGGACCGTCTAATCCGTACTTTTGTCCTTTCGGACAGATTCCTTCCTATTTGACCAATGCCATTCTGGCCTCGGAAGATGTTTCGTTTTTCCACCACAGAGGTTTTGTGAAGTCGGCCATACAGGACGCATTGATTGACGACATCAAAGCCGGTCGGATGAAGCGCGGCGGCAGTACCATATCCATGCAGTTGGTCAAGAATCTCTTCCTCAACCGGAACAAGGTGGTGACGCGCAAGCTGGAGGAAGTCCTTCTGGTATGGATGATAGAGGAAAAGCACCTTTTGACCAAGGAGCGCATGTTTGAAATCTATGTCAATATCATAGAGTGGGGACCCGGAATTATCGGGATAGGAGAGGCTGCGGATTTTTATTTTCACAAAAGTCCGTCCGAACTCAGTATGGAGGAATGCGTTTATCTTGCTACGCTGATTCGGTCACCGAGACATTATGCTTGGACACTGCAGCCAGATGGAGTGGTTACTGAAGCCCGGCAGCAGGAATTGCAGTTTGTGGCGGACCATATGCTGGAACGAGGTCTTATGACGGAAAGCCAGCATTCTGCCTTTTGTCCGCAAGTCCGTACTGTTGTTACTGCAGATACGGAGTGTAAAGCCGTCCCTTGAGAGAAGAAAGACATTGTCGGTATTGTATGATTCTTATCAATTTAATTTGAAACTTATGAAAACATATTACATTGCCGTCGATTTGGGTGCGACTTCCGGCCGGGTCATGCTGGCCGCAGAAGATGAAAAAGGAATGCAGTGGGAAGAAATATCCCGTTTTCCCAATCATCTGATTCCGGTGGGAAGACATTTCCACTGGGATATTTATGAACTTTACCGTCACCTGGTCGAAGCTTTGAAGACCATTGCATCCCGCCAGATCCGTCCGGAGTCTATCGGTATTGATACCTGGGGTTGCGATTTTGTCTGTGTGGGAAAGGACGGAGGCTTTCTGCGTCTGCCGTATGCCTATAGGGATCCGCATACCTTGGGCGCGGCCGGGCGGTATTTCCGTGAATTTTCCAGAGAAAAAGTCTATGAAGTGACCGGCATACAGGTGATGGATTTCAATTCCCTTTTCCAATTCTATACCCTGAGGAAAAATGCCGATGCGGCTTTTGTGGCTGCTGACAAGATTCTGTTCATTCCCGATGCGCTGATTTACTTGTTGAGCGGAGAAAAGGTCTGCGAATATTCCATTGCCACAACGGCGCAGATTGTTGATGCGAGGAACAAATGCCTGTCAGCAGAGGTGTTGGCATCGGTCGGTCTGACGGAGGCGCATTTCGGGCGTTTTGTCTATCCCGGAGAAAAAGTGGGTGTGCTGACTTCCGAATTACAGCGGCTTACCGGTCTGGAAGCGGTTCCTGTAGTAGCCGTCGGCGGTCACGACACGGCTTCGGCTGTAGCCGCGGTTCCGGCCCGTTCGGAACATTTCGCTTATTTGAGCAGCGGTACCTGGTCACTGATGGGCATTGAGTCCGCAGAGCCGATCATTACAGCCGAATCGGAACGGCTGAACTTTACCAACGAAGGGGGAGTAGCAGGCAGCATACGCGTGCTGAAAAATATCTGCGGAATGTGGCTGTTGGAGCGTTGCCGCGAAAAATGGCCGGAAGTGCCGTATGCGGAGCTGATACGCGAAGCCGGAGAGGCAGAGGCCTTCCGCAGTCTGATTTTTCCCGATGCTCCCGAATTCGCTAATCCGGACGATATGGAATGCTCCATCCGCTCCTTTTGCGAGCGGACGGGACAGCCTGTTCCGAATGGCAGAGGCGCTTTGGTGCGCTGCATTTTCGAAAGTCTGGCCTTGCGCTATCGTCAGGTACTGGAAAATCTGGATATCCTTTCCGCTCATAAGGCGGAAGTGTTGCACATTATCGGCGGAGGAAGCCGAAACGAACTGCTCAACCAATGGACGGCAGACTGCATCGGACGTCCGGTGGTAGCCGGTCCTTCCGAAGCAACAGCCGTGGGTAATGTCATGATGCAGCGCCTGCCTTTTGATGCTTCCACTGATGTGTCAGCCATGAGGAAACAACTTGCAGATACGTTGCCGCTGAAAGAATTCCGACCTTTGCAGTCCGGACCTTGGGACGAAGCTTACCGTCGGTTTACCGTTCTGTCGCAGGAGTGACTATTTTTTCCGATTTTGGAAATCCAATCGTGAAAATGTGTACCTTTGCGCGTCATTTTTTTCAAATTCAAAAGATTTGCACTATGAAACAGGAGCAGACAGAAAAAGCATACGCGATAGCGAAAGAGCGCTACGCCACCCTCGGTGTGGATACCGAGAACGTTTTGAAAAAAATGCAGGATTTTCATCTTTCCCTGCATTGCTGGCAGACCGATGATGTAGCCGGTTTCGAATCGGTCGGAGACCTGACCGGCGGTATACAGGCGACGGGAAACTATCCCGGGAAAGCCCGCAATATGGCAGAGGTCCGAGCCGACCTGCTGAAAGCCATGTCGCTGATTCCCGGACGTCATCGCGTAAATCTGCACGAAATCTACGGAGACTTTGGCGGCCGTTTTGTCGACCGTGATCAGGTGGAACCTGCACATTTTGAAAGTTGGATGCAGTGGGCGGACGAAAACGGTCTGAAACTGGATTTCAACAGCACGTCCTTCTCTCATCCCAAGAGCGGCAATCTCAGCCTTTCCCATCCCGACAAGGGTATACGCGATTTCTGGATAGAGCATACCAAACGTTGCCGTAACATAGCCGATGCCATGGGTAAGGCGCAGAACGACCCCTGCATCATGAACCTTTGGGTGCATGACGGGTGTAAAGATCTCAGCGTGAATCATTATATGTACCGGAAGCTGCTCAAGGAATCTTTGGATGAAATTTTTTCCGAGAAAAAGGAACACATGAAAGACTGCATCGAAGGCAAGGTGTTCGGCATCGGACTGGAGAGTTTCACGGTGGGCAGTCATGACTTTTACACGGCTTATGCTGCCCAAAACGGAAAAATCCCGACCATTGATACCGGTCATTATCATCCGACGGAGTCTCCGGCCGACAAAGTCAGCGCACTGCTGAACTTCGTGCCCGAGCTGATGCTGCACGTGAGCCGTCCCGTACGTTGGGACAGTGACCATGTCACCCTTATGGACGATCCGACGCTGGATCTTTTCAGCGAAATCGTGCGCGCAGGAGCTCTCGAGCGGGTGCATTACGGTCTGGATTATTTTGATGGTGCCCTCAACCGCATCGGAGCCTATGTCATCGGTTCCCGTGCAGCCCAGCGCTGCATGCTCAGGGCCCTGCTCGAACCGACGCAGACCCTCAGCCGTATGGAAATCGACGGCAGAGGATTTCAGGTGCTGGCCCTGCTTGAGGAAGGTAAGTCCCTGCCTTGGAATGCTGTTTACGATGAATTCTGTCTGCGCAATGAGGTACCTGTCGGTGCGGATTTTATACCTGAAATTGAAACCTACGAAAAAGAAATTACTTCCAAACGGTAAACGAAGCACTTATGAAAATATTGGTCGGTCTGCTCATCATAGCCATCGGTGCGTTCTGCCAGTCCAGCAGTTATGTGCCGATCAACAAAATCAGAAAATGGAGTTGGGAGTCTTATTGGTTGGTTCAGGGGGTTTTTGCGTGGCTGCTTTTCCCGCTTTTGGGAGCCCTATTGGCCGTTCCGTCAGGAGAGTCCCTGTGGACGCTCTACACGGCTGATCCCAAAGCCAGCCTGCTCACCATATGTTCCGGTGTCCTTTGGGGTATCGGTGGCCTGACCTTCGGTCTGTCAATGCGTTATCTTGGTGTTGCCCTCGGCCAGAGTATTGCTTTGGGACTCTGTTCGGGTTTGGGAGCCATTTTGGGACCGGTATTTACCGGTCATGCTTCCGATCTGACTTCTGCCATTTGGATTGGCGTGGCTGTTACGCTGATCGGAATAGCCATCATCGGTGTGGCCGGCGGAATGAAGACGGCTGCCTTGCCGGAGGAAGAAAAGAAGAAGGCGGTCAAGGATTTCAATTTTCCCAAAGGAATATTTGTGGCCGTGCTCTCGGGAGTGATGAGCGCCTGTTTTTCCATCGGTTTGAGTTTTGGAACCGGCTTGCATTGGGAGGCGACACCTCCGGTTTTTTCTTCGCTACCGGCCACTTTTCTGGTGACTTTGGGAGGATTTCTGACCAATGCGGCTTACTGCCTCTGCCAGAATGCAAAGAATCGCAGTTTCGGTGATTATGCTCAAAAGAGTCTGTGGGTGAATAACCTCCTTTTCTGTTGTCTGGCCGGATTGTTGTGGTACAGTCAGTTTTTCGGACTGAGTCTCGGGAAGGGTTTTCTTGAAGGCCGTTCCGATGTGCTGCTGACTTTCAGTTGGTGCATACTGATGGCCTTGAATGTGACTTTCTCCAATCTGTGGGGTATTTTCCTCAAGGAGTGGAAGGGCGTCAGCCGGATAACCATCGCCGTGCTGCTTTTCGGTTTGGCGGTGCTGGTGTTTTCCTGTTTTCTTCCTCAACTGATTTAAACTGAAAATACATGACAAAATCCATACTTGAAAAACGCCCTGCTCTGGCGGAAGAAATACTGAAAGTGGCCGAGGTGGCCGGATATCTTTGGCAAAAAGGCTGGGCCGAGCGCAATGGCGGCAATATTACCATCAATGTTACCGAATGGGCGGATGAGGAGGTTCGCAGTCTGCCGGCTCTTGAAGAGAGAAAACCCATAGGTAAGGAACTGCCCCATCTGAAGGGCTGCTATTTCTACTGCAAGGGCACAAACAGGCGCATGCGCGATTTGGCCCGCCGGCCGATGCAGAACGGCTCTGTTATTCGTATTACCGATGACTGTGCCCATTATGAAATCATTGCCGACGAAGCCGTAAAACCGACTTCAGAACTGCCCTCACATTTGGCGGTGCATGATTATCTGATTGCCAAGGGCTCTTCATACAAAGCCTCTCTGCATACCCATCCGATCGAATTGGTGGCCCTGAGCCATCGGCGGTCTTTTTTGGAAAAGGATGTGCTGACTCAGTTGCTGTGGAGCATGATTCCGGAGACCAAAGCTTTCTGTCCTAGAGGATTGGGCATTGTGCCCTATATGATGCCTGGCTCTGTCGAATTGGCCGAAGCAACTATCCGCAGCATTGACGAGGATTATGACGTGGTGTTGTGGGAAAAGCATGGTGTTTTTGCCGTCGGTGACGACATCATGGAGGCTTTTGATATGGTGGACACTCTGGTGAAAAGTGCGCAGATTTATCGCGATGCCCGTGCCATGGGGTTTGAACCGGAAGGCATGTCACAGGAGCAGATGAAGGCTATGTCCGAGGTGTTTCATCTGCCTAAATAAGGAAAGCCTTCCCCTGAAACGGTGCATTTGCCGTCCGTTTTGATATGGAATCGGATGGTTCGTTCGGGCAGGGTCCTGCTATACCTTGTTCAGCCGTGAATGATTTCGTCCATGGAAATATCAAAGGTATCGGTCGGGACTTCGTCCAAAAACTGAAAACCGAAGCAGACGCCGATTTTAGGAGCCGCAATGCGGCAGAGCGTCTTGTCGTAGTAGCCGCGCCCGCGTCCCAAACGGTGGTATTTGGCATCAAATGCCATGCCCGGTACTATAGCCAGGTCAATGCAACTGTAATCGTCCAAGGCGACACCCACTGGTTCTGGAATCCGGAAATTTTCACCTTCCTTCAATACCTGTTCTCCGTCAAAACGTTTGAGCTCCAATTCGTCCCCTACAACGCAGGGTAGGATAAATTCCTTTTGATTCTGCCATTTCCGGATAAAATCAGGAGTGTAGACTTCGTCATCCATTGACCAGTAAATGAAAATACAGTGGCTCTGTTGAAAAAGAGGGTGCTGTTCCAATTGTTCCCATATTCGGGCCGATTCCCGGTGTCTGGCTTCGGTGGGAAACTCTTTTTTCAGGGCGCGTATGTGCTTTCTGGTTTCTTTCTTGTCCATAGTGTGTGATTTTGGCTGCAAAAGTAATCGTTTTCTGTTTATGATTTGCGGCCCCGAAAAAAAAACACCCAAGAAGGCTCGTTTTGTCAGTGACAAGGATTTTTGGCCGATGTTTTTGCATTTTTTGGAAGATTGAATCGTGAAATGGAGTACCTTTGCACTTTGAATTGTAAATCGTAACATAAACAGAAATAAAATTTAACTGACATAATAATCATAGCGTTTGCTGCTATTCTGAAATCATTCCAAAGCTTGGCCGCATAGGAAAAACTTATCAGAAGATAACAGTGAGCGTCCGCGTTACGTGGGCGTTCTTATCTGATAAGTTGGGTTCTGGCCAAGCACCCGGAATGTGGATAAGATTCGTCCACGTTTCTTTTGGTGCTTGGCTTGCAAGGTTTTAGGTAAAAAGGCAGACGCACCTAAAACCGAACGAATGCCCGAAAACACCCAAGTGAAATCGAAAAAGCGGGTGGCGGACCACGGCGAGGTATTCACCAATCCGCGAGAGGTGAACGCCATGCTCGACCTCGTGAAGGACGAGACACTTCGCATTGACAGCCGTTTCCTTGAACCCGCCTGCGGCGATGGCAATTTTCTCATCGAAATCCTGCGCCGCAAAATGTCGGTCGTCGGCCAGCGTTATGCCGGTACTGAATGGAAGAAATACGCTTTGCAGGCCGTTGCCTCCATCTATGGCATTGAATTGCTTCCAGATAATGCGGAACAATGCCGCCAGCGCTTGTATGACTTTGTTGTGGCGACGTGTCATGGTACATCTGAGGAAACGCGCCACGGCACGTCTCTACAAGACGATGAATTTTTACAGAACATTCATTACCTGTTGCAACGCAACATCGTGCAGGGCGACGCCCTGACCTACACGGCTGCCGATGGCAAGCCCATCGTGTTCAGCGAGTGGACTTTTGTGGGCGACAAGGTGCAGCGGCGCGATTTCCAGTTCGATTTCTTGGTCAAAAAGGAACATCAGTATTCGCTCTTCGACGAAAATGGTGACGCCCAGCAGTTTGACGAG
>JAZLLH010000017.1:0-27475 GCA_045598025.1 Bacteroidales bacterium | reverse complement strand
TGTCGGCATGGGATATGCAGAACGAAGCCACATCCCCTTTATTCAGGAAGTAGTGGCTTCGGCGGAACTGATCAAGCAGAAATTTCCCCATATTTCAACCTTCGTGGACATCGGAGGAGAAGACTCCAAAATGATTTTCTTTGAAAAAGGGAAATCCCCAGATATCCGCATGAACGGCAGTTGCGCCGGCGGAACCGGTGCATTCATTGACCAGACGGCCTCCCTGCTGGGTGTGGAAACCATCGAACTGAACCGTTTGGCTGCCTCGGCAGAAACCATCTATCCCATTGCTTCCCGTTGCGGCGTATTTTCCCGCACGGACATACAGAATCTGGCCAGCCGCAATGTCAGTAAAAATGATATTGCCGCTTCCGTATTCAATGCGGTCGCCATACAAGTCATATCCTCCTTGGCCAGAGGCATGGACATCAAGCCCAAATTATTTTTCTGCGGTGGTCCCTTTCACTTTCTTCCCGAATTGAAGAAAGCCTTTCTGCACCAACTGAATCTGCAGGAAGAAGACTGCACGGGTACCGAAGATGCCCGGCTTATTCCGGCCTGGGGCTGCGCTCTCATGGCAAAGCAACAGCCATCCGAACAGCACCCTCTCTTATCCGAGATGCTGGCCGATATAAACAACGAAGAGAAAAACTCTTTCCAGGATCAGTTGTTCAAACGTCTGCCCGCCCTGTTTCACTCCGAAGCAGAATTCGAAAAATGGAAAAAGGAGAAAGGTTGCCATGAAGTAGCCTGCATCGATTGGGATCAAATGGAAGATACCGACTGTTTCCTCGGCATAGATTCCGGTTCCACTACAACCAAAATCGTACTGATAGACAAACAGAAAAGAATTGTTTTCCAAGATTATCTGCGCAATGAAGGCGACAGTTTCCACGCTATGCTGAAAGGTATGCTCAGGCTGCAGGCAGAAGCAGAAAAGCACCGCAAGAAAATCCGCATCATCGACAGCACAACAACCGGATACGGGGAAAACCTCATCAAAACGGCCTACGGTCTTCATCAAGGCATCATAGAGACCATCGCCCACTATCTGGCAGCCAAAGAAATTCTGCCCGATGTAAGTTTTGTTCTGGACATTGGAGGTCAGGACATGAAGGCCATATTTATTGAAAACGGAACCATCAAACGACTGGAAATTAACGAAGCCTGCTCGTCCGGTTGCGGTTCTTTCATTGAGAATTTCGCCAACATGCTGCATTACCCCGTCGCTGAATTTGCCCAAATGTCCTGCTTTGCTAAAGCGCCTTGCGATTTGGGCACGCGTTGCACTGTCTTTATGAATTCAAAAGTAAAACAGGCCATGAGAGAAGGCGCCAGCGTGGAAGACATCGCAGCTGGATTTTCGTATTCCGTAGTCAAAAACTGTCTGTTCAAAGTACTGAAACTGAAAGATGTCAAAGAATTAGGAGATCAGATCGTCGTGCAAGGAGGTACCTTCCGCAATATGTCCATTGTCAAAGCATTGGAAGAACTGACCGGTGTACAGGTAGCATTTTCCAATATTCCCGAACTGATGGGCGCCTATGGAGCAGCCCTCTACGCCATGGAGAATCACAAGGAAAACCATCGCCCGCTGACCATCGACCAACTGGTAGCCTCCAAGGAATACACTTCCCACTTCGAGAACTGCTCCGGATGCGAAAACAAATGCACCGTGAAAGTGTTCCGTTTTGCCAATGGAAACACCTTCTATGCCGGCAACAATTGCGAAAAAATATATTCCAACCAAGGCGAAAAACAAGCCAAAGGTACCAACCAATATCAGGAAAGATATAAACTGCTTTTTCAAAGAAACTTTCCGAACGGTAAGACACCTCTGATGAGCATCGGCATTCCGAGAGGTTTGGGCATGTACGAACATTATCCTTTCTGGCACACGCTCTTCACCGAATGCGGAATCAAGCCTGTGCTTTCCAAAGCATCTACCAATAAACTGTACGAAAAAGGCATACAGACCATCATGTCCGACAATATCTGCTTTCCGGCGAAACTGATGCACGGGCACATTATGGACTTAGTGGAGAAAAAGGTGGACCGCATTTTTTATCCTTATTCCATTTTTGAAAACAAAGAGGACGCCAAAGCGAGAAACAGCTATAACTGCCCCGTCGTCGCCGGTTATTCGGACGTCATCCGCTCCTCCATTGACACGGAGAAGAACTACGGCATTCCATTGGACTCCCCTTCCACTTCCTTCAACAACACCCGGCTGTTGAAGAAATCCTGTACAGCCTATCTGAAATCTCTGGGTGTCAAAAGCAATGTCATTGAAAAAGCTTTTGCCAAAGCCTTAGAGGAACAGAATCATTACGTATGGACTCTGGCAGAACAGAACCGGCACATTTTGGGAAAAGCCAAAAAAGAAGG
The DNA here is from genome assembly GCA_045598025.1 of Bacteroidales bacterium. Lineage (GTDB taxonomy): Bacteria > Bacteroidota > Bacteroidia > Bacteroidales > WCHB1-69 > UBA1195. The sequence continues at coordinate 25,087 of JAZLLH010000017.1, read as the reverse complement.
ACGCATGGTCATACTGCTGGCTGGACGTCCCTACCATATTGATCCGCTGATACAGCACAAAATCGCTGACTGCATCACCGACATGGGCATTGACGTCATCACCGAGAACATTTCCCTGTTCAACGGGAGTGAAGTCTTTGAGGAAATCTACGGCATTTCCCAATGGGCCTACCCTAACCGCATTCTCAAAGCCGCCCGTTTCGTTGCCAACAGCGAGGAAAACATCCATTTCGTAGAACTCACTTCTTTCGGCTGCGGACCGGACGCCTTCATTATAGACGAAATCAACGAGGTGCTGAAACGCAAGGGGAAAAGTTTGACCTTGCTGAAAATAGACGATGTAAACAACATCGGTTCACTGAGACTGCGCATCCGTTCCCTGGTTGAAAGTCTGAAATTCCACAGAAACCGTCCGGTGGACTTGCCGATGCGCCGGTTGCCCATCTACACTACAGAGGAAAGGCACCGCCGGATTATCGCGCCCTATTTTGCCGAAGGTTATTCCGAATTCCTGCCCTCCATTTTTTCCCTAATGGGCTATGACCTCATCAACCTTCCCATGGGAAGCAAGGAAGCTGAAGAAATCGGATTGAAATATGCCAACAATGAAGTCTGTTACCCCAATACCATTGTAGTTGGAAGCATACTGCAGGCGCTGCAAAGCGGGCAGTACAATCTGGACGAGACCGCCGTCGCCATCACACAGACCGGAGGACAATGCCGGGCATCCAACTATATTGCCATCATCAAGGATGCCATGATTGCCGCCGGTTTCGACAATGTACCGGTCGTTTCTGTTGCCTTCGGCAGTACCATGATGAACGAACAGCCGGGGTTTGAGCTCAAACTGAAAGGCAATATTCTCATCACTTACTACACTTTGCTGTATGCCGACTGCCTTTCCCGATTGTACCACGCTTCCGTGGTAAGAGAAAAAGAAAAGGGCACGGCCCAGCAACTGCGGAAAAAATACACGGAAGCCGCCTTCCCATTCATTGCCAAACGCGATCACAAAGCGTTACTGAAACTGTTTGAAAAGGCTGTGAACGAATTTTCAGCAGCTATTGAACCGAAGGACAACATTCCCGTCATCGGTGTGGTGGGTGAAATTTACGTCAAATACAATTCTTTCAGTCACAAAAATGTACTTAACTGGCTGGCCGAACAAGGCGTGGAAGTAGTAGCACCTTCCATGTACAATTTCTTCTTCAATAGTTTTGTCAACAAACACATTAACAAGAAACTGAATATCAAAGAAGTGGGACTTCCACTTTTTGTGACCGACACTATCTACAAACTGGCTTATTCCGTTGCTAAAAAATTCGATGCCGTGGGCAGCCGCTTCCGCTACTATCGTCCTTTTGCCGATATTTTCCACGATGCCGAACTGGCTTCCAAAGTCATCAATCTGACGGCCAACTTCGGCGAAGGCTGGCTGATTCCGGCCGAACTCTGCAGTCTGGCCGAACAAGGCGTAAACAACGCCATCAGCCTGCAACCTTTCGGATGCATTGCCAATCACATCATTTCCAAAGGAATTGAAAAACGCATCAAATCCATCTACACCCACATGAATCTGCTGTTCCTGGATTTTGACGCCAGCACTTCCGATGCCAACGTATTCAACCGACTGCACTTTATGGTGAAAAACGCCAAAGAAAGTGCAGAAAGGACCACAAAAGAATAATAGTCCTGCTTACTTTTTCCCCTTCCGGAACTTACACGAAAAAACAAGCGGCAGACGGATTGGGATATAGGTATGCTTTACTTTTTAATCGTTCCAATTCAAATTGAACTTTACAGCCTCAATCATTGAAGTGAAATAATGAAAATTCAAACCTTCCCTGTAACGGCTGTCAATGTCCAGTATATCCTTTTCATTGTCTTTTGAAAGCACGATGTCGGTAATGCCCATTCGCTTGGCTGCCAATGTTTTTTCCTTCAATCCACCGACCGGGCACAGACGCCCCCTCAAGGTTACTTCGCCTGTCATGGCCAGATGCGAACGCATCTTACGTCCGGTAAACAGAGAAACCAATGCCGTCAACAGGGTAATACCGGCCGAAGGACCATCCTTGGGAATGGCTCCGTCCGGCACATGGACAAAGACATCCTGCTCCTTGAGTATGTGACTGTTCAAACCAAAAATGGCCGCATTTGCCTTTACAAACTCATAGGCTAGAGTGGCTGATTCTTTCATTACATCCCCCAGATTGCCTGTCAGCGATAAATTACCTTTTCCGTCCGAAGCAGCGGTCTCTATATACAGTACATCTCCTCCTACCGGCGTCCAGGCCAAGCCTACAGCAACTCCTACGCGGCCTTCACAATACTCTTCCTTATTACAGGTAATAGGCACTCCCAGAACGGTTTCCACATCTTCCCATTTCAACTTTTTGGAAACTTTTTGTCCGTCTGCTATCAGATAAGCCTGATGACGAATGACTTTGGCTATATTCTTTTCCAAAATGCGAACTCCTGCTTCCCGAGTATATTTGGATATGATTCCGTCGGTTATGTCTTCGGAAAACATCACCTGACCCTTTTTCAGGCCATGTTCCTGCAACTGCCTCGGAATCAGGTGACGTTTGGCAATCTGAAGTTTTTCTTCCTGCAGATAACTGCTAATTTCTATCACTTCCATGCGGTCCACCAAAGCAGGATGTATAGTCGACAAGGTGTTGGCGGTAGCCACGAACATCACCTTGGACAAATCATAGGTTGTTTCCAGAAAATTGTCGTAGAAATGGCTATTCTGCTCGGGATCCAACACTTCCAACATGGCGGAAGAAGGATCTCCCTGCACGGTCATTCCTGAAATTTTGTCTATTTCATCCAGCACAAATACGGGATTGGACGTTCCGACCTTACGCAATTGCTGTATGATTCGGCCAGGCATCGCTCCGATATAAGTTTTACGGTGACCGCGGATTTCCGATTCGTCATGCAATCCACCGAGGGACATGCGCACATACTTTCTTCCCATAGCAGCAGCAATCGACTTGCCCAAAGACGTTTTGCCGACACCCGGAGGGCCAACAAAACAGAGGATGGGAGCTTTCATGTCGCCTTTCATTTTCAATACGGCCAAATGTTCGAGAATACGGTCTTTTATTTTGTCCAAACCATAATGATCCCTGTCCAGAACAGCCTTTGCCTTTTTCAGGTCAATTTTTTCAGCCGTATATTCATTCCACGGAAGATCCACCAGTAATTCCAGGTAATTGAGCTGCACGGTATAATCGGGAGACATCGGATGCAGCCTTTTCAATTTGGACAACTCCTTTTCGTACTGCAGCCGGGTTTCCTCCGACCAGTGTTTCGCAGCAGCTTTGGCTTCCAATTCCGCCACACCCGGATCGGCCGAGGTATCGCCCAATTCATCCTGTATCACTTTCAACTGCTGACTCAAGAGATACTCCTTCTGCTGCTTGTCCATCTCCACCTTGGTCTTGTTCTGGATCTGGGCTTTGAGCTCTTCCATCTGCAGACATTTGTTCTGCTGCTTCAGCACTTTTCTGGTCCTGGAAAGGATATTGGTATCTTCCAGTATTTTTTGTTTTTCAGAAACATCCACCTGAAGATTAGAAGCAATAAAATTGACCAGGAAAGGCGGATTCCCCATATTTTTCAAAGCAAACAGAGATTCAACAGGAATAACGCCTCCTGCCAGTTTCATGCATTTTCCGGTTACATCACTCAAAGAAGCAAGCGTTGCTTTGAATACATCCGATTTCAGAACTTCTTCATCATCATCGTTTGTCTCGATCAGGGAAACCCTGGCCTGCATATAGGGTTCATCCGACACCACCTCTTCCATTCGGCATAAACGGATACCCTGAATCACAATGGTTGTTGTACCATCCGGCATCTGATAACGTTTCAGTATTTTGGACACGACCCCAATCCGGTACAAATCGTCAAAAGAAGGATCAACCACCTTTTCGTCTTTTTGAGAAAACACTCCAATCAGATTCTTTGACCGGTAATTGTCATTGACCAATTGCAGCGATTTTTCCCTGCCGACAGAGACAGGAATGACAATTCCCGGAAACATCACCGTATTGCGCAAAGAAAGCACCGGCAAGACGTCCGGAACCTCGCATTTATTCAGTTCCTCCATCTCTACAGAGGTTAACAAAGGTACTACTTCTTCTTCGCCTGCCAAAAGTTCTTGTATGATATTTTCTTGATTCATTGATTGATGTATCTTAAGCTTGCTTTTAACTCCAAAAGAGCAAAGGTAGTAATTTTTCGAATATGATTTTCCAATGCTCCCATAAAATAAATTCGCACATTTACTCTTCGTGTATATACTTTTTCGGCCCGTAGCGCGTTCATACGGTAAATCATCGAAGATTTATCGTATGGCAAGTTTCGAAATATATGGAGGGCGACCTCTTCATGGCACACTTACTCCCCAGGGAGCCAAGAACGAAGCACTGCAGGTCATCTGCGCTGTTTTGCTGACAAAGGAAAAAGTGATGTTGTCCAACGTTCCGGACATACGCGACATCAACCGCCTGATCGAGTTGATGAAAGGCATGGGCGTAAAAGTGGAAAATCCTTCAGAGGGCTGCTTTATCTTTGAAACAGCTGACATCAACTTCGACTATATGGAAAGCGAGGATTTTCAAAAAAAATCCGGCAGTCTGCGCGGTTCCATCATGATGCTCGGGCCTTTGCTGGCACGTTTTCAGAAAGGCATTGTAGCCCGCCCCGGAGGAGACAAAATCGGCCGACGCAAACTGGATGTCCATTTCGACGGCATGATGCGCCTCGGTGCGGAATTCACCTACGAGGAAACCAAAGGGCTCTACCGCGTCCACACCCGACGTCTGAAAGGTTGCCGAATGCTGTTGGAAGAAGCCTCCGTTACCGGCACGGCCAACATTGTCATGGCCGCTGTGCTGGCCGAAGGCACTACCACCATTTTCAACGCAGCCTGCGAACCCTACCTGTACCAGCTATGCAGCATGCTCAACCGCATGGGGGCCAAAATTTCCGGTGTAGGTTCCAACCTGCTGACCATTGAAGGAGTGAGCAGTTTGCACGGTTGCGAACACCGCCTGCTCCCCGACATGATTGAGATAGGAAGTTTCATCGGCATGGCCGCCATTACCGGCTCAGATATTACGGTAAAAAATGTCGGATTCGAACATTTAGGACTGATTCCCAAAGTATTCGAACGTCTCGGCATACAAATGGAACGGCAGGGTGAAGACCTTCACATTCCGGCCCAACCGCACTATGAAGCCGACACTTTCATGGACGGATCCATTCTCACCATTGCCGACGCGCCCTGGCCCGGATTCACCCCGGACCTCATCAGTATCGCACTGGTAACTGCCATACAGGCCAAAGGCAGTGTGCTCATACATCAGAAAATGTTTGAAAGCCGCCTGTTTTTTGTGGACAAATTGATTGATATGGGTGCCCAAATCATCCTATGCGACCCGCACCGAGCCACCATCATCGGTCTGGACCACCGTACCGCTCTCAAAGGTACGGTAATGACCTCCCCCGACATACGTGCCGGTGTTGCCCTGCTGATTGCAGCTCTTTCTGCCAACGGAAAAAGCACCATACACAATATTGAACAGATAGACCGGGGATATCAGAACATTGACACCCGACTCAATGCCATCGGGGCGGACATCCGGAGAATCGATTGAAAACAAAAAGCTATTTTCCCTGCATCAGACGGGAAATCCTGTCGTGGATTTCGGTATTTTCCATCACTCCCTGAAAAAGTTCGGCTCCAGGACCGAAAGCATATACAGGGACAGGTGTTCCGGTATGACTCTTGCGGGTAAAACGGATGTACTTACTCGGATTTTTCACAACTTTTTCTTTGCAGCGATCGGCCTTGGCTGCCACTTTCATACCGCCGGTCTCGTGATCGGCTGTCACCACCACCAGCGTCTGTCCGTCGGCAGCGGCAAATGCCTTGGCCATTTCTACCAGATCATCAAATTCCAAAATTTCCTTGATGAAATATTCAAGGTTGTTGGCATGGGCAGCCATGTCTATTTGAGATCCTTCCACCATCAAAACAAAGCCGTCCGTATCCTGGGAAAGAAGTTCTAACGCCTTGCGCAGACCATCGCGCATCCAACTGCCCCGGGCGTCGGCATCACCGGGCTTGCGCTCGGATAATATAGCCATGCAGCGGGGAGCATCCAATCGATTCATTTCGTCCAAAGTATAAGCCAAACGGTAGGAACGATGCAGCATACTGTCGAGCAGATTGAGACTGTCGCTGCGGGAGCAGAAGTGCTGGATATGCCCTCCTACCGCAAAATCCACTTCAGCATTCACCAATTGTTTGGCAATCAACTCGCTTTTATTCCGATTATCAACATGTGCATAGAAAGAAGCCGGCGTAGCATGCGTCATCGGACAACAAACCACAAAGCCCGTGGATTTTCCGCATCGCCTGGCTTCTTCGAACAGAGTTTCGTTCGGAGTAGAATCCCTGTTGATAGACAAATACCCATTGACAGTTTTTTTCCGGTAGAAAGCGCACTGCCGCCTGCCGCTGAATCCGTAATGGAATCGCTGAGACTGTACGTCATGGACAAACCTCGGAAAGGAAAAGTCTGCATGCAGCATGTGCCTTTGTTGCATAGCAAATTCAATGCGTGTACCTGTTCCTGCCCCATGCCGTCTCCAATCAGGAGAATGACATTTTTGGTTTTCTGCTGTGCCTGAACCGTAAAGAACAAGACAAAAAAACCAGTCAATAATAACCACCGCTTCATGAAAAGAAATTACAGATTTTTCAATTCCTGCTCCATCCTTGAGATGAAAGCAAATGTTTTTTCGTACATTTTTTCCGGAACATTGTCGGCAGATGGCGCAAAACGCACATATTCACACTGATTCAAAGTTTCCAGAAATTCATCGATGCGCTCCGGATTCATCCGTCGCTCCGCCAGTTTCTGACGGGCTGTTTCCAAAGAAAGCTGCCCTAAAGGCAAATGGAATTTATCGCTCACATACCCCCAAAGAACACGGGATATTTCCTCGTAAAAATGTACATTGTCATTGGATTTCAAATAGCGCTCCGCCATTTTCAGACGCCTGCGGGCTACCTTGGATGCCCTTTTATCCTTCATCATCACCCGATGGGAGCGATTGAAGTTACGCCTGCGGAGAATCCACAAGAAGATCAGGAACAAAACAGCCGGAAGGAGCAGCAGCAATCCGTACAAAGGCGAAAGGAAAAAATCCGGATGAGACGAACGGGCGGAAAGATGTCCGGTCCGTATGAACCGGATGTCCTTACCTACTTCTTTGACATCTTTTTTGTTGGAAGCGCGTGTTTCTGAAGTGCTCACCTTATCTCCCTTGCCCACTTTCAAGTGGAAGGCCGGACTGTGCAGAGTAACATATTTGCGAGCTGTGGGATCGAAATAGGAAAACGATGCTGCCGGAAGATCGTAGGTTCCCGCCTCGCGAGGTATCAGGACATACTCAAAGGAACGGGAGCCATTCACTCCACCTTTTTCCGGAGTGGAAATACGGTCGGAAACAGTCGGTTCATGGGAATCAAAATCACTTGGAAATGTTATTTCCGGAGCCTCGACATGCTGCAGATTCCCGTTTCCGGATACGCTGATAGTCAAATTGGTGGCATCATTTGCCTTCAATTCATTCCGACTCAAATGGGCATTCATAGAAAAATGTCCGACCAATCCGCTGAAATCGTCGGGACGGCCGGCGGAAGGCAAAGCTTTCGCCTGAATTGTCACCGACTTGGAAGCCACATCCAACTCCATATTCTGCACGCTCTGTCCGGCGAACATATTGAAAAAATCCGTAAACGGATCTCCGCTGCGTTGCGGTTGAACAGCGATTTGAACCATCATTTCAACCTCCAGCGGAGAAATGGTCAGGGTTCCCGCTTTTTGCGGATATACCGCCACGGAGAACAGATCCACCACATTGTACGCCTTGCCGTTATAATTTTCTCTATAGGGTTGAAGCTCAGCATTACGATCGCCCAAATCATAAGACCACAAACCGGCGTACGAAGGTGCTTTCTTGATATTGGCCTGAAAGCGCACACTGGCCGGCACATACAAGCGGTAACGCACAATCACTTCTTCCTCCACATAGGGATTGGTCTTGGACGCCTCCGCCTTGACAAAAACATCTCCCTTGCTGAAAGAGGAAGGTGCTGCAGCGGACGAAGCGCCCTGGGATCTTCCGCTATGGGAAGGTGCGACAGACTGCCCTCCTCCGTCCACCACTTTAATGCTGACACTGTTGGATTTGTAGTTTCTCCCGCCTACACTTACATTGGCCGCCGGAATCACAAAATCCCCCTGTTTGTCTGCCTGAAGATAGTAGGTATGGGAATAAGTTGTGGAACTGGAACGTTGTCCGTTGATAATCTGTATGCTGGAAGACGTAGATGTAGAAGGACCTCCCAATACGGTAAAATCGCGCATAGCGGGAAGACTGAGATTGGAGATCTTCTCATTGCACGAATATTCCAAACGGAACTGCTGTCCTACACTTACCGTTGAGGGGGCACTTGCTCTCACCTGCACGTCCTGTGCAAAGGACGGAACAGCAAATATCAGGCATAAGAGAATCCCCAAAAGATATACGGACCTGTAATTTTTCATGTGTGCATTTTTCATTTTACCAATCTTTTTCCTGCCTTAACGGACGCCCTTGCTCAGCTTCTGCTTTCTTTACTTTTTCCTGAGTTCGCCGTTCGTTCTGTTGCAAAGCATCCAGTTGACGCTGATCATCTTTTTGCTGTTGTTTCCGCATCTCCTGCTGTTGTTGCTGCTCCTGCTGCTGTTGCTGCTGTTGCTGCTGCTGTTGCTGTTGCTGCTGCTGTTGCTGCACCGCCAACTTACGCTTGGCATATTCCAAATTGTATTTGGTGTCCATATCCTTCGGATTCAATTTCAAGGATTTTTTATAGGCCTCCACGGCTTCCCCATACTTTTTCTGATTGACCAAGCTGTTTCCCAAGTTATGATAAGCCTTGAACTTTGTCTTCTGATCCAAGCCGGACATTTCCGTCACTTGTTTGAATTTCTGAGCAGCCTCCTCATATTTCCCTTGTTTATATAGAGCATCTCCCAAATTATAGATACTCTTGTAGTAATTGTTTTTGGACTCATTGGCCTTTAGATAATCGGTGGTTGCTGCTTCGAATTTTTGTTGGGCCTGCTGCTGCTTTTCCGCACTTTCCCGCTGTTTCAGGTCGCCTCTCTCAGATGCCGTCCTCGACGCATCCTTCTCCATTCTCAAAGCCTCCGCATACTTTCGGTTACCTTGACGCAGGTATTTCCATTCCGATGATGTTTGAGCCGAAACTGCAGGCAAAAAAGACAACAGAAACAGAACACAGAACACTTTTTTGTTCAGCCATGGAATTTCCGACCAACGGACCAGCTTTTTGTTTGGCAGACAAACATCCAGAAGCAAAAACAGAAAAGCCAGAGCCAAAGGTATGTAAAACCTGCTATTGTACCTGGAAAATACAACATCCTCAATATCGCCCTTCTCCATCAGAGAAATTTCCTCGAACAAGCGGTCAAAACTGACGTAGGCATTGGACGCATGAATGTATTTCCCCCGGCCGGCCGCAGCCACCTCCTTCAACAAAGGCTCGTTCAAACGGGTGATGACCGTATTCCCTTCCCTGTCCTTTTTATAGGTAACGGCACCGCTGCCATTGCCGACCGGTATGGGTTCTCCGGATTCACTCCCTATACCTACAGTATATACGGATATTCCTTTGGAAGCTGCCGCCTTGGCCATTTCCACAGCATCTTCGGCATGATCTTCCCCATCGGAAATGACAATCATCACTTTGGAAACCTTGGGTGCCGAAGTCTGCGGAGTTTCCGAATTCGGGAGCATGGCCACAGCCGCTTTGTCAATGGCACCGGCCAAATCCGTACCCTGCTCACTGACCGAACGGGTAGACACATTGGATATGAACATCTTGGCAGCAGCATAATCCGAAGTGACAGGCAACTGCACAAATGATTTTCCAGCAAATACTACCAATCCAATCCTGTCACCGTTCAATTTATCCAAAAGAGACATCATCCCCTGCTTGACCGACATCAGACGATTGGGTTGGTAATCCTGTGCCAGCATGCTGTTGGATACATCCAGACAGAACATCAGGTCCACCCCTTTGCGCTTTCCCTTCTCCACACCGCTTCCCACCTGTGGATTGGCCAAAGCCAGCACCATACAGGCATAGGCAAGACAGCGGAGAATGAATTTCACATTTTTCATACGGGAGGAATAATCCGGAGCCAAACCTTTCAACAAGCCCAAATCCCCATACGCCTCCGCTTCCCTGCGTTGCCGACGTCTGAACAGAATATACAGCGGAATGCAAAGCGGAATCAGAAACAATGCGTACAAAACAAAGACTCTCTCAAAGCATAACATAACTGTCAGTTTTTTCTGTTAACGGGATGCTTGCAACACCCAAATGTGCGACTCCTAAAAATGGAAGCCCAAGCGCAAAGCCAGCATGCTGGCAGTATAATAGGTGGATTGATCCAAATCCTTGTACTTCTTTTCTACTCCATCCAAGAAACCGAGGGCATAATAATGGACACCGATACTGAAAGCTTCGTTCAAATAGAATCCCACGCCAGCTTCCAGGGCCGGGCTAACCGTACACTCGAATTTGGTCAGATTGTCCTTTGTTCCGAAAGGAGTCATGAAGAAAAAGTTGGCACCTATACCTGCTTCTGCATACAGCCCCATACCATCGGATCCCAAAGGCAGGACATAACCCACACCCAACAGGATGGGAGCATTGATGTAATACGGTTTGGTCCAACTGATTTCATCGTAATTGTTTCGCACACCTTCGTTCATAGGAGTCCACATGGCATCACCGCTCACAAATACTTGAAAATTGGAAAAAACTCGGGAAATCTGCAATCCGAACGAAGCGCCGTACTTAGCCGCATTTCCGGTATGAATACCTTCCTCAATAGAAAGAAGCGTGGTTTCCTTTGCCAATTCTCCCATGGTCATCAGGCCGCTCAAGCGAAAAGAAGCCTTCATCTGAGCAAAAGCTCCAGCCATAGAGAATGTCACCAGTACTGCTGTCAAAAAAATTCTTACACTTTTCATTTTACGTTGTTTTTAGGTTATTAGTTTTCAAAAATCAATGGAGAGAAGCCTTCTCCCCGATTGTCTGTTGGTGAAGGAATGAAACCGGAAACCGGACAAACGAAATCGTTTCCTTGAGCATCAGTTCCTGTATTCCATAGCGGATAAACAACATGTGGTCCCGATAATAGAACTCTAATTCGTCTATATTCAGGCCATAGATAACTACCCTCTGTCCCTCTTTCTTGTAGCCTATGAAATGCATGGGGCTTTCCCATTGTTCCAATTGCAGTGTCCGAAAAGTTTCGGCACGGGTGGTATCGGAAAAACGCACAGGGACAGACAGCGCGACAGACGATATACGCATATCTGAAAGAATGATGTCATCCACGGCGTCTTTTGCTGTTGTGTCCACTTCCACCAGGCTGTCTGAAACAACGCTGTTCCCGCTGACTGTTTCCGTCCGGACAGGAACGGAACGCACGGAAGGTCGAGCCTCCACTTCCACGGTATCCCGGACTGTCAGATGATGGATGCGTTCCAGATTTTCCTGTGTAAAACGCTTGATCACCTGAAAAGACACCACCACACTGCTCACGGCCACTCCAATCAGTATGCCGATGAACAGGTAAAATATATTCTGTTTCTTGCGCCTTGTCAACATAATCCTACTGCATACTCACCCAATACGGGAGACGCGTTTGAATTCCTTTGCATTTTGCCATGGCTTCGGCAGCCTCGTAATACGGATAGAGAGGGGTCCCCTCCAGGCTTGCCTGCTGACGGCTCATTCTGGACTGCATCAGAGTAGTAGTAAAAACATCCAGAAAATTCTGGGGAGCTGGTGTTTCCAGTATGGCATAATTGGAAAGTTTGGCACGTCCCGCTGCAATTCTCACCGCCAGATCCAATCCCCCCAATGTATCTACCAATCCTATGCCTAAGGCATCCCGACCGGTCCACACCCGTCCCTGGGCAATTTCATCCACGCGTTCCACACTCAAGTGACGTCCATCCGCCACTCTTTTGACAAACGTATCATAGACTCTTTCTACACCTTGCTGCAGCACATTGCTCTCGTAGGTAGAAAGAGGACGCAAGCCGTTCCCCATCAGGTCTGAATAGGTATTGGTCTTGACGGTTTCCACTTTGATTCCCAATTTCTTGGAAAGGGTTTTTTCCAGATTCGGAAGCATTCCAAACACTCCGATAGAACCTGTCAGTGCCATGGGCTCAGCCACAATGCAGTCCGCTGCACACGATATGTAGTAACCACCGGAAGCCGCATAATCTCCCATAGATACCACGACCGGCTTGCAGGCTTTCAACAATGTAACCTCACGCCAGATACGATCGGACATCAATGCGCTTCCTCCACCGGAATTGACTCTCAACACCACCGCCTTCACTGATTTGTTTTCACGCAATTTTTTCAATTCCTCAGCAATGTTTCTTCCTATTTCATCCGGACCGCCTTCCCCGTCCACAATGCTGCCCACGGCGTACACAATGGCCACTTTATAAGGTGCCGTGTTGCTCGCAATGGACTTGCTGTATTTGGAATAAGAAATGCTGCGGCACTTGTCAAGGGTAGAATCCACATTTCTGGAACGGGATTCCAGCACATCCTGATATTCGTCCGGATAGGCCAATGCGTCCACAAAATGCAGACTGACTGCAGACTGCGAATTTCCATAAAGCATCAGATTGTCGGCCACCAGATTCAGTTTCTTGGTATCCACCCCGCGGGAATGGGATATGTGTCCGCAAAAAGTCGACCATAAAGAAGATAGATAGGCGGAAATCTGCTTACGGTTGGCCTCACTCATTCCGCTGGCCACAAAAGGTTCTACCGCACTTTTGTAGCTACCGTGCCTTACAACCTGTACATCTACCGACAAGCGGTCCAGCAGATCTTTGTAAAAAAACACCTGCGCTGCCATTCCGCGGAAATCAATCTCACCCTGCGGATTCATGAATATGGAATCCGCAACAGACGCCAGATAATATCCGGACTGGGAAAAGGTGTGTCCGAAAGCATACAGGAATTTCCCCGATTTCTTGAATTTCAAGAGGGAACGCCTCATAGCATTCAAAGTAGCCGGTTCAGCCGATACGCTGCCGGGTTTCAGGGAGATACCGATGATATTGGGATCTTCTGCCGCTTTTTCCAGCACTTTCCCCCATTCATTCAAACCGATACAGTATTCTTTCTGTACCGCCCGGTAATAAACGGAAATATCTGCTGTTGAAACGCGCTCTTTAACAAGAACTCCGTTCAAATCGATTTCCAATACGGAGCAAGGCTTGACCGACGGGACTTTGGAAACGGATGATGCACCGATGGAAATGAACAAAATCAAAAGCAACACCCACAAGAGAACCATTCCCAGCATGGATGCGAACACAATCTTAAAGAAAGATTTCATAATATAATCCGGAAATTAAATGTTTCTACTGGAACTCGCGGATATTGGCGAAATTGAAATTCAGACGAATGGTAATCATATGATGATTGACACTGGTCCAAGGAAGATCCGCATCACTATTGATTCCGTAGCGTTCCCTGTATTCCTGCAGCTCGCTCCGGTTCATAAACAGTCCCAAATTGTAACCATACATGATGGAGGCCGAAAACGGCAGACGCTCCTGAGTCCGCTTTCCGTATTTCATCGGGAAAGAAATACCGAATTCCGGACGCAGATACAGATTTCCCATATTGGTCTCGGAATATTTGTCGGGTGACATGGCGAAATGGACAGCCAGACCATACAAAAATGGATTCATGTCCCAGTTTCCGATATAGGAGCAATGAAAAGCACCCACCACGTTGTGAATCAGCTCATCACCGATGCCAACCTGATATGTGAGACTCTGCTGCATGAATCGGTTGCCGATCCCGTAATACTGGCTGCAGGCATAACCCAAGCCCACCATGGGAGTAATATCCAAGCTGGTTCCCAAATTCAGCGTCATTCCATGACGCATGACCGCGAAACTTTTCCCGGACTTGGAAAAATTGTTCTTATGCTTACCCCGATTGGATTGGGCACCCGCATCCATGGAAGATAATAACAGGCCAGCCACGAAAAACACAAGCGACAAACGCTTGCAGAAACGGATAACTTTTTGATTATTCATACTTTGCGTTAAAATAGACTATTTATAGTTTAGAATGCAAATATACAAAATCTTTTTTTGCGCGCGCGCAAAAAACATGTTTGGCAGAAAAATATTTTACGGCTCCCAACCGAAACATTTTTTATGTATCTTTGTTGATTGAATTCTCACTTGAATTCAATTGTATTAATTAGCTTATTAACAATAAATTTATATCTGTATTCGTCTTGGAGAAGAAAAAAGAACTCCCCTTTATTGAAGAAAATCCGGCCAAAATGTTCTACCGAATAGGCGAAGTGGCCGAAATTTTCGGAGTCAGCACCTCCCTGATACGATTTTGGGAAAAAGAATTCGACACTCTCAAACCGTTCAAGAACAAAAAAGGGACCCGCTACTTCACTCGGGAAGACATGGAAACATTCCAAACCATCTTCTATCTGGTCAAAGAACGCGGACACACCCTGCAGGGAGCCAAGGACATACTGTCTTCCAAGAAGGAGAAAGCGGATAAAAACAGGGAAATCTACAACTCTCTCAACAAGATCAAGACCTATCTGTTGGACATCAAATCCGAACTTTGAACATGAAAATCAAGACTGCTGTATTCAATCATTTTTACGTCAACACTTATCTCCTCGTTTCAGACAATGGAGAATCCGTCATCATTGATCCTGCCTGCCAATCTTCCGAAGAAGAAAAGCAACTGCTTGACATGATCCGAAACGAACAGGCAAAACCTATACACATGCTGCTGACGCACGGCCACATTGACCACATTCAAGGTTGCGGATTCCTGAAAAAACAGTTTCCGGACATCCTGCTGCACGCACACCCTGACTGTCTGAAAGATTACAGACGGGCCAATTCCTACGCAGAAATCATGGGATTTCCCCAAAATACATATCCCGCCCCCGACCGTTTTCTGCAAACAGACCAGCCCGTCGTATTCGGAAACGATACGCTGGAAATCCTGCATACACCGGGGCATGCCAAGGGAAGCGTATGTCTGCTGCACCGCGAAAGCCATACACTTTTCAGCGGAGATACCCTTTTCTGTCAAAGTGTGGGACGAACGGATCTGCCGGGAGGTTCCCCCGATGATTTGGTCCAGAGCCTGAAACAACTGGCACTGCTTCCCGCCGAAACAAAAATACTGCCTGGTCACGGAGAACCGACCGACCTCTACTTTGAAACGATGAACAATCCTTATTTTTCATTATAAAAAGCTAATCATGGAAGAAGAAAACGAAGGTTACACAAGAAAAGACCTGTATGGGGAAGAAACTACCCGTCAACTGATGGTGCATTGCGATGCCATACTGCGGATTCTGGGCGAAAATCCGGAAAGAGAGGGTCTGCTCAAGACCCCGGAAAGAGTGGCCAAAGCCATGCAGTTTTTCACGCAGGGATACCACACCGACCCCAAGGCTATACTGAAATCGGCTCTTTTCAAACAAGACTACAAAGAAATGATTGTTGTAAAAGACATCGAGATATACTCCCTTTGCGAGCATCACATGGTTCCGTTTTTTGGGAAGGCGCACGTGGCCTATATTCCGGATGGAACGGTTGTCGGCCTGAGTAAGATTCCGAGAGTGGTGGATGCCTTTGCCCGCCGCCTGCAGATTCAGGAGCAACTGACCACCCAGATTAAGGAATGCATACAGGAAACACTGAATCCCCTGGGAGTGGCCGTCGTCATTGAAGCCCAGCATCTGTGCATGTCCATGCGGGGGGTACAGAAGCAGAATTCCGTCACCACCACTTCGGATTTCACCGGAGCATTCCTCAAACAATACAATACGCGGCAAGAATTTTTGAGAATCATCGGAGCCAACCTTCACTAAAGCTTATCCTATGCACAATATAATCAACAGAATCATCACCATCATCTGCTGCCTATGGTGCCTGTTCTCAGCAGGGCAGGCCGGGGCCCAGCACCGCTTCGCCCGTTGGGGACTGTTTGCCGGTCTGGAACTCCCCATACAAATCGAGGACGCTTATGGAGACCTCCGCTGCCTGCGTACTTCCGATTTCAATTTCGGCATACAGATGCGCTTCGGGAACTCCTTGCACCTGAATACAGGGATCCGATATTTTGCAGACAGGCAAACATTTACCCGATCCGATTCATCGGCCGGGCTCAAAAACGCCTACTTGGGCATTCCCGTTCAACTGGGTCTCAATCTGCTGGATTTCGGAAACTGCAAATTGAGACTGGCCACCGGAATGGAATACAGGGCCCTGGTTTGGATATCACCCAACGACTTGGATATCCGCATCAAAGGAGAAGAATTCAATCAAAACAACCTGGATTGGATCAGCAGTCTGGGTATAGACTGGAACCGTCTCACACTGGACTTCTCCTACCGACGGACACTCACCTCCGTACTCCAGCATTCCAAAACAAACACCAACCGCGTCTGGATTTCCCTGGGATTCCTTTTTTGATCCCATACGACACAGAACCTTTTCAAAACAACACGCAAGAAAAAAATTCAATCCTATAAAAAAAATCACATATGGAACAAGAAATCACCCAACTGCAACCTCAAATCGTATGGAAATACTTCCATGAAATAAATCAGATTCCGCGTCCTTCCAAAAAGGAGAAAAAGATGGTGGAATACCTCGTGCGCACAGGCGAAAAACTCGGGCTGGAAACCATTACCGATGAAGCCGGCAACGTCCTCATCCGCAAAGCGGCCACTCCCGGCAAAGAGAACATCACCCCCATCATCTTCCAAGCTCACATGGACATGGTTTGCGAAAAAAACAACGATGTCGACTTTCACTTCGAGACCGACCCCATCCAGGCATACATTGACGGAGACTGGGTTAAGGCCAAGGGAACCACATTGGGTGCAGACGACGGCATTGGTGTTGCCATGGAACTGGCTATACTGGAAAGCAAGGACATTGAGCACGGCCCCATCGAATGCCTGTTCACCGTGGACGAAGAAACCGGACTGACCGGTGCCTATGCCCTGAAGAAAGACTTTTTGAAAGGTAAAATGCTGTTAAATCTGGATTCCGAAGACGAAGGACAATTCTTTATCGGCTGCGCCGGAGGCAAAAACACGGAAATCACCGTTGATTTCGATGAAGAAGACACGCCGAAGGACAGCAAAGCCTTCCTCATTACCGTCAAAGGTTTGCAGGGCGGACACAGCGGAGATGACATCAACAAGAAGCGCGGAAACGCCAATAAAATCATTACCCGCGTGCTGCACGAGGCCACTTTTGCCTATGATGCCTGTCTGGCATCCATAGACGGAGGTAATCTGCACAATGCCATTGCCCGGGAAGCCAAGGCGCTCATCACCCTGCCTGCTGCCCACGAAAAAGAATTCACGGAATATGTCCGGAAATTCGACAAAACCATCCGCCAGGAATTCAAGAATTCCGATGCCGGTGTCCGCGTGGAAATCGAAGCAGCCGAACTCCCCAAGAAAGTGATGGATAACTATACCCAATGCGATCTGGTGGAAGCTTTGTACGCATGCCCTCACGGTGTGCTTGCCATGGACCAGGACATTGAAGGATTTGTGGAAACATCCACCAACCTGGCTTCCATCAAGACCACAGGCAAACAGGTCAAAATAGTCACCAGCCAACGTTCTTCTCTGGAAAGCAAGAAAGACGATGCTGCCAACATGGTGGCTGCCACTTTCGAACTGATGGGAGCCGATGTCAGCTTCACCGACGGATATCCCGGATGGGCACCCAACGGAGATTCCCAAGTAATGAAACTGATGAAGCAGGCCTACCGCAACCTCTATCAGAAAGACCCTGCCGTACTAGTCATTCACGCTGGACTGGAATGCGGACTCATAGGTGAAAAATATCCGGAAATGGATATGATTTCCTACGGACCTACCATGCGCGGAGTGCACTCCCCGGATGAAAAACTGCTCATCCGCACCGTAAAAGAAGTATGGGATCTTACGCTGGAATTCATCCGATTGCTGAAATAAGAAAATTCACCCGAATGGCAAGGGTGGAATTTCCACCCTTGCTTTGCTTTTATGAAAATAGGACTGCTTTCCGACACCCATGGTTTTATTCTGCCCGCATTGTTCGATTTCTTTGCCGGGTGCGATGAGTTGTGGCATGCCGGAGACATCGGCAATGCCGAGACCCTTCACCGACTGCAGTCTTTCAAGCCCGTTCGGGCGGTGTACGGCAATATCGATGGACAGGACGTCCGCACGGAATGCCCGGAATATGCCGTTTTTAACGTTGAGGGCATTTCTGTCTGCATGATTCATGTCGGAGGCTATCCGGGGCACTACAGCCCACAGGGAAAGCAACTGATACAGCAGTATCATCCCCGACTTTTCATCAGCGGACATTCCCACATTCTGAAAGTCATGAGGGACGAACAGTTCGGATTGCTGCATCTCAATCCGGGAGCCGCCGGCTACCATGGCTGGCAAAAATTCACCACCGCGCTCCGTTTCGACATTAAGCGGGGCGTCCCGGCCAATCTGGAAGTATATCAGATAGACCGGAACCAAATTGCCAAAGGGGAATAACTACCGGACAGCGTCACGCGCAACGGCCGTTTCCCAAACCTCTTATACATTAACCCTAAAAAATCACCACATGAACCACTGTAAAAAAATTTTCGGCCTCATTCCGGCTTGCTTGGCAGTTCTTTCCGTTTCCGCACAAGATACAGCCGGATGGTCGATGAGGAAATGTCTGGATTACGCACACAGCAACAGTCTCCAAATCAAACAATCGGACCTGCTTATTCAGGAAAGCGAATACACAAAAAGACAGATTCTGAGCGATTTGCTACCAGAAATTGATGTCTCCGCATCACTCGGATACAGTAGCCAGAACATAAAAAACTCCATGAATGAATTCATGTCAGACCACTCTTTCAACGCCCGCTATAATTTGGGAGGAAGTTTTTGCCTGTTCAATGGAATGGAACAATTCAACAACCTGAAAAAAAGCAATTTAAATATTCTGCTGCAAAAAACAAACAAGGAAAAAACCCTATTCGAGCTGGACCTGTCCATCATACGGATATTCACAGACATAGTGTATCTGAAAGAAAATGTGGAAGTACTGAAAAGCGCCCTTCTTTCCTCCAAAGCCCAATTGGAATTGGCTGCACACAAACTGGATGCAGGCTCCATTTCCCCAAGCGACTACGCCCAAGTGGCAGCACAGCACAGCAACAGCCTTTACCAATTGGTCTGCGGACAGCAGCAACTGAATGAAAAAGAATTGAAACTAAAGCAATTGCTCGAGCTGGAAGCCAAAGAAAACCTGGAAATACAAGCCTTTGACGCTGACACCGGAATATTTCTGTCTTCCCTGCCGGACAAAGAACTGATCTATCAGCGGATCATTGCCAACCTGCCGGACACACGTTCTCAGAAAATCAGTCTGCAAATGGCCGAACTGGATTGCAGGATGGCATCGGCCCATTACTGGCCTACACTTTCCATATCGGCCAGCATTGGCACCGGTATCTGGTTTGATTCCGAAGAAAATCCGAATATTCAACTGAACGACAACTTAAACGAAAATATCGGACTACACCTGCAATTTCCCATCTCCAACGGATGGAAGAACAAAATTTCCATGCAAAAAGCCCAACTGGAAAAACAGCAATTGGCATTGGAAATAAACAGCCGGGAAAAAGAACTGGTCTACGCCATTGAAAGTCTCTACAACGAAGTCACTGCTGCACAAAGCCGGTACATGCAGGCAAAAGCACAGCTGGAAGCCGCCAATGCCAGTCACCGACTGATTCGGGAACAATATCAATCAGGAATCAAAAACACGGTCGAACTGCTGCTGAGCTCGGAATCCTGCGCCAAAGCTTCTCAGGAGCTGCTGCAGGCAAAATACACTGCTGCTCTGGCTGTTATACTGCTGAGGTACTACCAAGGGATTCCTATTGATTTTCTGTAGCCATATTCAAGACTGATTTTCGGCAAACAGACAAGCCGAGTCCTCAACAGAAGCACAAAAAAAGGGTCCCGCCGTGCGAGACCCTGTAATCCTCGTCCGGAGGTGCGGTTATTTCAGGCCCAAAACCTTCAGACCTTCGTTGAAGCGGATATCTCTCGGAATACCGCTGTTGTTGATGAGGTCCAGATCTTTTTGCATATCGCCTTTGATAACACCCTGTTCCTTGGCAAATTTTTCGGCAAAATCAAAATCACCGTTGCCCTGGGTGGTCAGAATCACATCTCCCCATTTTTCAACGGCAGCCTTAGCTTTTTCAAAATCAATGTGATATATTCCTTTTTCGTCCCGGGTGAATGCACCTTGAGTGTCCATAAAGTTGAAACACATGATATTGGCTATGCCATGAGCTTCACCGGCACCGAAACGCACAGAACGGAACAATCCGGTGATATAAGTGGTAATAGCATCTTCCTCTGTAATATCGGTAATTTCTCCTTTTTCAATCAATTTGCAGACCAGGAACAGTCCCAGAATGTCGGCCTTGGCCTCTTCCCAATTGGAACGTTGCGTTTTCATGGCTTCGTCCACGCTACCCTTTCCGTTAATGGTCTGTTTGACACCTAAACCATGGGCCACTTCGTGAAAAGTGACGTTCCAGAAGAAGGCATCGAACTTCAGATGCTGCTGATCATCTGCATCCAGGACCTGCTGACCGATCGGAACCATGATTTTGTCGAATTTGGCCTGCATGGCATTGCGCAACTGCAAACGGCGAGCTCCTTTCTTGGCCTGAACGCGATCATCATTCGGCAGATTGATGGCGATGGTCTTGCTTCCCGCATTGCAGTCTCCTGCATAATAAATCACATCATACACGTTCAAATCGGAAGAAGTGCCGGGTACGAAGGTTTTGTACTTCGGATCACAAGGCAATTCCTTTTGCAGACCGGGAAGCATCTGTATGAATTTGGTCAGGTTGCGGCTGCGCTCCTCATCCTTCACCAGAATAAAGGCCTCATAGGAAGCCTTGGCCTGATTCAGATTGTCGTCGTAGTTTTCAATCGGTCCGACTACAAAATCGAGACGGCTGGACTTCATGTCCATCCATGCCAGGTCGCTGGCCAGGTAATCATCGGTTTCGAAAGCTTTTTTACGTTCGGTCAGGTATTTCTTCATACCGGGATCCTCGGCTATGGCAGCAGCGGAATCCAGCAAACGGCAAACTTCCTGAAGCTGCTCGGCATAGGCTTCGTGGTACCACACCGATTTCAACTGGCCGTCTTCTCCGCGGCGAATTACCGTATAAAGGCTATTCTTGCTGGCATCATCAAAGGATTCGAATTCCTTTTTGGTAATGTCGTCCGGGTAATAGCAGCAACCAGGGCGCTTGGCTCCGTATCCGGCGATGAAGGGCTTGTTGTCGTTCAGACGGTCCCAAGGACCGTACTGTATCATGGCAAATTCCTTGGCATACTCATCGGTAATGGTATCCAACTGGGCTTTGTCTCCATAGGTCTGCAACCAGAACAAATCGTCCATGATTTCGGAAATGCGGACAAAAATGGGAATCAGTTGCTTTTCATTGTCTGACAATTGAGCGACCAAATCCGATTTCAAATCGAAACGGGCATATTCTTCCACCATGGCTTTGCAAGGAGATTCCGGCTGAACCGGTTCTTCAACGTTTTTTTTCTTACAACCAGTCGCCGACACGCAAATCAAAGCAACAGCTGCTACATAACTTAATGTTGTTCTCATTTTTGAATACATTTTAAAATTACCAAAGTTGCATAACGTAAAATTTCATGAAATATTGTACTTCTCGTCGGCAGTATATGCCAAATGACAACAAAGAAATACGAAAACGAGACAATAAAAGGATGACAAGCGCCGTTAATGTTTAATATCATTTTTGAAAAATGACAGATTTTGGATTTTGCAGCATTCCTGCCGTTGCCTTGAGAGCGGGCGCCTCTCACCGGAGCGAAATGGTCAGCCAACTGCTGTTCGGCGAAACCTATCGCATACTGCAATCGGAAGGTGAGTGGCTGGAAGTGGAAACCGACTTTGACGGCTATCGCGGATTCATCGCAGCGAATCAGCACAAAGCATTGGACGAAAAAAATTACCGTGAATGGAAGGACACACCGGCTGAAGCCACTCAGGATTTTTTGCGCATCTGCGATTTGCAGGAACGCACTTCTTTCTGGTGCCCACCAGCGGCAACGCTTCCTTCAAACGACAGTCGGTTCATCCATATAGGGAGTTACCGCTTCGAAGCCGAAGAACTGCCCGCACACCACAACCTGACCGACATACTGAAACTGTACGAAGGTGCGCCCTACCTGTGGGGCGGCCGCACCCCTTGGGGAACGGATTGCTCCGGATTTACCCAGGCCGTATTCAAGACCCAGGGTATCTCCCTGCCCCGCGATGCCTCTCAGCAGATCCGACTCGGCGAAGAAATTTCCCTGCAGGAATCCGGTTTCGGAGATCTGGCCTTTTTCCAAAATACGGAAGGACAAATTACCCATGTGGGATTCGTCTTTGATTCCGGGCTCATTCTGCACTGCAGCGGGCACGTCCGACTCGATCTTCTGGACGAGCATGGTATTGTCCGATTGGATGACCACGTTCAGACACACCAACTGCACAGCATAAAACATATCACTCATTTTCAATAAACCGTACACCTATGATCCAAGCAAGTGAAAACACCACCGAAATTTTACCCAAAGAACTGGTAACAGCAGACAGCATACACTCCACCATTCAGGACAGTCTGCAGAACATTCAGAGTCTGTCGGATGTAAAAAACGTCATCACCGGAGAAAACCCCATCTTGAAAAACGCGCTCAGTTCTCTCGCCGAACTCACGGCTGGATTCCTTCCCCGGCTGCTCGCAGCCATCCTCGTCCTGTGGGTGGGATTCAAACTGATCAAACTGCTGAAAAAGACACTGACCCGCATCATGGAAAAGCAGAAACTGGAGATGTCCCTCCTCAGTTTTCTCACCTCCTTCATCGACGTGATGCTGAAAGTCCTGTTGATCATCATGGTGATGGACATCGTCGGCATCAAAGCGACCTCCTTCATCGCCATCATCGGCGCAGCTGGCCTGGCTGTCGGCATGGCGCTGCAGGGCACCTTGCAGAACTTTGCCGGCGGAGTCATCATACTGCTGCTGAAACCTTTCCGTTTAGGAGATTACATTGAATGCGGAACCTATAAAGGCTATGTGAAGGACATCCGCATTTTCCACACCATCATACGTCCTTTCAACGGACGTACCATCATTGTTCCCAATTCCGATTTGGCCACTACCTCCCTTATCAATCACACCCATGAAGAACAGATCCGTTTAGATATTACTGTCAGTGTGGCGTATGGTACCGATCTGGCCTTCGCCAAACAGGTGCTGACAAAGATGATAGAAGCCGACACCCGTATACTGACAGACCCCAAACCGACGCTTGCCGTCTCCAATTTGGGCGAAAGTTCCGTTGATATTGCCATGTGGCTATGGGTAAAAACAAGTGAATACTGGGATGTATGGAAAAGCATACGGGAAGATGCATACAACACACTGAACGAAAACAACATTCGGATTCCGTTCCCGCAACTGGACATACACACGGACGCAACGCACGCCTAGAACAGATACGATTTGTCCGTTGCTGCATCGATATTTTTTGTGGGAACCTCTAATAATAGATAAAAATTTGGAAATCAAACAATAAGACATGAGATTCTTCGTTAAATAATTGTAATTCAAAAAGAAAAGCCATGCAGAAATACAAAGCGACAGGACACCTGACATTGTTTGACGAAGAGGAGCGGCAGCAGAGACTCTCCAAGATAGGCAACCCGTTGGATAAGTTGTCAAAGGTGATTGATTTCGAGATGTTCCGTAACGAACTGGAGGATGCAGTCCTGAACAAGGAGAAAAAGAGCCGTGCCGGTGCGAAACCGTATGATGTAGTGATGATGTTCAAAATCATGGTGATACAGCGCTACTACAATCTCAGCGATGATCAGACAGAGTACCAGATAGAGGACAGGCAGTCTTTCCGCCGTTTCCTAGGTTTGTCAAGCGGGGACAAGGTTCCTGATGCGAAAACGATATGGTTGTTCCGCGAGAAGCTGGTGAAGAGCGGTGCATCCGAGGTTCTGTTTCAGAAATTCGTAAATTTTCTGAACAGCAAGAATATGGCATTCAATGAAGGCCGGATGGTAGACGCAAGTTTT
This sequence comes from Bacteroidales bacterium, assembly GCA_045598025.1. Classification (GTDB taxonomy): domain Bacteria; phylum Bacteroidota; class Bacteroidia; order Bacteroidales; family WCHB1-69; genus UBA1195. The sequence continues at coordinate 664 of JAZLLH010000017.1, read as the reverse complement.
GTGCTGGCACCGCACGACTCGCAATCGCTGGACAATCTGCTGACTGAAAAGGACAGAAGTCAGGAACTGTTTGCCGACAGTGCATATGTGGGACAGGAGGAAACGCTGGAAAAGTACGAGGTGAAAGACCGGATATGCGAAAAGGGCTACAGAGACCATCCGCTGACAAAGGAGCAGATGGAAAGCAACAGGCTGAAATCCAAGACACGCAGCCGCGTGGAACATGTGTCCGGTTTCATGGAATGTGTCATGAACAAACTGTTTGTCCGTACCATCGGATTAGCGAGAGCAGCAGTCATAACAGGAATGATCAACCTTGTTTATAACATGTGCCGTTACGAGCAGATTATACGGCTGGGGTTGCTGCAGCCGGAGAAAGTATGAAAAACCATTTGTAACTCATTGATATATATACTTGACTGGCGGAACGGCAAATTTCGACTGGGCCTTTTACAATGCCATCAGCAATGGCGGAAACAAATCACATATGTGGCGCACCTTGACAATGGATGAATGGGACTACCTCCTGACTTTGACAATGAGGCACCCTACGCAAAATCCGGGTCAATCAATGGTCTGATGGCTTCCTGCTGCGGTGTCGTGTAAAGCGTTTCGCTGTACAGCTCGCCGTTGGGAAGCCGCAGGCGGATGGTAGTGATTGTCT
>JAZLLH010000016.1:0-4697 GCA_045598025.1 Bacteroidales bacterium | reverse complement strand
CCGAATATATGCACCAACAATGCACTTTAAAAATAAAAACTTATAAGAAAGCAGACAAAAAACGCTGTCGGAAGCTTCCGACAGCGTTTAAATAGTATTTTTGCACAGTAAAAACCTGTAACGGTTATTTAGGACTAGTCACACGATTTTCCGCATGACCGAGCCGTGGTCGGTCTGGATTTGCAGGAAATAGATTCCGTTGGAGAGGGTGGAGATGTTTACCGTGCCGGTGCTGCCGGTCAGTTGCTGCTGCATCACCTCCTGACCGATGGCATTGAATATCCGTAGGTTTTGCAACGTACCCTGCGCATCACGCAATTGTATCTGGTCGATGGCGGGATTGGGGCTAACGATGATTTGCTCTTCTGCAGCCGCCTCGTTGAGTGCATCGGTCTGTTTGGTGACGAGGGTAAGGATTTTGCCATAGATGGTGCCGCCGAGATTCCGCTCAATGTAGGCTCGGAACATGTATACTTTTTCCGGTTGCAGGCTGTCGAGTTTCAATGTGTTGTCATTCAGCAAGGCGGTGTCTCTGTTCCAGGTGCTTTCTTCCCGTACTCTCCATTCAATGCCTCTTGAGAGGATATTGATGGCTTCATCTCCGTAGATGAAGGTGGCGTGCAGTCGGGCACTCTTGGCGGTGATGCTGTCGGCTTCGCGGGTGAGTACGGAAGCGGGTTGAGGCGAAGCGGCGAGAATGGGGTAACCGAAATTGCTGGCGGCATCCTGTTTCCAGATTTTTTTGCCGACGTAGCTGTTCAGGGTGTCAGCGAACGCCGTGGTCCTCATGGCCGCATCGTCCATCCGGAATAAGTCAAGGCGGTATTGGGTTGAATCCTCGAAGGAAGGGGAAATCCAGGCACTGTCTTTGGCATTGACATTGGAGGAGATAAAGCAGTGGCGGATCGGATAGGGTTCTACCGGGTCGGATGGGCTGATTTGGTTGACGATGGAATTCTTTACCTTGGCATCCAGCTTGGAGGGGGCAGAATAGCAGTTTTCCACCCGCTGTATGCCAGAGGCTAACGGTGCCTTATGGTTTCCTTGCGCACTATAGTCATAGATGGAACCGGTGAAATAGCAGTCAGAAACCCGCCTGCCGCCGCTGATGATGCCGTATGCTAAACCTCCATGCAGTTCCGCATCGCTTCCGCAGCAGCTGATGGTGTCGCCTTGGCCAATTCCCATTACAGTACTCGCATAAATTTTTCCGGAGGAGAAGCAATGACGGATACCGTTTGTGGTGCAGCCGATACCGGCAATCCACGTGGGAGGATTGTTCCCATTGCATACAAAATCCAAGTGAGAGAAGCAATGCTCTATGACAGTGCTGTCTGTTGCAACACGGGGCGACAGGATATATGCAATGCCGCCAACACTAATCCCACTTTTATAGGAGCCGGGGTCTTCGCATTGCATTTTCAGAAAGCTTTTGCAGTTCCGGATGTCCATGTATCCGTCGGCGGCAATGCCGCCGCATGTTGCATCTCTGATGCTGTCTGCCGGTACGATGATGGTGCCGGAGCATTCGCAATCGTAAATCTGTACTTTCCACTTCAGAATATCTGATTCTTCACATCCTGAGATTGCTTGGGTGTTCATGTATCCGAGGATGCTTCCGTAAAAGAAGCTGTTTTTTTTGTATTGCTTTAATGGTGTATTGGTAGGAAACCATCCGAATCCGCTTGAATTCAGCTCCGATAGCCACCCCGAACAATCCGGAATAATTCGTGGATGAGTTGATTTTTAGGTTTTTGATGGGATAGTTCTGTCCGTCGTAATGACCGGCGAATGCATTGACACCCCATTTCCCGATAGGTTCGAAATCGGTGACTTCCGCCATGTCGATAGGACCGGTCTGGATGAAATACTTGTCATAGGATATGAAATTCTCCACCTTGTGTGCCGTCTGGTCCGGAAGGGGATTCTGGTTTACCCACGCAGCCAACTCCTTGAGGTGTGCCGGGGTGGAAATTTTATAGGGATCGCTTTGAGTGCCACTGCCACCGCCAAAGGTCTGTGCGGAAAGGGCTATCGTCATGCCGCACAACAGCAAAAAAATAAAATGTTTTTTCATGTTAGAGATGTTTTTAATGATCGGATTCCAATTGTGTTATTACGTAAACCATACAGGGAGAATCCGTTAACCTGGTAGGCGTGGAATAAGTATGCAGTCGCAAATATACAAATATTTTTAATATCACATAGAATTGTAAATTTTTTTCAAAGGTAGTTGAAAAAGTGGATATCTGTATTCCTTTTTTGCCTAAATTTGCTTTTTAAAAAATAGTAGCATGAAGATGAACATGGAAAACGGGAATCCGCTGTTGTTTCACCGTGTGGCGTCCGTTTATGCCTGCAGGGAAGGCCTTTCGGAGGAGGAAAACATGCTGGCGCAGAAAATCTACGAATTTCTGAAACAGGACCTCGGATGAACCGCTCTTCACCAGCTTCTCGCGGAACAGCCACACCGTTTTCGCGTCAGGAACCTTGTCCCCGCTTGACAAACCGAGGAAACGGCGGAAAGACTGCCTGTCCTCTATCTGGTACTCTGTCTGATTGTCGCTGAGATTGTAGTATCGCTGTATCACCATGATTTTGAACATTATCACCACGTCGTACGGTTTCGCTCCGGCATGGCTCTTTTCCTCCTTGTTCAGCAGGGCATCTCATTATTTGTTTTATCTGTCGGTCAGTTGGATTTCCAGTCTGTCGTCGGGCATTGTTGGATGGGTGCCCAGATAATTGAAATATGCGCTGTGGAAAAACGCGCGTAACTTAGTATGGATATCGTCGAGACTTGCGTCTAACAATAGTCTGGATGCCAGCTCAACCATGCTGGTGGTACCTTTCTCGTCAAAGTAATCCAGAAGGCCCTGAATGGCTGCATCGGCTTCTTCATAGTTTTTCTGTGGAGTAAAGAGGTGTTCGTTGCCTTCGCTTGTGCGAAGGAGAAAGTTGTAAAACACTTCTTCAAAACGTTCTTTCAGAAATACTTCCAACTCATCCCTGTTCTCAAAGTTGAGGGTGACTCGAAGAATATCTCCTGCGGTCTCCCAGGCCTTGTCGGCTGCGGTCTTCATATAGTACGTTGACAGCTCGTGCCAATATCTGTCTCCTTCTGCTTCCAGATTGGCGACTCCCGGAATCCGGCAGTTCTTCAGGTTCTCTGACCAGAGAGAAAGTTTACCGTTTTTGTCTATCGTGCCTTTCCGATATGCGAGTGGCAGGTTCACTAAGGAACTGGTGACAACACTGTAGATGGTGTGCAAATCACATGTGGCACTTGTGATGGATTGCATGTGCGAGTGCCCGCTGAACACTATGTCGATTCCTGCGGAGCTCAGGTCGTTTATAAGGCTTGTATTGTCGTAGTCGTATCTTGCATTGGCAATGTCGCTGCCTCGGATAAGCTGGGCGTTGTCGTAAAAATCAACAAGGTTATGGTGCATGGACATTATTACGTACCTGCCTTCTGCGTGTGCCTTACCTGCCATTTCCGTTATCCATTCCACCTGTTCCTTCGACAGGCCTCCCTGAACTTCCAGTTCGTCTGCTGTGTTCCGTTCGTTGGAGTTGACTCCGATGAAGGCGATGCCTTCGGCAGGATATGCCATGTAATCCAGCGATGCTTCGCGGCGTTCTACGGCCTCATTATAGCCGCACCCGGCATAAATCCGGGCAAACTGTGCTTCTGTGGCACTCTCGGCCGGGTGGGTTATGTCGCCATCATAATAGAAGGAATTGGGGTTGTTTATGTCGTGGTTTCCCGGAATCACAAGGATTTTTGCACCTGTTTCTTTTTCAAGTTTGGCGAAGATACCGGCAACATACTCATGACAGATTATTTCTCCGTCCTTGGACATGTCACCGCACACGATTACGAATGCAGGATGGTAGACCTTGATGCGTTCAATGGCAGCCTTAAGGAGGGCACCGCTTTCGATGAGCAATTTGCATTCTTCGGCGTTGTATTCTTCGAACGCCTTGCCATCCTTTATCAAGAGGGCGGGATGCATGAAATGGAGGTCGGAGAAAACCATGAACTTCAGTTTTCCGTCGGAATCCTCATGCTGCGATAGGGGAGCGTCCTTTTCGCACGAAACGAATAGGAAAATCCATATAACCATGACAACGGCATTAAAAAGCACGATGATTTTGGATGACTTCATCATTCTTGATTCGGTAATTTAAGGCAGGTTCTGTTTTTTTTACTTTTCTCCAATTTCCGAACAAGACAGCAAACCTACCTTAACCGTTTTGTCCAAAATTGATTTTGCAAATTTTTTTATTTCAATTTGCAAAAGTAAACAAATTTTTTTTTCAAAGGTAGTTGAAAAAGTGGATATCTGTATTCCTTTTTTGCCTAAATTTGCCTTTTAAAAAATAGTAGCATGAAGATGAACATGGAAAACGGGAATCCGCTGTTGCAAGAAACAGAACTGCCTCCTTTTGACCTTATCCGTACCGAACATTACCTTCCGGCTTTCCGCGAAAGCATCGCCCTGGCGGAAGCGGAATTCGAACGCATTGCCTCCAATCCCGAACCGCCGACTTTCGCCAATACCCTGGAGGCCATCGACCGGGCCGGCCGGGCGTATGACCGGGTAGCCGGTATTTTCTTCAATCTGCTGGAAGCCGAGGCTTCCGCTGAAATGCAGCAGGTGGCGGAGGAAGTGGTCCCGATGACTGCCGAA
>JAZLLH010000015.1:0-5053 GCA_045598025.1 Bacteroidales bacterium | reverse complement strand
CGTCCCCGAGCTTCTCGCGGAGCTCACGTACCGTCATGTCCACGAAGGATTCGGATGTCCAGTTGCCCCTGCAGCCGCAGATTTCCTTGACAAAATTGGCCAGCAGCACGTTTCCCTGTTCGGAATGATGCACTTCGGGATGGAACTGAATGCCGTAGGTTTCTTCTCCGCGAACCTTGTATCCGGCAAAATCCACACTTTCGGTGCTGCAGATTCTTTCGAAATTTTCAGGAATTTCCACTATGGTATCACCGTGCGACATCCACACCTGGGACTGCAGATCCACGCCTTTCATCAGCCGGCTTTCCGGATCGATGTAGGACAGACGGGCCCTGCCGTATTCACGGGTAGGCGAAGACTGCACCTTGCCTCCGAAATGCTGCGCCATGAACTGTGCACCGTAGCAGACACCCAAAACGGGCACTTTTCCTTTCCACATTTCAATGGCGGGAATGGGAGCATCCGCATCGTTCACTGAAGCGGGACTCCCGGACAGGATGACGCCTTTTACATTTGCCGGCAGTTCCTTGACGGCATTGAAGGGTTTAATTTCACAATAAACATTGATTTCCCGCACTTTCCGCGCAATCAGCTGGGTGTATTGGGAACCAAAATCCAATATCAATATCATTTCTTCCATATAGGCTGCTTGATTTTAGTATGCATTATGTTAGAAATGCAAAGATAAGCATATTATCAATAGCGTACGTGATGGGGAGCCCATTTTTTTGTCACAAAAAACGTTATTTCGACCGGATTTCTTCACAAAAAAGAAGAAAACCACAAAAATATAGTCTATAACACTAATAAATTGGTCTAATATTCCTATCTGTACAAGAAAAACAACTTTCTTTACGTTATGTAAGATTCAAAGAAAAGATATATGACTACCTTCGCAGATAAGATTTTTTGCAGCATAGTGGCCGGTCTGGTACATTTGGTATACCATCCCAAAGTGTATTATGAAAACGTGGCTGTACAAGAAAATTTGCTGAAAGAGCCAAGCATACTCGTCAGCAATCACCGCTGCCATACGGATGGGGCTATTGTAGCGACAGCCCTGAGGGGCAATATCATCCGCAACCTGGCCGCCAAAGACCGTTTTGAGAACAAGTTCTCGGCATTCTACCTGAAACACACAGGATGCATTCCCATTGACCGCCGCAATCTGGACACCCAGTGGGTACACCGTTCTATTGATATACTGACCAGGGAAAAACAGAACATAGGCATTTATCCGGAAGGCATACGCAACCTGGAGAACAAGGACATACTCCCCTTCCATTCGGGAGTCACCACCATCGCAGCCTTGACGGGGGCTCCCATAGTGATGGTGTACATTGACGGTCCCTACAATTTCATCCACAGGACCCGGCTGTACGTGGGCACTCCTTTTCACCTGAACCGGCCGACAGAAGGCCTGACGGCCGAATACATCCGTCAGGAAACCCAAAATCTGCACGACCGCATGGTGTCCATGCAGCAGGACTTTTTCAGAAAAACCGGACAAAACGGCAACAAATAACGAAAATCCTTTAAATAAACACAAAAGATATGAACGATTACTTTTTCAACATGATTCCGAGAGAGGAAAAACAACGCCTCTCCTACATCCCCACTGTACCCGAATTTTTAGCATGGCTCTCGACAGAATACGCCGATCGGCCGGCTCTCTCTGACCTGACTATCACCTACACCTACAAAGAAATGCTGGAACGCGTAGCCCTGCGCAGGGGATATATTCAGAAACTGGGACTGCCGGCAGGCAGTCAAATCGCCGTTCTGGACCGGAACAGCATGGATGCGGTCGAACTCTTTCTGGCCATCACAAGTGCCGGATATACCGCACTGATGATGCCCGCCGCCCTTCCGGAGCCGGCTATTGTCGGTTCGGTAAAGCGCTTTGATATTGCAGCCCTTTTCGTAAGGGAAGAATTCAAACCGCTTTGCGCCCATCTGTCCATTCCTGTCTGTCCGACTACGGAATTGGGCAATGTACCCGCCGACATGGCAAAGGTAGATAAAGACCAGCCGGCGGCCATTTTCTTTACCGGAGGAACTACCGGTGCCCCCAAAGGAGTCGTACTTCCTCACCGGGCCCTCATGCGCGGATCCTTCAACGGGTGTTTCATGCCGGGAAGCGTACTGAACGGGCACCGTTACATCGCCATGCTTCCGCTGAGCCATGTCTTCGGACTGATCCGCAGCACCATGGCCGTGCTGTATACCGGAGGATTGCTGTACAGTTGTGAGGACATGAAAGCTACCATCGGAAAGATTCCGATGATGCGTCCGACCTGCCTTGTACTGGTACCCGGACTTTGTGAAATCCTGTACGGACTCACCAAGATGTATGGTCCCCAGTTCCTGGGCGGAGAGCTCAAAACCATCATTTCCGGAGCAGCCAATGTGCCCCCAAAACTGATTGAAGAATTCGACAAACTGGGCATCCGCCTGCTGGCCGGTTACGGCATGACGGAAACAGCCAACCTCACTTCCGGAAATGCAGAGTCACTGGAACGCCCGACCAGCGTCGGAAAACTGTACTACGGACAGGAAGCCAAACTGGTGGATGGAGAGTTGTGGCTGCACGGTGACAACATCATGCTCGGCTACTACAAGGACGAAGCGGCAACCAAAGAAGCCATGACAGAAGACGGATGGCTGAAGACGGGAGATCTCGCCCGCTTCGACGAAGACGGCTACCTGTACATTGTCGGCCGCATCAAGAACATCATACTGCTCAAGAACGGAGAAAATGTTTCCCCTGAAACCATAGAAGATCCCTTCTACAAGGATTTCCGCGTGAAGGACTGCCTGGCCAAAGTCATGGAACAAAACGGAGAAGAAGTGATAGGAATTGAAATTCTGCCCCGTACCGAGGCTTTCCCGCAAGCCGATGCCGATGTCATCCGGACTTCCATGCAACAACTGGTGGACAAAGTGAATCAAAGTCTCCCGTCCTACGCACGGATTTCAAAAATGGTCATACGCACCGAAGACTTTAAACGGACCGGAGCCCTGAAAGTCGATCGTAAAAACAACTAAACCGACTCCTATGGATACATTAGAAAGACTGAAGAAAGTTTTCAAGACTGTCAAGCCGAATGCTGACACGGACAACATTACCTTGGATACCCGCATGATGCAGGATCTCGGGGTGGATTCTCTTTCCATGATTATGCTGGCATTGGCCATAGAAAACGAATTCCAATTCCGATTTGAGACCGTCACGCCATTCCAAACCGTAGGCGAAGTGGTTGACTACATCGACAAACGCATACAGTAACACAAAAGCACTCAGTCCATTTTCCCTATCGGGCAAATGGACTGAGTGGTGTATGAAAATCATTCCAGGGCTTGCGACAGCCGGTTTGCCTACTGCTTGAGCAATTGGGCCGTATGGTTTTTGGTGTCTACCTTGGCAATGGCATCAATGATATTTCCTTGCTCATCAATAACATACGTAGTGCGCAGTGTACCTACGCATTCGTGTCCGCACATTTTCTTTGGTCCCCAGGCCTCGTAGGCTTGCAGAATAGCGCACTCCTTATCGGAGATGAGGTGGAAGGGCAGTTCGTACTTGGCAATAAATTTCTGATGAGAGGCGGCAGAATCCTTGCTGACGCCCAGCACTTCATAGCCGAGAGAAAGAAAACGCTGATAGTTGTCGCGCAGGTCGCAGGCCTCGGCCGTACAACCCGGAGTGCTGTCCTTGGGATAAAAATAAAGAACGAGTTTCTTACCTGCGAAATCGCTTAATTTTACGGTTTTCCCGTTTTCATCTGTGCCCACAAAATCCGGGGCTTTGGTTCCAATTGCTAACATGCTGATTAATTTAATTTTATCGGTTAAAAAAAATTTACAAAAAATTCGGTCAACTGGTCGATGGGAATAGTGCGCCGTTGGGGAAATCGTGGAAATACGGTTATCCGATTTGTTTACCCACAACGTACATTTCCAAATCCTCGGGATTCATAATCTCATCGTACTTGCTTTTCACCTTACCCAGTAAAAGCTTAAAATCCACTAATATCCTACTGTTTTATACAAGTAACATGGGCTACCGAACGTATAGGATACAATATTCCTCCAGAAGATAGTTTACCCGTATATACTGCTGTAAATGTTAAGACGTTGCCCTTTAGTGTTGCTTCATTAAAAGTATAAGTTAAATAACCAGCCTCATCAGAGACGCTAAAACCTTCCATATACAATTTATTTTCAACTACTTCACCATAAGTATAGTACATACCTGAAACTTTCACTCTGGAATCACTCTCTTTCTGAATCATCAATACTCCATTATCATTTAATGTGGCTTCTGCTGCTCCCCATACAACATTTTCCGTTAGACTAAGCGAATACCGGCCAACAAAAGCGTCGGCATCATCTTTCTTACATGAAATCATAATTAGAGTACACGCCAAGCATTCTAAAAATATAGTTAAAATACGTTTCATTTTCTAATTTATTTGTTTATATAAAAGTTTATCCTATAGCACCTTTTCCTCCACGACGAGCTGCGAAAATTCTGATTTTTAGCAAAAGAAATAGGTATCATTAGAAATCTTCTCTTTTGGTTTTGGCTTTCAAGTATAACTGATATAGTTTTTTACCAATTATGTCCTTCTTGAATGTACGTTCATGATCCATTGGAAGCATAGACAACCGCACTTTTGATATTCCATGGTCCAACATCTCTAACTCTTCCGGAGTGACTGGTTCTACGTATTTTGTTATTCTCCTCTGAGAAACCGAGGGTAATTTCACCTTAGATTAAACCGCAAAATACGCATTTTTAAAACATCAATTCAATATGTCATAATATTTTTAGGCGTTTTCCATAGAAGCAACAAAAAACGTAATTGGGACATTCATAGAGACGTGGTGCACCGCATCTCTACCTGCTGATTTTCATCCATCTGCAGAACCAGGCGACAAGCGTTATGGTGGCGACGGCGGCTATCGTCTGTGCAATCCAGGGCATAAGGCCTTTGCCCGGGATGTAGGCTCCTGTCGGGGCTTCGAGAATGAACGAAATAGTGACGAA
>JAZLLH010000014.1:0-30029 GCA_045598025.1 Bacteroidales bacterium | reverse complement strand
TTATATGACGGATTCCGTTCGCCACGCTCAAGCATACTTATGTAGTTGCGGTTACAGCCACATTTTTCTGCTAACTGCTTTTGCGTCATTTGTTTTTGCAGGCGTATTTTACGAATGCGTTTTCCTAAATCTATAAGCAATCTATCTTCCATGATTCCTACAATAAGTATCATTATAAAACAAAAGCGGAGTGCTGAAAAGCACTCCGCTTTGCGAAATATTCAATATTTTTCCGGGATTCTGTCCCGTTCTGTTTAGTAGCATAGCATGTTAATAATCTTATTTTTAGTATCTTACAATTCGAACTGAGTGTTTCCGAGTCAAAAAACCATAATCTGCAAATATACAAATTTTTTCCGTATTCTGGATAAAAAAATTTTTGCCTTGCTTGGGAAGGGTTTACCTTGACGTTTTGTTTTGAGTATCATTTCGTCCTGTCAAATTCGCGCTCAAAGTATTGACAATTAGACTCTTTATTGTCGCATACCCAAACTTTGTATTGTGTCTTTTGCCTGGTCCGCCCTTCATATTTTAACACACGATGTCCAACACCACACCATGGACATGGATTTGGATTGACGGCAACTTTGCGGTTGGTTCGTTTATTGGAACACCAACTTCCGTAAGCAAAGTGCGAAGTCGGGTGCGAATGGACTTATTATGAGAAACACCTGGTTCGGTGAGATAACCACAGATTTTCTTTTCTTCTTCACTCTTCGTTGAAATCAAATGCCCATCCTTATCAGTATAAAGAGCTATAACACCATACTTTCTTCTATCCCTATAATAATCAATTGAGTTTTTGTAATCGTGTTCATTTTTTACGAGTGACTTGTAATTCGTCAAGTAACCAAGAACAGCATTTATGAATTCAGGTTTTGCAAGTTGATCATAAAACACTTTGAAAGACCAGTTCCTATCAGTCGCTGTGTAAGTTCATCAGACGCCTTGTGTGTATTATTTTTTACATTCGGAATCAGTTAAGTAATGATCAGAATCCGGAAGCGATTCCCTCAGAAAAGTTTGTTTTTGATATAGCTCTGTCTTGATATTCTCGGTTACTATCCTGATTTTTTCGGCTTTTTCGTTTTTTGCCTTTTTCTTTACATAACCTGTCCTTAACACAAAAAAAATGAGTGATACCTTGGAATCGATGACCACATCGCGGGTTTCATCCAATGCAAGTTGCGCCGCAGCACCCGACGGCTAATGAAAAAAACTCCAAGCGCGGCCAGGAGAAATCCACCGATAAAAGACAAAACTATTTCCATATGTGTATATTGGAATTATTGAAAAATCCCTTTGCAAAAGTAAAAGAAAAAAGTATTACTTTTGCAGTATGGGAACTGAAATTTTACTCTGCGGCTTATTGGCACTCAACCTTCTGACATTCATAGTATACGGTATTGACAAGCGGAAAGCGGTGAAAAAGCGCTGGAGAATTCCGGAAGCCACCCTGCTGTGTCTGGCTGCAGTCGGGGGCTCTGTCGGAGCCATCTTGGGTATGAGACTGTGGCATCATAAAACACAGCACAAAAAATTCAAATACGGACTTCCCGCCATTCTGGCCATCCAACTGCTGCTGGCAGGATGGATTTGCTATCGCATGCAAATCAATATCTGACAAAGGCGTGTGCCTCAAATACCCCTTTAGAGGAAAAACGCAGAAAATAGGTACCGGCCGGACAATCCTTTACATCTACCTTCAGAAAAGAAGAGCGGATTTCCCCGGATTTCAATTGCCTGCCCTGGCTGTCAAAAAGAGCATACTTCACCGGACAGGACACTTCCCCACTCATTTCCATGCAGACTTCATCCCGTACAGGATTCGGATACACGCGAAAACGGGGAACATACTCCGACTCACGGACGGATTCTTCTCCGGACAACAGACGGAACGCTCTTTCATAATCGGGAACACCGTACCCGAAAGCCTCGTTCCAGGCCAGATAGAGATGCGCACTCTGACGGATGGCCTGCATAACCTCACAGCAGCTTTTCTGTGGAAAAGCCTGCCACAGACAGGCAGTCAGCCCTGCATTCAGAGGTGTGGCAAAAGAAGTCCCGTTACCATGGGAAATGGTATCATCCAAGGTACAATAGGCAGTAAGCCATCCGATGGAAGTGATATCCGGTTTCATCCACAAGCTATCGCCACGGGAGCTGAAGGCGGCAATGACAGTATCCGTATTCATGGCTGCCACACAAAGCGCCGAAGGCGCATCGGAAGGAATGGAGATGTAGTGCCAGGAACGCTTTCCCTCATTTCCGGCGGCAATATTCACCACACAGGCTTTGCGCGTCAGTTTTTCAGCCGACAGAGAAGCCACACTGTGTTTTCCGTCCAAATCGGAATAATCGTGGTTCTGCTCCTCCCTATCAAACGTAGTATAGCCTAGAGAAGAGGAAACGACATCTACACCCAGGCTATCCGCATATTCGGCTCCGGCCACCCAGAAAAATTCCTCCAAAAGATCCTCGCAAGAATCCACTTCCGTACGCAGCAACACATAATCCGCATCGGGAGCACTGCCGACATAACGGTACGGATCATTCAAAGCCATAATGGACAGCACATACATACCGTGATCCCCCGCATCGAAAAGCCCGGCGGCCTGCCCGGTAGCATCAAAAATTCCTTTTATATGTCCGTTTTGGCGAAAAGCATCAAAAAAATGCAGACTGTCCACCTTATGATACCCATTGTCCAAAAGGGCTATCAGCATTCCTCGGCCCGTATAGCGGTTCCGATGAAGAAACTGTCCGTTGAGGCTGGCCAATTGCGGAGCAGCCTGCCCCCAATAATCCAGAGAAAGAGTGTCGCAGGCCGGACTGTCAGCAGGCACAGCAGATCCCCCCAGTAAAGAAATTTCTGCAACGGCAGGTCCCGACCATCGTGCATACAGGGAATCCGGAATGTCCTGCAGGGCCCATACGCCCTGCACCCAAGGAATACGGCGCAATCCAGCCAACACGGAGTCGCCCCGGGACGAAGTGTCGGCCGTACCTATCACCACATAATTGAACCATTTGGACTGCGTCAGCACGCGGAAACCTGCACAGCATCTGGCTATTGTGTCCACATATTTCGGATTCAAAGGCAGGTCCTCGTACAGCAGAGGTATTTGAAAACGTTTTCTCTTTTCCAGTGCCCGAGGCGACAGGAAACGTTCCGGCTGCGACAATGAACAGGTAAGGGTATCTTTGTCCCTCAGAACCACCACATAAGAAAACGGAGTCTGAGCGGACAAGGACGCACTGAGGAACAGAAATCCCAGACAAAGACTGAGTATTCTGATATTTTTACCGAAGGGATATATTCTGATTTTCATCTGCTGAGTTATTCACCGTTTCGCCCGTTTGCATACGGATACACAATGCTTTAAAATCCAAGACAGCAGCATGGGACTGCAACACATCACATCCCAGCAATCCGTCAATGGGCTCCTGTCCTATCCAATGCAGCATCTTGTTGATACTGCCCAAACGGACGGCCACCACCTTGTAATCGGTCAATTCCAAATCTCCTATTTTCAAAGAGTTCAAACGGCAGATGGTATGGGATATCCTTCGGCCGCCCAGACCCATGACGGTATCCTTGTCTCCGGAATCTGTGAGAGCACAGGAAACCTTGTTTCTGGGAAATGCCTTCGGGGCGTATTTCTTCACAGAAGCCCTGTCAAAACAGGAATGGGAAGCCCCCGTATCCACCACCATGCGAATGGGATGTCCGTTCAGTTCTCCTTCAACCAGGGGCATGACGTTTTCCTCATTTTCCAATTCGACCAGACGGAAGGGAATGTCAATGGAAGCCATATTAATAGACCTTTGTTTCTATGCCCATTTCACGCACTTTATCCGCTATGGGTTCCAGCACATCAGTTCCCAACTTGATCAGTTTGTTGGCCGGTGTTTCCCTATCAATGGGATACAGCATGACAGTATGCGGATGAATACGGCGGATGCGTTCCAACCAGGCAGAGACTTCCTCCCCTGTGGTATTGTCTATCCAACTGCCATCATCCAGCTCACCTTTGAGCATCATGGTCTGCACGGTCAGTTTTCCTTCAAACTGTTCCAGTTGCTGTGTCACTGTCTCAACATCCAAGTCAACAAAAGGCTGGTTCATCCGGTGAAAAGTGTCCTGAGTACCGGCGTCCAGTTTCATCAGCGGATTTTCAATCCGGCGAAGTGCCCTCACCACATCGGCCCGGTGCAATTGGGTGGAATTGGACAGACAACTGATAATGGCTTTGGGGAAATATTTGTCCCTCAATTGTATCAGTCCGTCCGTAATCGGACCGAATTCAGGATGCAACGTGGGTTCTCCGTTTCCGGAATAGGTAATGCTGTCGGGAATTTCCCCTTTTTCTGCCAACTGTCGCATGAATGCCTCCATCACCGGAAGCATGTCGGCTGCCTTGTGCAGTTTTTCGTAATCTACCTCCCGGGTCTGTGCCCAACCGCATTCGCAGTATATGCAATTGAAAGTGCACAGTTTGATTGTTTTAGGCAACAGATTGATGCCCAAAGAGCAGCCCAATCTCCTGCTGTGGATGGGACCGAAAATGATATCGTCAAACAAAATACCTGACATATATGATTCAATTTAATTTTCTGATTTCAAATGTTTCATGTGCATGCGGCTGTATTTCGCCGGAATGCTCAGACCGGTCGGACCGGGCTGATTGCGTTTGGGGGATTTCAGAGACAAGCGGACGCTGCAGCTCTCCTGAGGAACATCGATTTGTATTTCCATGGGAAACAGAAAATCCTGTTCCACTTCGGCAAACTGTCCGTAATGTATGTCCACAATTTCACCGCTACGGCCTTCCTTCAGGAGATTCCGGTATATGCGACGATCGGCACCCAAGGTCAGGTGCTGGTCAACGGCCAAATCAATGCTGCTGTGCTGACGGTTGCTGTCGCGGTACTCACACAAGCTGTCCTGCGCTGAAAGCAGGTCGAAATGAGAGGTAAAATCCCGAAAATCGGCATTGGTCAGCAGGGACTGCAATATAAAATAGTCCAAAGCAAAGCCAGTCACCCTGTACACATCGGCATAGGTTCCCGTCCAATAAAGGGTGGAAGGATGTACGAGCAGACGTATGCTGTCCGGGGTACAGACCATTCGTCCCAACTCTATACCGAACTTACTCACATTGAGATAAATAATACTATCTTTGGCAACTACCATGAAAACGGAAAAATTCAATTCCGCCCCTTCTTCCCGATGTATGGCACAATTCATTCGGGAGGAAAACCAATGGTATTCCGGATTCACGACAAAAAGATCCGAATCGGATGGCAACATGGCAACGATGGATACGGCCTGAAGATTACGCTTGGCCGTATCTTCAGCAAGCGGTTCCTGAGCATGCAGCGCGGGACAGATTCCCCATAAAACGAAGCACAGAAGAAAAGGAATGAATTTATGCATTTTTCCGATATGAATTTATACGTTCCACTTTCTGAATTCCGTCCACAGTTTTCAATTTTTCAATCAGTTCATTCAAGAGGGACAGATTTTGTATGTACAGCATGATAGTGCCTTCAAACACTCCTTCTGTCGTTTCGAAATTGATGGAGCGGCAATTGATTTTGAAATCCTGGTATACAATGGTCAGCACATTGTTCACCAGCCCTTTTTTATCGAAACCTGTCAGACGTATGCCTGTCAGAAAATCAATATTCAGCTCATCCTTGCGCCATTTGGCCTTCACTATATTTTTGCCCATTTTGGACATCAGCTGTATGGCTTCCGGGCAATTGGTACGGTGTACCACAATTTCGTTTTCCGAAATGCGGACGCCGATGACTGAATCTCCCGCGATAGGATTACAACACTTGGCCACCGTCTGATGTATGGTCTCCATGTTTCCGTCCAAGAGCATGGAATCGGGCTGACGCTTCATCAGGACCCGAATAAAGGCATCCATGGAGAAGAGGTAACGCAGCCTCTTGAAAAGGAAACGCACCTTCACAGCGACATTGTGTCCCATTTTGTACAGGTAGTGCCACTTGGAAAAACAGCGTTTTACCTTGGCCTCCGTTACGTTCCCACAATATACTTCGGCATACAGGTCCACCCTTTCATCTATTCCCAGAAAATCCTTCAGACGACGCACGGTCAGGCGGTCAAACTCCACGCCCACATGCTCGAAATACGATTCCAGCATTTTTTTTCCTTCGGCCAGCTTGGCATCCTTCTGTACATTCAGGGCCTCCCCGATTTTGATTTGCGCCAAGGCTGTCTTGGCAATCTGCGTCCAATCTTCGTGCACCATCTGTTTGGTAGATGTGATGACTTCCACCTGGTCTCCGCTTTTCAGCACATAGGAAATCGGAAGCAGCTTGCTGTTCACCTTCGCTCCTATGCAGTGATTGCCCATATCCTCGCTGATTTCGTATGCAAAATCCAACACGGTGGAACCGGCTGGCATGGTATGGAATTCCCCTTTGGGTGTATAGACATAGATTTCCTTGGAAAAAAGGTTCATTTTGACTTTGGAAATCAAATCAGTAGATGGTGCAGACTGCTGATTCTGCAACACGAACTTCACCTGGCTCAACCATTCGTCCAAACCTTCTTGAGAATACGTTCTATCCTCTCCTTCCTTGTACATCCAGTGAGCGGCAAGACCGTTTTCCGCAATGGCGTCCATCTGCTTGGAGCGGATTTGCACTTCCACCCAACGGCCGGGTCTGTTGTCTGCGGAAGGATTACTCATCACCGTAATGTGCAGAGCCTGGTATCCGTTGGCCTTAGGAATGGAAATCCAATCGCGCAGGCGTTCGGTATTCGGGCGGTAAATGTCGGTCACCAGAGAATAAATGGTCCAGCATTCTGATTTGGCAAATTCCGGATTCACATCCACGATGATGCGAATGGCAAAAAGGTCGTACACCTCTTCGAAAGGAATCTGCTTCTTGCTCATCTTCTGCCATATGGAGTAGGTAGATTTGATGCGGTAGATGATATCCGCCTTGATGTGCTTTTCATCCAAGAGTTTCCGTATCGGCTGAATGAAATCCTGTATAAACTGCTGACGCTCAGATTCCGTTTCCTTCAGTTTTTGCTCTATGAAGGCAAAACTGCCCGGATCCTGATAGCGCATGCACAAATCCTCCATTTCGCTTTTGATGGTGTAAAAACCCAAACGATGGGCCAAAGGCGCATAGAGGTACATGGTTTCGGATGAAATCTTTTGCTGCTTCTCCATCGGCATGGCGTCCAGAGTGCGCATGTTGTGCAGACGGTCGGCCAGTTTGATCAGAATGATGCGCGCGTCCGTGCTGAGAGTCAGCAGAATTTTACGGAAATTCTCCGTCTGTGTGGACGTCACCGTATCGGACACATCCTCGATTTTGGTCAAGCCATCGATGATTTGAGCCACCTGAGAACCGAACATGGCCTCGATATCCTGGAGTGTGTAATCGGTATCCTCCACTACATCGTGCAGCAGGGCGCAAATGACAGAAGCCGCATCCAGATTCATATGATCCAGCACAATCAGAGCCACCTCCAAAGGATGGATGATGTAGGGATCACCGCCTTTGCGTTTGACACCTCTGTGTGCGTACATGGCCAAAGAAAAGGCTTTGCGCACGATTTTCCGTTCCTCCAGGGAAGCCCGGCCGCGCAGCCTGGTCTGTATGTCGCGGTAGTACGGCAGTATTTTTTTCAGTTCCTCTTTGGTATACCCAGTTTCCATAATCCGATGTTGTGAAGGAAACGATTAATTCAAAAATTGTTGTGCATATTTTGCTTCGGCATAAGCCTTTGTGATACGAAGCTTCTTCTTTTGAGTCGACGGCAACTCGAACATGGCATCTGTCATGATTTTTTCAATGATATTGCGCAATCCGCGCGCTCCCATTTTGAGATCCACAGCCTTGTCAACGATGAAATCAATGGCAGCATCCTCGAAAGTCAGTTCAATGCTATCCATATCCAACAGACGGACGTACTGCTTGGTCATGGCATTTTTGGGTTCCAGAAGGATGCGGCGCAGGGCTTTTCTGTCCAGAGAATCCAGATAGGTCACCACAGGAAAACGTCCGCAAATTTCCGGAATCAATCCGAAAGCCTTGACATCCAAAGAGTCAACATAACGAAGCATACTGCCTTCTCTGCGGGCTTCCTGCTGTTTTTTGAACCCTATGGACGAGGTATTCAGGCGGCTGGCTATGTGCTTCTCTATTCCGTCGAACGCTCCTCCGGCGATGAACAGTATGTTCCGGGTATCCACCTGTATGAATTTCTGTTCGGGATGCTTGCGTCCACCGGCTGGCGGCACATTGACTATGCTGCCTTCCAAAAGTTTCAGCAAAGCCTGTTGCACTCCTTCACCGGACACATCCCGGGTAATGGACGGATTGTCTCCCTTGCGGGCAATTTTGTCGATTTCGTCAATGAAGACAATGCCCATTTCCGCCCGTTTTACATCGTAATCCGCGGCCTGCAGCAAACGGCTCAGAATGCTTTCCACATCCTCTCCGACATAGCCGGCCTGCGTAAATACGGTGGCATCTGCTATGCAGAAAGGAACATCCAACAGACGGGCGATGGTTCGGGCCAACAGGGTTTTCCCCGTCCCGGTTTCCCCTATCAGGATCAGATTGGATTTATCAATGTCCACATCCTGCTGTTCTCCATCAACGGAGGCATAGTAACGGATTCGCTTGTAGTGATTGTAGACTGCGACCGAAAGCACCTTTTTGGCATCATCCTGACCAATGACATACTGATCCAGATAAGCCTTGATCTCAGCCGGTGTCCGACCCAATTGAGGCAGCTTTGCCTTCTGTTCCTTACCGGCCTTATCCCATCGCTGCATTTCCAGAATCTCGTGTGCCTGATGCACACAGAATTCACAGATTCGGGCATCCGCACCTCCAATCAGAAAAGCTTCGTCAGAAGTGCGGCCACAGAATGAACAGGTCTGTTTTTCTTTTTTTGCCATGGCTATTTCACTTCCGGATTTCTTTGCAGAATTTCGTCAATCATACCGTACTCTTTGGCTTCCTGAGCAATCAGCCAGTGATCGCGGTCGGCATCGGCCCAGACTTTATCAAAAGGCTGGTTGGAATGCTTGGCTATGATTTCGTATAATTCCTTTTTGAGTTTCTGTATTTCACGGGCTTCAATTTCTATATCGGAAGCCTGTCCGGAAGTTCCACCCATGGGCTGATGAATCATCACGCGGGCATGCGGAAGGGCCGAACGTTTCTGAGGGGCACCCGCGCAAAGCAGCACCGCTGCCATGGAAGCAGCCATGCCCGTGCACACGGTAGCCACATCCGGAGTAATGTACTGCATGGTATCGTAAATACCCAGGCCGGCATACACCGAACCTCCGGGAGAATTCAGGTAAATCTGAATGTCCTTTTTCGGATCCACCGATTCCAGGAACAGCATCTGCGCCTGTATGATATTGGCCGCATCATCATAAATGGGAACTCCGAGAAAAATAATCCGGTCCATCATCAAACGGGAAAACACATCCATGGTAACCGCATTCAACTGCCGTTCCTCAATGATGTTAGGAGTAATGTATTCACTGGCAACCGACTCAAAGCGGTGCAGTTTCAGACTGCTGATACCCAAATGTTTGACTGCGTAATTCTTAAATTCGTTATTCATATCTGCTGTTTTGATTTTAATGTCATTTTTATTAACGTTCTTTTCTCCGGATTCTTGTCCGGTACATTGGAATCCGCATAAAAAAAGCGATGCAAAAATAATCATTTTTTCGCATCGCTTTGCTGCTGACACCGGATATTTCTAATCGATGTGCAAGAGTCGGAAAAACTATTTGTCTGCCGACTTCTTGGCGGTTGATTTTTTCGGTTTGGCTTCTTCCTTAGGAGCAGCCGTTTTCTTGGCTCTCGGCTTTTTCGCTTTGGGAGCTTCGGAAGCGGCACCCATGAATTCTTCCCAACTCACTTCCCGGATGGCGGCACCGGCCTTTTCGCGAAGCACATCGGTCACGCGCTCGAAATAGATGTTTTCGTACACGTTGTTCACGGTGTTTTCCTGCTGCAGCATGGAAGCGGCCATGCTCTGAATCTGTTTCTTCTGATCCTCGGTCAGATTACTGAACGTCATGCCCAGATAATTGTAGGACAGATAATTGTTGATATAGTCAATCACATCTTCCTTCTCGATACGGACGTTTCCGTCAGCGGCGATGGCACTTTCCACCAGTTGGAAACAGAGCGACTTCTGGAGATCGGGATATTTCTCGTCCATATTGTCCTTTGTATAGTTGGCGCTGTCTCTCTCCATCATATAGCGCTTTACGAAATCATCGGGAAGTTCGATGTTCATACCGTCCATCAGGGCCTGCATGGCCTGACCGCGGTACTGCATTTTCTCTTGAGAAGCGTAATTCTGTTCCAGCTGCTGTTTCAGACGTTCCCGCATAGCGGCTTCGTCCTTCACATCTCCATTGGGGAAAGCAGTTTCAAAAAAGCGGGCATCCATTTCGGCCGGTTCCATGTGGTGAACAGCCTGGATTTCAATCTTCACTTCCTTTGCAGCATTTTCCAATTCATCCAACTTGCATTTCAGGAAAGTGGAACGCTCGTAATCCGTGAGAAAAACCTGAGTGGTATCCAAATCCATCTCATCATGGACCTTCTTGCCGATGAACTCCTTCCTGTATTCCTCTTTCAGGTAATTGGTAGTGATAGAAGTGGTAAAGGGTTCCTTACCTTCTTCACCGGTAGTCACTTTCACCAGCACCATGTCTTCGTCTACCACCTGTTCAGTGGAAGAGAATTTTCCCATACGGCGGCGAAGTTTCTTCACTTCTTCATCCACCTGCTCCTGGGATGCTACCACCTTCATATAGTCAACACCGGCAGCCTTAGTGTAATCAATTTTTATTTCGGGACGAATGCCGATTTCGAACGAAAAACTGAAATCTTCTCCATGTTCAAAATCTCCCTGGGTCTTTTCCGGAAGGGCCATGGGCTCAAAAAGCACGTTGATGTCATTTTCCCTGAGGTAAGTATCCAGATTTTCATTAATCAGTTTGGAAATCACGTCCAGCAGGACGGAGGATTTGTACTGACGTTCAATCATTCCCATGGGAACGTGTCCCTGCCGGAACCCCGGAATATTCGCCTTTTTCCTCAGGTCTTTCAATGATTTCTCAACAGCATCCTGGTAGTCAGTTTTCACCAAATTCACAGTCAAGCACTCGTTCAGATTACCGATGTTTTCTCTTACAATATTCATTGCCAATGTTTTTTATAAATACAAATCAAAGCGCAAAGGTAGTAATTATTTCAATATCTTTCGGCTTTTAATGCGAATATTTTGCATATTTTCTGTCCTTCACTCACAGAGACACTACAGCAGTGAAAGAATGTCAACGGGACGGGAAATCAATCGGTCAGCACCGGCCTCCTCCAATTCCAAACGGTTGCGGAAGCCCCACAGCACTCCGACCGCTCTCAAACCGGCTGCATGAGCGGTTTTTACGTCTACGGCTGTATCTCCCAGATACAACACTTCCTCCCTGGGAACGCGTATTTTCTCCAGGATATCGAACACGATTTCCGGATCGGGCTTGACCGGATGTCCTTTGCGATGCCCCAACACAACCGAAAAATGCAGGGTCGGAAACTGTCGGTGCATCAGTTCTTCCATCACTTCGTGCGGTTTGTTGGAAGCAACCGCCAGACGGATTCCCTGTGCCTGCAAAGTTTCCAAAGTTTCCGTCAGTCCCTCGAAGGGTCGGGTGTTGTCGGATTTATGCCGGTCATAAAAGGCCATGAAATCTTCCAAAACAGACTGTGTTTCGGTTTCCGTGCATCCGAGTCCTGACAATGCACGTTCCGACAGCACGCGGGCTCCATTACCCACAAAATAGAAATAGGATTCCTTCGGGTGTTCAGGAAATCCGTGTTCCTTCAGTACATGATTCATACTGAAAGCGATATCGTCAATGGAATCCAAAAGGGTTCCGTCCAGATCGAAAATGAAAAGTGAAACGGCCATAAGCGACTATGTGGCGGTATTTTGTCCGCTATTTTTTGTCAGAAAACAACATCATGAAAAGTTCACCCAAACCGTCCGTAGCCGGAGGTGTCGGATAAGCCACCACCTTCCCTTTGGGATCCACAAGCATGCCCAGCGGCAGTGCATACGGTTTGAAGCGGTCTATGAAATCGAATTGATTGTTGAATTGCACGAATTGCCAGTCAAACTCCTTGTATGTCTGCACAAAATGATACAATTTGACCGGTTCAAAATCAAGCATCACACTCAGGAATTCCACATTGTCTCCATAAATGGAGCGGTAATACTTCAGGATGAGCATCTCCCGCATGCAATCCTGACAATAAGTGGTAAAGAACTGTATGTAGAGGTATTTTCCGGAAAAACGGTCCTGGGTTACGTGATTGCCGTTGACATCCAGCAGATCGAAAGTCGGCATGTTATTGCCTTTATTCAGGTTTTTAATGGAAGCCAACTGATTATTGGCCAATATTTTGTGTTCTCTGAATTTCGTTGATTTGGCCAAAGAAATCAGCATGGCATCCACATTGGCTATCTTGAATTCATCCGGATAAGCTCTCAGTTCGGAAAGTCCCTTGATCAGCACCAGCTCCCGGATGATTTCGTTCTGCAGCAGAGGATCCTTCCCCATGTCGTCCAAAAGCTTGGAATAATTGTTCAGTTCATTTATATCCTGAAACAGCATTCCTTTGGTCACCTTCTTGGTGCCGGAATACAGATAGTTTTCGAAAAAAAGATTGAGAAAATCCATGTAGGCCGGATTTTCATAAAAGACATAGGGCGTTTCCAAGTATTTTTTGTAGACCTTTTCCTTGGCCTTGTCGTAATACATACTCTCAATGGCAGCTATCTTGTAGCGCACATACACCTGATAAAAATCAGTAGCGGCATCCGATACGGGAAAACGTGTCTGTATGATGTTCAGCAGACTGTCGTACACCTCCTTGGGCGCATGCCTCAAAATGGCAGCTCCGTTGTAATACATGAAATAGGTGTAATACTGATCAAAATAATTGATACGCCAGTTCAGTTCGTTACTGTCACTGTTCAGACAGGTAATCTGTATGTAGTTGCCCAACATTTCCGCATCAATCCGCTGAATGAGAAGGCTGTCCGTATACAGGTCCACCTCGTAGGTCCGGCCCGGCTCGACATATAGGCTTCCGTAAGTGGCATTGTAATTAAGCGTAAGCATGGTTACCTCACGGATGTTGGGAAGGGTAAAGGAAAAACTTCCATCCGCTCCCACCTCGGTCTGTGTAAGCAGCACGAGATTCTTGGACAACAGATCGTTGTAGGTATACAGGCGGAGTTCACCCCCCTTGGCAAAAGAAGCAGTCCCTTTGACTACAACCGGCTTCATCGGAGCCGCCATCACACAGGACATCAGCCCGAACAAACAGCACAACCAAAGAATCCTAACGCTACGGTTCATGTTTACGCACTCTATACAATTTGGCAAAAGTATTCAAAATTCAAATTGCTTTTTTGGCTTTTTTGAAGATGTTACAAACGAAAAAATGTGAAAAACATTTTTCACTAAAAATAAATCAATTTAGTTATTTTCAATATTTTACATTACTTAAAATCGCCCTCTATTGCTTCCGGAACAAAATCTTTCACCGAACGGCCGTGTTTCAGAAATTCCCTCACGTTGGTGGAGGATACATGCATCAGGTCATCAGTGGCCGGAATCAGCAAGGTTTCGATTTCAGGTGCAAGACAATGATTGACAAAGGCAATGTTCTGCTCAGCCTCCCAATCAGCGGCAGACCGCGCTCCCCTTACCAGCACGGTGGCCCCGCAGCGGCGACAGGCATCAATAGTCAGACCTTCGTAAGAAACCACATCAATCTGCGGACAGTCGGCAAAAATCCGTCGCAACCAGCGCAGACGTTCTTCCAAGGAAAAAAACGGTTTTTTTTCGGAATTCGTCCCCACTCCGATGATAAGGCGATCAAACATTTTCACTGCTCGGCGAGCGATGTCCTCATGCCCCTTCGTCACCGGATCAAAGGATCCGGCATAAAACGCTATCACTTCCATATATTTCCTCCTACTGCAGTTTCTTATAACGGAAACGGTGCGGCGCGTCGTCACCGAGCCTCATTTTTCTGTTTTCCTCGTATTCGGAATAGGAACCTTCGAAAAAGCAGACCTGGGAATTGCCTTCGAAGGCCAGAATATGGGTGCAGATACGGTCGAGGAACCAGCGGTCGTGAGAAATGACCACAGCACATCCGGCAAAATTTTCCAAACCTTCTTCCAGGGCCCGGAGAGTGTTGACATCAATATCGTTGGTCGGCTCGTCCAGCAGGAGTACATTGGCTTCGCTGCGCAACGTCAGGGCCAGATGCATACGGTTGCGTTCGCCCCCGGACAGCACACCGGCTTTCTTGCTCTGGTCCGTGCCGGAAAAATTGAAACGGGACACATAGGCACGGGAATTGACCGTGCGTCCGCCAATCATCAGCTGGTCGTTGCCTTCCGAGATGACTTCCCACACGCTCTTTTCCGGATCAATTTGCGCATGTTGCTGGTCCACATAACCCAGTTTCACTGTTTCTCCGACTTCGAAAGTGCCGCTGTCCGGAGTTTCCAGCCCCATAATCATGCGGAAAAGCGTCGTCTTGCCGCAGCCGTTAGGTCCGATAACACCCACGATACCGGCTGGAGGAAGGGAAAAAGTCAGGTTTTCATACAGCAATTTATCACCGAATGCCTTGGAAATATGATTGGCCTCTATGACTTTGTTGCCCAAACGCGGACCGTTGGGAATGAAGATTTCCAGCCGTTCCTCCTTTTCCCTGGCATCTTCGCTCATCATGCGTTCGTAAGCCGACAGACGTGCTTTTCCCTTGGCCTGACGGGCTTTGGGCGCCATACGCACCCACTCCAGTTCGCGCTCCAGGGTTTTGCGGCGCTTGCTTTCCTGCTTTTCTTCCATTTCCATCCGCTTGGTTTTCTGATCCAGCCAGGAAGAGTAATTGCCTTGCCAGGGAATGCCTTCTCCCCGGTCAAGTTCGAGTATCCAGCCTGCCACATTGTCCAGGAAATAACGGTCGTGGGTCACCGCAATGACAGTGCCCTTGTACTGACGCAGGTGCATTTCCAGCCATTGTATGGATTCGGCATCCAGATGGTTGGTCGGTTCGTCCAGCAGCAGTATATCCGGTTCCTGAAGCAGCAGACGGCACAGAGCCACACGGCGGCGTTCGCCTCCGGAGAGAACAGATACCGGGGTATCGCCTTCGGGACAGTTCAGCGCGTCCATTGCACGTTCCAGTTTGGCATCCAGCTCCCAGGCATCGTGCTGGTCAATCAGCTCGGTCAGCTCGCCCTGACGCTCAATGAGACGGTTCATCTCATCGTCACTCATTGGCTCTGCAAATTTCAGCCCGATTTCCTCGTATTCCTTCAGATAGGAAGCCACTTCCCCTACTCCTTCCATGATGATATCCTTGACCGTCTTATCGTTGTCCAACTGCGGTTCCTGTGGCAGATAACCGACGCTGTAACCGGGCGAGAAAACCACTTCACCCTGAAAAGCCCTGTCCTCTCCGGCAATGATTTTCAACAGAGAGGATTTTCCGGCACCGTTCAGGCCCAATACACCGATTTTGGCTCCATAATAAAAAGAAAGGTAGATATTTTTCAGTACTGTTTTCCCAGGATTATACGTCTTGCTGACGTTGACCATGGAAAAGATGATTTTTTTGTCGTCCATAATGTATGATCTTATATTTTCTGTTATTTTTTTGATTTATAAATATTACACGTTTTTTTTGAAAAAATGCTTCAGGTAACGGCTCGGCACTTTTTTCAACAATTCGCTGACGGTGTGTTCTCCTTCATATTGGGAAAGCTGATGATCGGAAAAATACCGGACAAAATTCGGATGGGCGCCCACATTGCGCAGCCAGAACTGGTATAAAGGCTTGTGAAACAGTATGCGCGTGCGCAGGACAGAACGGATGTTCTTTTGGATGGGACGGCATTTTTCCATATAGGCTACCGACGGATTTGCAGGATTTTCCAATGCGGATTCCGCTGCGCGTATACCCGAATACAGGGACCAGTACAACCCTTCGCCGGTCAAGGGGTCAGCAAAACCGGCCGCGTCCCCAGAAAACAGGATGGAAGAACCGTATACGGGCCGTTTCAGGAAACCGCCGCCCGGGACAAAGGCTCCTTTGAAAGGATATTTTTCCAGATTCCGCACACCGATGCGTTGCAGAAAATCGGTGAAAATTGCCTTGAAATCCACTTTGGAATTTTCCAGACTGCCGATGCCGATACAATAAACATCCTTTTTCGGGAACACCCAAGCATAGCCCACACCGATTACATCGAAATAAATGCCGATACCATCGTAGTCGAAGTCCTCCTTGGCCACATTGATTTCCAGACAGAAAAGACGGCCTTTCAATTTCAAGTCCAGACGACGCCTTACCCAACTGTTGGCTCCGTCGGCCGCAATCAGGCAGTCATAGCTGAGCACCTCACCCGAGTCGAGACGGATCTCCTTTTTTCCCGTATCCAGAGAAACGGGACGGACAGCATCCTTCAGACAGCCTCCTTTTTCCAGATAATACGACATCAGGTAATTGTCGTACACATTCCGGTAAACCGTATCGAAAGGCTGACCGATTTCCACGTCCGAAGCCAGTTCAAAACGGTTATACAGCTTCAGACGGGTATGTACCCCTGTACTGACGGCTTGCCAAATGTCCTGTTCCGAGCGGTCATCCATAAGGGATGCCAACAAATCCTTGGTTTTACGGGTAACCAGTCCTCCGCACAATTTGGTACGCGGAAAACGGCAGCAGTCGATGATGCAGGTGGAAAAACCTGCTTTCTGCAGGGTAATGCCGGCTCCTGTACCGGAAGGGCCTCCGCCGATGATGATAATGGAATAATGCATGCTATGATATATTCTGATGGTTTTCTTTTTCGGGAAACTGTTTCCAATAATCTGCTCCTTCTATGCCCAGTTCTTCTGGATTGAAGCGGGGTTCCATGCCTTCCTTCTGCTGTTTTTCGTACAGGCGCAGTGCTTTGACAGCCTTACCTGAAAGCAGCAAAATGGCAATGATGTTGATCCAGGCCATGGTACCGACCCCGATGTCTCCCAGATTCCAGATAATCTTGGCCTCTTTCAGGGAACCGAAAAACACGGAACCTATCACCGAAAAACGCAGCAACCAGAGTACGGCTTTTTCCCTGCGGCCTTTGCCCAACAGGTACACCAGACTCGTTTCGGCATAGTAGTAGTAGGCCATAATGGTGGTAAAGGCAAAAAACAGCAAGGCTACGGAAATGACAATTCCGGAGACGTTCGGTCCCAACAGTGTGCCAATGGCTGCTGTAGTGTAGGATACACCGGCTTCTCCCAGACCGCTGACAGATGAAGTGTACAGGAGATTTCCTGCGGCATCGGTCACATTGTAGGTCTTGGCTGCCAGAATCATCAAGGCTGTAGCGGAACAGACCAGCAGTGTGTCCACATAGACGGAAAAGGCCTGTACAAGTCCCTGCTTGACAGGATGGGACACTTTGGCGGCTCCGGCGACTATGGCTCCCGTACCCTGCCCGGCCTCGTTGGAATAAATACCCCGTTTCACGCCCCAAACTATCGTGCTGCCGAGAATGCCTCCGAAAATTTCGTGTGTACCGAAAGCGCTGCGAAACATATCGCTGAGGGCAGAAGGCACCTCCGAAGCATTGAAGATCAGCACCACTATGGAAAGAAGCACATACAGTACAGCCATAAAGGGAGCCACTACAGACGCAACTCTGGCAATCCGTTTTACCCCGCCAATGACAACCAGAGCTATCAGGAAAGCCACAGCGGCTCCGACAAAAGCCGGATGAATATGAAAGGTATTCGCAAATGAAAGGGCTATACCGTTGGACTGCACCGGTGGCATAAACAGGCCGCAGGCAACCAATGCACAGACGGAGAATACAATGGCGAAAAACTTGCTTTTCAAACCTTTTTCAATGTAATAGGAAGGACCTCCTCGAAACTGTCCGTTATGATTTTCCTTGTAAATCTGAGATAAAGTGGCCTCGGCATAAGCGGACCCGGCACCGAAAAATGCGATGATCCACATCCACACAATAGCTCCTGGGCCTCCGTAACCAATGGCAGTAGCAACTCCGACGATATTGCCTGTTCCCACCCTGCCGGATAAAGCCATGGCAAATGCCTGAAAGGAAGAAACTCCCACTTCGGACTTTTTGTCCGTCTGAAACAGGAGCCGCAGCATTTCCCCAAAATGGCGCAGCTGCACGAAACGCGTACGAAGAGAGAAATAAAGCCCCGTCCCCAGGCACAACACCACCAGGGCCGGACTCCACACCCAATGCACAACAGTCTCGACAAGCGACGAAAACCAGGAACCGGACAAAAGCAGAAAATTCATGCTGCAAATATACATGAAAATCATATACGGAATCCGGTCCTGACGAAAATTATTATTTTCGGAAGACAATCCAGTTGCTGCAAAAAGGATGGCGCTTCGGGAAAAGCTCCTTCAGAGCGCCGTCGGCCTCTCTGTACCAGGAATGATTCCACCCTCTTCCCATATCCAGATAAATGGCATTTTCCACTCCATAGGAAACCAGCAGGTAAATGAAATGCCCGAAGGATACGGTATCCTTCGAATCCACCACACACAGCCGCCCTTCTTTTTCGCAAAGACAACGGAAATGGGTTACCTGACTCATTTTACGAACCGGTTGGACCAAGGCCTTATGATAAATGACCATGCTCTGTCCGAATGCCATGCCGTTGGAATCCGCGGCCGCAGAATCCAGCACAGATGCCGCCGCCGGGTAAACGAAATGCCAAGTGCCATGATCGTAAGAGAACATACCCGTGTTGTCCTTGCACTCGGCACCGGTGTATTTCACACCTTCGCACACATGGTCTCCGTCAATGTTGCTGTGGCTGAATTTGTACTGCAAGGCATGCGTAAAAGCAGCTTCAGCGCAGAAAATCACGGAGGAATCTTCATAGGGCATATGCTCGCAAACCAGAGCGACAGAGGTGTACTGCGGATAGTACACATACAACTCGTCTGTCGAATCTATTTCCACGGTCGGTCCGGATGATTTCTGAGCCTGAGAGCAAGCTGTCGCCAGAAAACATACGGCCAAAAACAAACATTGCCTATATTTCATCATTCACCTCCTCTTTTTTTTCATGTCCTCTGTAAATGGTGTCCACTATCAGCGCGATGGCTCCGTCACCTGTCACATTGCATGCCGTACCGAAACTGTCCATAGTGATATAAAGAGCAATCATCATGCCTGTCATGCCTTCATCGAACCCGAGCATGGAAGAAAGCAGGCCAAGTGCCGCCATAATGGCCCCGCCGGGAACACCCGGAGCCGCCACCATCGTAATGCCCAGCATACAGATAAAACCGGCAAACAATGCGGGACCGGAAGGCATGCCGTTCATCAGCAGTATAGCATATGCGCAGGCCACGATTTTCAACGTGCTGCCGGACAAATGTATGGTTGCACACAAAGGAACCACGAAATCTGCAATTTCATCGCTCACTCCGTTTTTTTTGGTCTGCGCCAAAGTCACGGGAATGGTCGCTGCAGAGGACTGGGTTCCCAAGGCTGTTACGTAGGCTGACAGCATATTCCACAGACTGCGGAAGGGATTTTTCCGGGCCAACAGTCCGGCCACCAGGAACTGGAAAAGAAGCCATACGATGTGGATGACGAAAATCACCAGAATGACATTGACAAAAACATGCAGTATGTATCCTACCTCTCCTTCTGCGCAAAGTTTCATAAAAATACCGAAAATGTATAGCGGAAACAATGGTATAATCACCCTGGAAATGCAGAGGGTCACCACCGTTCTCAATTCCACCAGTACGTTCTTGAAGGCATTCCCTTTGACGGCCGACAAACCCAATCCGAGGACAAAGGCCAGTATCAGCGCCGACATCACCCCCATGACCGGAGGCATCTCTATGGTAAAATACGGAGTAATAGCGTCTGCCCCTATTTCAGCCGTTTCGGCCAGGGACTGACCGGACTGCAGAAAGAAAGAATATACTCCCCGGCAGGTGAAATAGGAAAAAAATCCGGCCAAAATCGTTGAAACATAGGCCAGCACGGCCGTAATACCCAAGAGGCGGCCAGCTCCTTTCCCCAATTCGGCAATCCCCGGAGCCACCAGTCCAAGGATGATCAGCGGGATCATGAAATTCAGGAAATTACTGAAAACGGCATTAAAGGTAAAAAAGACCTTCATCAGCCAAAGGGGAAAAATATAGGAACAAAATATACCCAGAGCTATAGCTATCAGCACTTTGGGCAATAATCCGAGTTTGATTTTCTTTTTCATGAATCAGATCTTGTCGTGGAGGAATCAATTTCCGTGAAAAGCCTGCGATGCAGGGGGAATTCTTTCGCCAGTTCTCCGGAATAGAAGAAATCATTTCCGATGACACCGAATGTATAGGTCCTGCCGTCTATCCGAATGGAAGAGCCTCCGCATTGGGGATCGGGATGCGGCTTGGAAGCGGCAAAACCCAGATTGAATAAAGTGAACAAAATGTCGGGACGGTCGGAAATATCGTAGCCACTACGCTTCCATTGCCACATGGTCTGTTTCAGAATACAGGCGGTATAGACATAGGAATACAGGTGATTGCGTTCGTTCAGCAGACGGGAAAGACGCTCTTCCGTCGGATTTTCCGTCTGAAAATCCAGCAGGTGTTCGTATGCCGGCCCCATATAGAAAAGGGAGGCCGTATCCTTCAGATTCTGTTCTACCCGCATGGCGGTAAAATCCTTGATACCGTTGATGCCCAATGAAAATTGGGATTGCACAGTCAAAGCAATGGGCCCGAGGTGATGCTTGATGGATTCCCGCTTTTTGTCCGTGTGAAAAAGCCGTATCTGCTCACCCATAGTGCAGGCTACAATCAGGCGCGGATCCACGCCCGTCATGGCAGCGGCTTTACGGATAGCCACGGTATCACGCACGATGGCATCCTTCAGCACCAGCCAGTTGGTGTCGTTCATCCATGGAATGGCGTTGCGGCTGCTTCGTTCGAAAGCATGAGCGGCCAGCATCTTCTCTATGCCGGATGTGACGCTGAAATAATCAGCGGAAGCCGAATCTTCCTTCAGATACATACGAAGCGCATACAGCATACGGTTCACCGCATCGGGATCATCTCCATAATATCCAGCCTCATGAATCAGACGAGCATTTTCCGGATACAATCGCGCCAGGACGGACAGTTCTGCATACTGGTCCATGGCCGTTTGGAACTCGGCAATGGAATCCCCAGAGGCTGTACTGGTATGATAATCGGCCAGATAACGGTTGTTTTTATCCACACTGCCCTTGTTGTTGCTTACTCCAAGCTGATACAACAGCCAGGCACCGGTGATAGCTGCTCCGGTAAGAGCAAACAGATGCACCACAATCTGATACACCTTTTGACCCGCTGTCAAATTTTTCCACTTCATTTTTCAGTTTGAGCTTAGGTTTGTTTTTTTGCTATTATGGTTCAAATTGTATTTTCATTTCACAGGCTGAACAGTCAAACTCCAAGCGATAACGGGTTTTCCCGTGTACCAGACTCAAGGGTTCCTTCCAATCCGGCGTCCGCGAAGCAGTCTGCTTCCGACAGGCTCCCAAAGCATAGCGTATGCAGTAACGGCACTGCATCAACACCAAGGGGGATGCGGGTTCCCGTCCTTCTTCCAGGGCCGGTTCCACTTCCTCTACACCATGATCCGTATAAAAAGAGAGAGCCAGACGGTTTCGGACATTGGCCCGGTAATCCGATTTTTTTCCAAACGGCCACGGGTAGGATGTATCCTCCACCCGAACGGCATCGGCCGGACGATACACAGAGCGTCTGTCCGACAAGGCTTCCACAGCTTCCCTCCTCATAGAGGCAAGAAAAGAGGCAGGAATGAAACGCATGCGGGGAAACTCAACCGACACTTCCTCCGTCTCGAATTCCGTTCCGCCGAGGCGGGACAATTGGGCTATGATGTTGCGACGGGATTCGTCTGCCTTGTCCGCATACTGTCGGTCGGCAGACGGTCTCTCCACCCGGACGGAGACGCCATCTTCGCTGGTCAGAGTCAGACAATAAGCGGTTTCTGTCTCTGTCAGACACATGCGCAGAGGTATTCTGCGCTGGGCCGTCTCTCCCTGTAATTTCTTGGAAAAAAGCCGGTCCTCGTTGCGAAACAGACGGGTTCCGACCGTCAGGCTTTCCGGCATTTCCAACGGAAACAGGGTATCCCCCCGTACCGAGTTGATCCGAAAGCCCTGCAGACGCTGCTTTCCATCCAGAAAACACAGACCGTCTCCATTATGGATGTCCTTTTCCGTACGGATTTTCAGGCATCCGGCAGCTACCTCCCGCACCGTGCCGATTTCCTCTCCCATGGATTTGGATGTGCACATATATGCCATATCGTCCCTTTTCCCGGACAGGAAATACGGAGTGGCATCCCTATGGAAAGTCTTTTTCGGATCGGGGATAAAATCGGCATATACCCGACCCATAGACGCTTTTACATAATCGGCGGAACGGCCTTCCAAAACCGCATCCAAGCGACGACGGTAGTACAGGGTAATATTTTTTACATAATCAGCATCCTTCAGACGGCCTTCAATCTTCAGGGAAGTCACTCCCGCATCCAGCATGGATTCCAGGCTGTCGGAGCGATCCATATCCTTCAGGGAAAGCAAATAGGCCGATTCGGCTATTTTTTTTCCGTTGGCATCTTCCAAATCGTAGGGAAGCCGGCAATACTGCGCACAATTTCCCCTGTTGGCAGAACGTCCGCAGGAAGCATAACTCATATAGCACAGACCGCTGTAACTCACACAAAGTGATCCGTGTACAAAAGCTTCCAATTCTACCTCACACTGTCGGTGTATGTCGGAAATCTGCTTCAGGGAAAGTTCCCTGGCCAGCACTACCCTTTGAAACCCGGATTTCTGCAGAAATTTCACTTTTTCGACAGAACGGTTGTCACACTGCGTGCTTGCATGCAGAGCGATGGGCGGCAGGTCCATGCGCAGCAGTCCCATATCCTGTACAATCAGTGCATCCACTCCCATTTCATAGCATCGGACTGCCATACTGGCGGCTTCCTCCAATTCGGCATCGCCCAAAATGGTATTCAAGGCAACAAACACCTTCGCCCTGTACACATGCGCAAAATTCAGCAGTTTTTCTATATCTTCCCAGGAATTGCCGGCCGCTGCACGCGCACTGAAACGGGGCGCACCTATGTAAACGGCATCCGCTCCGTGCTTTACGGCTTCTATGCCACAATAGGCATTTTTGGCAGGACTGAGCAATTCTACGTTTCTCATTTCAGATAATCTTTCAGATACAATGCCGTGTATCCGTTTCCCTTGCGGACCACTTGCTCGGGAGTTCCCTCGGCGATGACATATCCTCCGCGCACACCACCTTCCTTTCCCATGTCAATCAGATAATCAGCCGTTTTGATTACATCCATATTGTGTTCTATAACCAAAACGGTATTGCCCTTATCCACCAGTTGCTGCAATACATCCAGCAGGATGCGGATATCCTCGAAATGCAGTCCGGTAGTCGGTTCGTCCAATATATAGAAGGTTTTACCCGTATCTTTCTTGCAGAGTTCCGCGGCCAGTTTGATGCGCTGCGCTTCCCCACCCGACAAGGTAATAGAGGACTGTCCGAGTCCCAGATAACCCAGACCGACCTTTTGCAGCGTCAACAATCGGTGACAAATATTAGGGATGCCTTCGAAAAATTCCAATGCCTCGCTCACTGTCATATCCAGCACATCGCTGATGGATTTTCCTTTATATCTGATTTCCAGCGTTTCCCTATTATAACGTTTGCCATTGCAGGTTTCGCAGTGCACATACACATCCGGCATAAAATTCATTTCGATGGTTCGCATTCCGGAACCCTTGCATACTTCGCAGCGGCCACCGGACACATTAAATGAAAAACGGCCGGGTGTATAATTGCGCAATTTTGCCTCGGGCAAAGATGCAAACAATTTCCGGATTTCATCAAACACCCCAATATAGGTTGCCGGATTGGAACGGGGAGTGCGGCCTATTGGCTGCTGATCTATTTCTATAACCTTGTCCAAATGCTCCAAGCCTTCAATGGAAGCATAGGGCAACGGACGTTTTTCTGATCTGTATATAGCCTGATTCAATATAGGATACAGCGTTCCGTTGATCAAAGAGGATTTCCCGCTCCCGGAAACTCCGCTCACACAAATGAAGGTACCCAAGGGAAAACGCACGTCCACTTTTTTCAGGTTGTTGCCACAGGCTCCCTTGAGCATCAGGCTTTCTCCGCTCCCCCTTCTTCTTTTTGAGGGCACTGCAATCTGCTTTTTCCCATTCAGATAATCAGCTGTGAGAGTCTGGGAACGGCACAAATCCTCAAACGTTCCGGAAAACAGTATGTGGCCCCCTCTCAAACCGGCGGCAGGACCTACATCCACGATATAATCAGCGGCCTTCATCGTATCCAGGTCGTGTTCAACCACAATGACGGAATTGCCGGCATCCCTCAGACGCTTCATCGCATCGATCAGACGGTTATTGTCTCGCTGATGAAGTCCTATGCTTGGCTCATCCAGAATGTACAGCACATTGACCAAACGGGAACCTATCTGTGTAGCCAGACGGATGCGCTGGGCTTCTCCTCCGGAAAGGGTCTGAGACGAACGGTTCAACGAAAGGTAATCTATTCCGAGGTTCAACAGCAACTGCAAACGGCCATCGATTTCCTTCACTATATCCTTCGCAATCAGCTGCTGCTTTTCGTCCAGAATTTCGTGGATGTGAAGCATGAAGTCGTGTAATTGCGACAAATCCATCGCAGAAAGATCGGCTATGGAATACTTCCCTATGCGGAAATAAAGCACTTCCTTCTTCAGACGGGTTCCCTGGCACACATCACAGGTCTGCGTATGCATGAACTGCTGGGCCCATTTGCGGATATTGGCCGGAGCATCTTCCGTATTTTGGGAGACAATAAAATTGACAACACCCTCAAAATGACCATAATATGCGTATTTTCCACCTTCATCCGAATCATAGGAAAGCGGATTTTCCGAACCGTAAAGAATCATATTCAAGGCTTCCTCCGGAATGTCTTCTATGGGAGTATTAAGCGTAAATCCTTCTTTCTGTGCAATTTGCTCTATCTGATGAAAGATCCAGTTGGATTTGTACTTTCCCAAAGGAACAAGCCCCCCGTCGCGTATGCTCATCTTTTTGTCCGGCACAAGCTTATTGAAATCAGCCTCAACCACTTCTCCCAGCCCGTGGCATTTGGGACAGGCTCCGTAGGGAGAATTGAAGGAAAAGGTATTGGGTTCCGGTTCCGGATAGGACATGCCCGTCGTAGGACACATCAAATACCGGCTGTATATCCTAGGTTTGCCTTCCCCTTCGGCTTCCAGTACCATCAGGGTGCCCTTGCCGTACTTCATGGCTGTCTGTATGGATTTTTTCAGGCGCTGACGGTTTTCATCCTTTACCACCAACGTATCCACGACCAATTCTATGTCGTGCGTTTTGTAACGGTCGACCTGCATACGGAGCATAACCTCCTGCAGCACCCCATCAACACGGGCATGCAGGAAACCCCACTTCAAAATCTGCTGGAACACTTCCCTGTAATGTCCCTTGCGCCCCCGCACCAAAGGCGACAGCACAAGCACCTTTTTATGATGGTAGTTTTTGAGAATCAGATCTTCGATTTGGGATTCGGTATACCGTATCATCGGCTCTCCCGTATGATAGGAATAGGCTGTGGAAACACGGGAATACAGCAGACG
Source organism: Bacteroidales bacterium (assembly GCA_045598025.1). GTDB lineage: Bacteria > Bacteroidota > Bacteroidia > Bacteroidales > WCHB1-69 > UBA1195. The sequence continues at coordinate 4,120 of JAZLLH010000014.1, read as the reverse complement.
GAGGAAATCGTAGATTTCAGTCACCGTACCGACAGTGGAACGGGGACTGCGGTTCACCGTCTTCTGCTCTATGGCAATCACCGGACTCAATCCGGTGATTTTGTCTACATCCGGACGGGTAATGTCCCCTATGAAATGACGGGCATAGGAGGAAAATGTCTCCATGTAACGGCGCTGCCCCTCCGCATAGATGGTGTCGAAAGCCAGAGACGACTTTCCAGAACCGGACAAACCGGTAAATACCACCAGGCGGTTGCGCGGGAGTGTCACATCTATATTTTTCAGATTGTGCACACGAGCACCCTTGATAACCAGGTCTTTTTCTTCTCCTTCAAATGTCAGCGCCATGTCATTGCATAAAAAAACAATGAAGGATAACGTATAAATGCGTTTTTATTGTGCAAATACAGGAAAAAACTACTTTTTTTTCTGTGTTTCGGAAGCAGGGGCAGCGGAAGGAACTATCCGACGGTTGCTCTGATCATTCATCACTTCCTGCACGATTTGGGAAACCATTTGCTTGAGTTCCTCCAGAAACTGACGGGCATCGTACGTATGCTGCTCGATTTCCCTCAATTTCTTCTCCCATATTCCGGTCAGCTCAGCACTTTTCAAAAGGTCCCCGCGGATAAAGGAAACAAGCTCTATGCCGGTCGGTGTGGGAAGAAGGTTTTTCCGTTCCTTGCGGATATAGTGCCGTTTGAACAGGGTTTCTATGATGGCTGCACGCGTGGAGGGACGACCGATGCCGTTCTCTTTCAATGCTTCCCTCAGGGTTTCGTCGTCCACCAGTTTTCCTGCAGTTTCCATAGCCCTCAGCAAGGTAGCCTCCGTATACAGTTTGGGCGGCGTAGTCTGTTTCTCGGACAACTGCGGTTTGTGGGGACCGCTCTCCCCTTTGACGAAATCGGGCAATACCTTTTCCCCATCTTCCTCTTTATCTGAAGCATCGCTCTCCTTGGATGCCGGTTCCGGCTTGATTACCACTCTCCACCCCGGATCCAGCACCTGCTTTCCGGTAGTCTTGAACTCCACGGATGCAACTTTACCGAATACGGTGGTGGTAGAAATCTGACAGTCCGGATAAAAAACCGCTATGAAATGACGGCAAACCTCATCGTATACAAGGGATTCCTGCGGACTCAGGTTTTGAGCAGGAACACCGGTGGGTATGATGGCATGGTGATCCGTCACCTTGCTGCTGTCAAACACCTTACGGCTTTTGAGCAGTTTTTTCCCGTTCAGGGGAGATACCAGAGAGGCATAGGCTTTCAAGCCCTGCAGTATCTGTGGACATTTGGGGTAGATATCGTCGCTCAGATAGGTTGTATCCACACGCGGATAGGTTGTGAATTTCTTTTCGTACAGGCTCTGTATCAACTGCAGGGTCTGTTCGGCCGAAAAAGCATATTTTTTGTTGCACTCTACCTGCAGAGATGTCAGGTCAAACAGACGAGGGGGCGCTTCCTTTCCGTTCTTTTGGGAAACTTCCGTCACCTGGAACGGCTTTTCCCATATCATCTGCAAAGCCGTCTGCCCTGCCGACTGATCCAGAAATTTTCCCTGTGTGGCCGTAAACAGGGTATCTCTGTACAGGGTAGAAAGCACCCAATACGGTTCCGGTTTGAAATTCTTTATTTCCAGATAGCGGTTCACGATCAGAGCCAGTGTCGGGGTCTGTACCCTTCCGACAGACAACACCTGACGGTTTTGTCCGTATTTGAGCGTATACAGACGGGTGGCGTTCATTCCCAACAGCCAGTCACCGATGGCCCGTGACAGACCGGCTTCATAGAGAGACTGATATTCCGACTGATCCTTGAGATGCTGAAAACCATCCCGTATAGCCTCTTCCGTCAGGGAGGAAATCCACAGACGCTGCACCGGACAAGTGACTCTGGCCTTCTGCATGACCCATCGCTGTATCAGTTCTCCTTCCTGCCCGGCATCCCCGCAGTTTACGATGCGTTCCGCTGACTGCATGAGGGTCTCGATGGTATGGAACTGTTTCTGTATGGAGGGACTGTCAATCAATTTGATTCCAAAACGCGGCGGAATCATTGGCAGACGGCTCAGCGCCCAGGGTTTCCACAAAGGGGTATAATCATGCGGCTCCTTCAGCGTACACAGGTGCCCGAAGGTCCACGTGACCTGATAGCCGTTCCCTTCCATGTAGCCGTCCTTAGACTGATTGGCGCCCAACACCTTCGCAATATCCTTCGCCACACTGGGCTTTTCAGCTATACAGACAATCATCCTTTTTCCCTCTATAAATGTCTATTTTTCTGCAAAGATAATCATTATTTCGACACGAATATCCGATTCGCAAAAATTATCAAGTTACCTTCCGCAAAAAAAGGACGTCCCCTACGGAACGTCCTTGCATTCTATCGTGAGCAGAGGCTACGGTCGTAACTCCCTGCTGTGTTTGCGATGGAAATTATTTTCCGGCTTCGTATCCGGCATGAATGGCATCCAGGTTGGATTTGACCACGGCCTCGCCCTTGCGGTCGAAAATGTGATGAATGGCGTCTTCCAGTTTTTCCATCTCAATTTCCAGGTAAGGAACGGCGGCACCCAGCAACACCATGTTGGAACGGGCATTGACCTTCTTGGCCACCTCGTTGGAATTGAATACTACGCGTTTTCCTATCTTGTTGATTTCGGCCATGATTTTGTCCACATCCGGATAGTTCTTGATGTTGACAAAAGGCTCGGAATTGGTAATCACGCAACCGTCCTTCGCCAGGAAAGGCAGGTAACGGAGCGCTTCCATAGGTTCGGAAGACAGGATAATGTCGGCCTGACCTTCGGGAATGACATCCGCGAAAATGGGTTTGTCTGACAGACGGAGGTGGGAAAACACCGAACCGCCGCGCTGGGACATACCGTGAATTTCAGACTGTTTCAAATATAAATTCTTATTCAAGGCTGCGTCGGAAATGATTTTGGCCACGGAAACGATACCGTCACCGCCGACTCCGCACAATATGATATCTTTCTTCATGATGCAATCTCCTATTTATTATTTTTTTTCACCCAAGTGTTTTTTCAATTCCACCAGACAAGTGCGGTGAGGAATAATGACGGATACGCCCTTGTAGGCCACTTCTTCCGCTATGATTTTCACGTTTTCCGCATGGTTCTTCGGCAACGGAATGATGTCGCGGATGTGTTCGGGTTCCACGCCCAAGCCTTCGCAGATGCGACGGAGCTTGTTGTGAGCAGAGGAAGGCTGACCACCGGTCATGGCCGTAATGTCGTTGTCCAGAATCATGATGACCACATTGGCCTTTTCATTGACGCAGTCCAACAGACCGGTCATGCCGCTGTGACCGAAGGTTCCGTCTCCGATGACGGCACAGGCAGGGAATACACCGGCTTCGGAAGCACCCTTGGCCATGGTGATGGAAGCACCCATGCAAACCGTGGTATCAATGGCTTTCATATTGAATCCCAGAGTGTAGCATCCGATATCACCGAATACCTTACCGTGTTCGTACTGAGCCATCACCTCGTTCAGAGCATTGTAGCTGTCCACGTGAGGGCATCCCTGGCAGAGCGCAGGCGGGCGATTGGTCACCACTTCCGGTACGGCAGGACCCTGTTCGACCTTCATTCCGAGGGCTTTGGCTATTTTTTCGGCATTCATTTCACCATCGCGGCGGATGGTTTCGTCCATGCGGCCCATGACTTTCTTTCCCTTGCCGAGGAATCCCCGGATCTGCTCTTCGATGAAGGGTTGTCCGTCTTCCAGCACCAGCAGTTCGGCACATTCATCGTACAGTTTGCTGAGCATGTCGTAAGGAAGCGGATACTGGGTGATTTTCACCACCGGATAAGGACATACACCATCGGCGAAATTTTCCATCAGGTAGTTATAGGCGATACCGCTGGTAATGATACCCAATTTCTTGTCCTTTCCGTCAAAGTACTTGTTGTAGCCGGAGGTAGAAGAGGCTTCAGTAAAAGCCGGCTGCTTGTCAATCAACTGGCGATACAGACGTTTGGCATTGGCAGGAAGCAATACGAAGGACTTGGCGTCTTCCGGATAGCTGATACCGTTTTGGGGAAGGGAAGCACGGCGTTCCACACCTGCACGGCTGTGGGCCAGACGGGT
>JAZLLH010000013.1:0-6058 GCA_045598025.1 Bacteroidales bacterium | reverse complement strand
ACGACCTAATTCCCTCTTGTCATAATTCTTTGTTCCACTGATGGTTTCTTCAATCCAACCATCAATGTGCATTTTCTCCCGTTGGCAGAAGTTGTTGATTTCAAATCTTTGGTTTTCAACCGTTTGCTTGTCGCTGCTGACCCTAATGTAACCGTAAATCATAGTGTTTTTGTGAAAAATAAATATACTTTATTAGATTAAGATATATTGGAACTAAAAAGATATAGCAGTACGAAAGCAGAGTTTTTCCTTAGCGATAGTAATAGTCCTCGGAATTGTTTAAAGAACAATAAAAAAATTGGCTTTTCATCGCTTGATACCAACTTTAACTGTTCGATCTTGATGAATTGCCGTCATAACCCAATCACTGGTCAGGAAACGGCGAACAGAAGGCAATAAAAGTGCCTCTGTCCGCGTTGACATTACCGTTTCTGCAAGTGAAATAAAACCTGAAAAACATGACCAAAAAATTGTACAGACTCAAGCACGACCGCAAGATAGCCGGCGTGTGCAGCGGCTTGGCCGAGTATTTTGACATTGACCCGACGATCGTCCGGCTTGCCTGGATTGTCGTCATATTGTTTGCCGGAGTCGGTCTCCTGGCTTATCTCATTGCGATATTCATTGTTCCGGAAAAACCGGAATCCTTGCCCCGATAACCATGAACACAGAAGAATTCCGTACATACTGCCTTTCGCTCCCGCAGGTGACTGAGGACATGCCTTTCGACGATACCGTTCTGACGTTCCGCATCAAGGGGAAAATCTTTGCCGCCATTATATTGGACAAGCCCGAACTGGTCGTGATGAAATGTGATCCGGAAAGGGCACAGCGTCTGCGGGAACGCTATCCGAGCATTGAAGGTGCCTGGCACTGGAACAGGAAATACTGGAACCAGATCCGCTGCGACCGGGAGGTCGGCGATGATCTGCTCCGTGAACTCACGGACCACGCCTACGGAGAAGTCTGGAAAAAACTGCCGAAGAAGGTCCGGGAGGATTCTGGAAAAAACTGAGTAGGATGTCACGCTTATATCAGAAAGAATAAAAGATGAACAGATTACAGTATCGTATGCTGAAGGCGGCGGATGCGTCGCAGGTAGAAGGGCTTTCCCGCTTTTTCAAGACGGGCCCCGGCCAGTATGGAGAAGGGGACCGGTTTCTGGGAATCAAGGTGCCGCAGACCCGCAGTATCGTGAAAGAAGTGTGGAAAGACTTGGACTTTGCAGATTTGGAGGCCTGTGTCTGCAGCCCTTACCATGAAATGCGTCTGGCCGCCCTGCTGAGTCTGGTGCAGCGCTTCAGGCATGCCCGTAAGGATGCCGCCCTGCAGCAGCGCTGCGTGGATTTTTATCTTTCCCATACGTCCTACATCAACAACTGGGATCTGGTTGATCTGAGCTGCTATGAAATTCTCGGAGCCTGGCTTCTTGATAAAGAGCGGACGCTTCTGCATGACCTGGCCCGCAACGGAAAGAGCATCTGGGAACAACGCATCGGGATGGTCAGCACCATGGCTTTTCTGCGCGCCGGGCAATTGGACGACACCTACGCTATTGCCGATATCTACCTGACGAAGGAACCCCCCTTGCACGATCTGTTGCAGAAGGCTGCGGGCTGGCTGTTGCGCGAGGCCGGCAAGCGCGATGCACAGCGGCTGAAGGACTGGCTGGAACCGCGTGCGGCCACCCTCTCGCGCACCATGCTGCGTTATGCCATCGAGAAATTCAGCGCGGAAGAAAAGCAGTATTTCCTGAAACTGGGCAAAGAATAGGTATCGGATAATCAAATAAAATTGTCAGTCCTCCGGTCTGTATCGGGTCATGGAGTCTATGCTGTTGATTTCTCGGTCAATCGGCTCATAGTAAATCTTGATATAAGCGGAATCTTTCAGGAAATCGATGTGGCCTATTTCAAAACGGGAAATGTTCAGACCCGTCCTTTCTTTCAGGTCAGCCATCAGTTCGTCTTCCCTTCCGTGCCGTATGAGTTCGATGCGGTCGTAAAGAATAATTTTGGAAGCCTGATGCTTCAGGGCTTTGTTTCCATCGAAAAGAGCAATGACGAGTATGAACAGCAGGTTGATAACCAGCAGATTGATGTATCCGTGTGTCATGGCAAGACCATTGATGACGGAAATGCCAATCGTGACGAAGAGGTAGGTCATTTCCCGAATGGGTACGGTTTCCGTACGATAGCGTATCATGCCGAAGATGGCAAACAGGCCGAGGGCGAACCCCATGGCGAGATTGACGTTGTTGAGTAGGAACATCAGCAGGAAAACGGTCACACTGAAAAGCATGAAGGTGAAGTAGTAGTCGGTGCGTTTGCTTTTCCGGTAATAGAAGAAATGCACAATGATCCAGCATATCAGAAGGTTGAATGCGAACAGCACCAGTAGGCTGAGCAGACTTTCTTTTTGAAAAACCGGAATGCCCAGTATATCGTTGGGAGAAGCTACGGCGGTCAGTTTATCGGAAAATTCCCGAGCAATATCCGGATCGAAATTTTGTTGTAATTTAACAAATTGCAGCATGTTGCGTATTTTTGATTAAGGATTCTATGTAACGGATTTTCGGTTTGAACCGATTGTGTTTGACGGAAGAATTGGTGCGTACGGTTCCGAGACAATATTTGCTGATGCGGTACGGAGGTATGCGCATCTGCAGCATCAATTGCCTGAAAAAGGTGGCTGAACGTCCGGATTGTTTCATTTCAATGATGACCAGATCCTTTTCCTCGTATTCCTTTTCGGTTTGATAGTTCCGGAACCGGAGGTGCAGATCGATGGTCAGCCGTTCTGTTTTTTCTCTGTTGACGAAGGTCAACCGTTCGAAGTTCGTTTCCACTTGCGGCAGAAGGTCTTCGGGGTGGCATGCGGCATGTGTATGCAAAAATTCCAGTACACACGAATCTTCCGTCATGTGGTCGGCAAGCCGGGTTTCAACCGGTCTGCGCTCTTTGTGCGTACGACCTTTGTTGTTTTTGTTTTTGATTTCGCAAAAACTGCTTCCAGTCGAAAGATAGGTGCGGAACCGGATTTTCTGCCGGCTGGCCTTGCCGGCATGATGCCGGTGGTACATCTGCAGTCCTTCTGTATCGTAATAAAGGGTACGGTAGCCCGACATCCGGTCGTTTCCGTTGTATTGTATGCGATAGTGTTTGCCCATTTGCCTGAGGATATCCGGCAGGCGTTGCAGGGTAGTGAGAAATTTGGTATCGGTACGGTCCATCAGTCTCACAGTCTCCATCTCGTTGAGTGAAATGACAGGAAATGCATCGAGAAGCGGAAGAATATCCGTGGGCTCCATGGGTTATTTGAAAATGTATTCGAATTCTTTGGTGCTTTCCAGTTTGCCGTTGGGAAGATAGTTATACTGCTTTTTCTTGCTGCCGTCCGGATAGTATTCGAATTTTCGGATACGGACAACTTTGTCTCGGCTGTCGTATTCCACCTCCTTGATACATTTCCCGTTGGCCCCGTATTCATAGGTGATACGGTATTTTTGTCCATAGTTGGCATATTCGATTTCTTCGATTTTGAATCCGTCGGCATTGTATCGGGTAACGTGGTCAAGGTAGCGGCTCGTGGCTCCGACGCGGGTATTCCATTCCTTGATGGTCAGATTTTTCCGTTTTTCTCTTTTCTCTTGCGGACTTTGTGCCCATGCGGAAAAACTGAAAACACAGAGCAACAGGAGTATCCAAATGTTTTTTTGTTTCATGGCGAAAATATATCTAAGTCTTATATTCGTTGGCGAATAGCCGGGTATCGTTCCTATAACGAAGCAATGTTCTCTGCTATTATGGATTTACTGCAGATTTTTTTTAAAAAGAGAGGCATTTTTCTATACTAAAAAAGAAGCAAGTTGCGTTATCTTATCTTATATCGAGAAAAAATGGAAGTAGAAGAGAAAACCAGAGAATTGGAGACGAAGAGCATCCCCTCCCTTTTGTGGACGTATGCACTTCCGGCGGTGGTCAGCCAGATCATCGCATCGGTGTACAATATCGTGGACCGTGTCTTTTTGGGTCAGTGTGTGGGCGCCCTGGCTATTGCGGGCCTGGCGATTACCATGCCGCTGATGAACATCGTGCATGCCTTCGGTTCCCTGGTGGGTGCCGGAGCCGGTGCGCGCATGTCGATAGTGTTGGGCCGCAAGGATTTCCGTTGGGCAGAAAAAATCCTGGGAAACACCATGTTCCTGACCTTCTTTTTCGGTGCGCTTTTCCTGACAGGCGGCTACCTTTTCATGGACAGAATACTGATGCTGTTCGGCGCATCTGCCGATACGATTGCATACGCGCGGGAATACATGAATATCGTACTTCCGGGTATGTTTCTGACAACCTTGGCTTTCAACCTCACCGGACTGATCCGTACTTCCGGTTATCCTACCAAGTCTATGTTCATTCTGGCCGGTGGTGCGGTGTTGAATATCGCTTTGGACGCCCTTTTTATTTATGTGCTGCATTGGGGTATTTCCGGGGCAGCATGGGCTACCACCATTTCCATGGCGGTCTCGTCCGTGTTTTCCGTCAGCCATTTCGTCAGCCGTAAATCCTTCATTCATTTCAAACGGCATTGCTGGACCCCAAAATTATACATTATCCGCAACATCCTGCTGATCGGCATGAGTCCTTTCCTGATGAACCTTGCCGGCTCGGCAGTAGTGGCGCTGCTGAATCATCAGCTGATTGTCTACGGCGGTGATTTGGCTGTCGGTGCATACGGTGTGGTCAATTCCTATGCCATGATTGTGCTGATGCTTTTCCTCGGACTCTGTCAGGGCGTACAGCCCATTGCCGGCTACAATTACGGAGCAGGGCATAGCGAGCGCCTGAAAAAGGTTTTTCTGCTGACGATGTCCATCTGTGTCGGCGTCGGCGTGGTGGGCGGTGCGTTTGCCCTCTTGTGTCCGACCTTCATCGTCCGCATGTTCACTACCGATGCTGAAATGATACGCATCGGCCGGGTGGCCGTCCGCTACCTGATGGTGATGGCTCCTCTGATCGGTTTTACCATTACCAATTCGCAGTTTTTCCAATCCATTGACAAACCTTGGATTTCCATTGTTACCAGCCTTTCCCGTCAGGTGATATTCCTTATCCCGATGATGTATCTGGTTCCCCGTCTGTATCTGCATTTCGGGAAAACCGGTTTGCACGGCGTGTGGGCGGCCTGTACATTGAGCGATGTGATGGCCGCCGTGATGGCTTTTGCTTTGCTGTGCACACAACTGAAAGTATTCCGTCCGGGTTATGTGGCACCGGAGCGCCGGCCCCGAAAGGAAGCCGGACCGGCCAAGGGAAAGGAATAAGCTGCAGATTTGATTAAAAAAAAGACCCCGAAGTTTTTCCGGGGTCCTTTTTTTTGCAGCAGGAAAAGGTTTATTCTTCCTTTTTGCAGCAACCGCAGCAGTCACCACCGATGAGTTTCCAGATGCCGGCAGCCAGAATGGCTCCTGCAAAAGGACCTGCGATGAACACCCAGAGCTGTTGCAGGGCAGCGCCGCCTTCAAATACGGCAGGAGCAATGGAACGGGCCGGATTGACGGAAGTCCCGGTGTAGTGTATACCGACAAGGTGAATGAGAATCAGGCTCAGACCGATAGCCAGTCCGGCAAAGTTTCCGGCTCCTTTTTTGGAATCGGTGGCACCCAGCACAACGAGTACGAATACACAGGTCAGGATAATTTCCACAATGAGTCCGGTCAAAATTCCGGCATTGCAGGTGTTGGCCCCCGTTGTGGTTCCTTCGGCCGTTCCCGATGTGCTGACAAACAGATACAGCAAAGCCGATCCGATGAAGGCACCGATGACCTGGAACAGCATGTAGCATCCGGCATCCTTGCAATTCATGCGACCGGATATCCAGCATCCCAGGGTGATGGCCGGGTTGATGTGGCATCCGCTGATGCCTCCGATGGCGTAGGCCATTGCAATGACAGCCAGTCCAAAAGCCATTGCCGTTCCGACAACAGATGCCGTGTCACTTCCGCAGTTCAGACTGACAGCTGCGCCGCAGCCCATGAGGACCAGTACCATGGTCCCAAACA
>JAZLLH010000012.1:0-10503 GCA_045598025.1 Bacteroidales bacterium | reverse complement strand
ACCGCAAAAAGCGGCAGGCTGAACGTACTGCCCGATTCTCCCAGTCCCAGCAGGGTAATGATCCATGCGGTGGCGGTAGTGCCGATGTTGGCTCCCATAATGACGGCAATGGCACCGGAAAGGCTGAGCAGGCCGGCATTGGCGAAACTGACCACCATGTCCGTGGTGGCGGAGGAGGACTGTATGGCCACCGTGACCAGGGCACCGGTCAGGATGCCGGTGACGGGATTGTCAGTGATTTTGCCCAAGATGCGGCGCATGCCGTTGCCGGCAAATTTCTGAAGGCCTTCGCTCATAAGTTTCATGCCGAAGAGAAAGATGCCGAGTGCGCCGGCAAAGTTGATGAGAATGAGGATGATGTCGAAAAAATCCATAAAATTTTATTTTCTTGCTGTTATAATTATCCGTATACTCTGTTTCCCCATTTCGCAGAATGAAAAAACAACGCAAAAGTATAACAAAATCGCGTTGCTTTCGGTTGCCCTGACAGAAAAATAATTTTTCCGTCCATAAAAATAAATTATTTTGTTTTCCGTTATATTGCAAATCAAAAAGGACGTTAAGAATCTACAAATCGATATTATGGCAGAAATAGTGGATATTAAAGAATTGAACGACCGTATACAGCGGGAGAGTTCCTTTGTGGACATCGTCAATATGGAAATGGGAAAGGTGATTATCGGTCAGAAAGGCATGGTTGAACAGATGCTGGTTGGCCTGCTTTCCAATGGCCATATTTTGCTGGAAGGCGTTCCTGGATTGGCCAAAACATTGGCTATTAAATCTTTGGCAAGTATTATACAAGCCAAATTCAGTCGTATTCAGTTTACCCCTGACCTGCTTCCTGCCGATTTGATCGGAACCTTGATATACAGTCAGAAGCAGGACGAATTCCAGGTGAAGAAGGGCCCGATTTTCGCCAATTTCATACTGGCGGATGAAATCAACCGTGCACCGGCCAAAGTGCAGAGTGCATTGCTGGAGGCCATGCAGGAACGGCAGGTGACCATCGGTGACCACACCTATCCGTTGGAGGAACCGTTTTTGGTCATGGCAACGCAAAACCCCATTGAGCAGGAAGGAACCTATCCGCTTCCCGAAGCCCAGTTGGACCGTTTCATGTTGAAAGTGGTGATCGGCTACCCTTCCAAGGAAGAGGAAAAGAACATTTTGCGTCAGAACATTTCCAATAACTTTTCCACTGTGAATGCCTGCCTGAAATCGGACGACATCATCCATGCCCGCACCGTAGTGCGCGATGTGTATGTGGACGAGAAAATCGAAAATTACATCACCGATATAGTGTTTGCTTCCCGTTATCCGGGGCAGTTTGGCCTGCAGAAGGTGGAAAAAATGATACAGTACGGCGGGTCTCCCCGTGCATCCATCAATCTGGCCCTTGCCGCCAAAGCCTATGCCTTTGTCAAACGCCGCGGCTATGTGATTCCGGAAGATGTCCGGGCTATCTGCCCTTCTGTTCTGCGTCACCGTATCGGCCTGACGTATGAAGCCGAAGCAGAGAACATCACTTCCGATGATATTGTCAACGAAATCATCAACACGGTAGAAGTTCCTTAATTTTGCCCATGGACTCATCGGAACTGATCAGGAAAGTTCGGAAAATCGAAATCCGCACGCGCCGGTTAACCCAGCAGGTTTTCTCCGGCCAGTACCATAGTGCCTTTAAAGGAAGAGGTATGGCTTTCAGCGAAGTGAGGGAATACCAGTATGGTGACGATGTCCGCTCCATCGACTGGAATGTTACGGCCCGTTTTCATCGTCCGTATGTCAAAGTGTTTGAGGAGGAGCGGGAACTGACCGTCATGCTTCTGGTGGACGTGAGTGCGTCCCATCTGTTCGGAACGAGGAAAATGTACAAGAAAGACCTGATTACGGAAATTGCAGCGGTTTTGGCTTTTTCTGCCATTTCGAACAATGACAAGGTCGGTGTGCTGTTTTTCAGTGACAAAGTGGAAAAATTCATTCCTCCTCAAAAAGGAAGAACACATATTCTTCGGATTATCAGAGAATTGGTTGAACTGAAGCCGGAACACAGCCAAACCGGTCTTTCGGAAGCCCTGCAATACCTGACCAACGCCATCAAAAAGCGTTGCACGGTGTTCGTGTTGTCTGATTTCATGGACGATTCGTTTGAAGACGCTTTGAGGGTGGCGCACAACCGTCACGATGTGGTAGCTCTGCAGGTGGCGGACAGAGGAGAACAGTTGGTTCCGGGCATGGGGCTGGTGCAGATTCGGGATGCCGAAACGGGGCGTATTTCCGTGGTGGATACTTCCGCCAGGAATTTCCAGGCCGACTATTTCCGCTGGTGGGACCGTCAGCGGGCCAGACAGCAGGAAATCTTCCGCAAGTCAGGCACAGATTATGCGCTTCTGTATACGGATGAGGATTATATTCCTGTGCTGAAACAGTTGTTTGCCCGTCGCGGATGAGCGTTTTGCCGGGTGTTTTAATTTTTTTGTAAAAGTTAGGTTCTCAATATTTTTTTTGTTACCTTTGCAAATTGGATTACTTGTTTCTGGCAAATTTGCATTTGCTTGATTCAGTGTATTGTATGTTTTCAACAAATATAGATTAGAGTAGATAGAGGATGAAAAAGATTCAGAATGCCTTGCTTACAGTGTATGACAAGGCACAGATTTTAGATATTGCGGCCGCGTTAAAGGATTGCGGCGTCCGTATTTTTTCTACGGGAGGGACGTATCGCTATTTGCGTGAGAACGGAGTGGAAGCCACCGACATTGAAGAAGTGACCGGTTATCCGTCCATTTTCGGAGGCCGGGTAAAAACCTTGCATCCGGGTATCATGGGTGGCATACTGTATCGTCGGGAAGAAGCCGAAGACGTGCGTCAGGCGGAGCAATACCATATTCCAGCCATTGATCTGGTGGTGGTGGATCTCTATCCTTTCGAGGATACCTTGGCCCATACCGATGATACGGCTGAAATCATAGAAAAAATAGATATCGGAGGCATTTCGCTGATTCGAGCTTCCGCCAAAAATTACAAGGACGTGCTCTGCTGTCCTTCCAAGGCCTATTACGGAGACCTGATTTCCCTGCTGAAGGAAGGCCGGGGCGAAACCACGGAGGAACAGCGCCGTCTGTTTGCCGAACGCTGTTTCAGGGTTTCCTCCCATTACGATACGGCTATCCATCGGTATTTTGAAGGAAGCAAGTCGTTGCGCTATGGAGAAAATCCTCATCAGAAAGCCACGTTCTACGGCAATCTGGACGAAGCTTTCGAACAATTGCATGGAAAGGAGATTTCCTACAACAACCTGGTGGATATTGATGCCGCTATGGGGCTGATTGCCGATTTGGACGAATACAGTTTCGCCATTATCAAGCACACCAACGCCTGCGGTGTGGCTCAGCGTTCCTCCCTGCTACAGGCCTGGACGGACGCTTTGGCCTGTGACCCGGTGTCGGCTTTTGGCGGCGTTTTCGTCTGCAATGCAAAAATAGACATGGCTACGGCCACCGAGATCAACAAGGTCTTTTTCGAAGTGCTGATAGCTCCCGATTTTGAACCCGAAGCCCTCACTTTGCTGGAAAGCAAAAAGAACCGAATCCTGCTGCGTCAGAAAGGCAATGTGCTGCAATGCAGACAATGTCGCACCCTGTTGAACGGTGAACTGGAGCAGGAAAGGGATTTTTCCATCGAATGTGTGGACACATTGAAATATCCGACAGAACAGCGTCCGAGCAAAGCCGAACTGGACGATCTTTTCTTTGCCAACAAACTGGTCAAACATACCAAATCGAACGCTATCGTTCTGGTAAAGAACAAACAGTTGCTGGCTTCCGGTATGGGACAGACTTCCCGTGTGGATGCTTTGGAACATGCCGTGGAAAAAGCGCATCGTTTCCATTTCGATTTGAATGGCGCCGTTTTGGCTTCGGATGCCTATTTCCCTTTCCGTGACTGTGTGGACATGGCTGCCAAAGAGGGAATTACAGCGATTATGCAGCCGGGCGGTTCCATCCGTGACCAGGAATCTGTGGATGCCTGCAATGAGCACGGTATCGGGATGGTGTTTACCGGTGTACGTCATTTCAAACATTAGAATTTTTTAGCAACCTTCAAATACAGAAGAAAATGGGAATGTTTTCCTTTTTTACCAAAGAAATAGCCGTTGATTTGGGAACGGCCAATACCCTGATCGTACACAATGACCAGATTGTAGTGGACGAACCGTCCATCATTGCCATCAACCGCACCACAGGACGCCTGCAGGCTGTCGGTGATGAAGCTTTGCGTATGCAGGGCCGTACCCATGAGAATATACAGGTCATCCGTCCGTTGAAGGACGGAGTCATAGCCGATTTCCAGGCCGCCGAACTGATGCTGGTGGAATTTTTGCGAAAAATGAACAATCGGCAGAAAAGTCTGTTTCCCCCTTCTCTGAAAGTGGTGGTCTGCATCCCTTCCGGCATTACGGAAGTAGAGGAACGGGCTGTGCGGGATTCCGCAGAACAGGCAGGTGCCCGTGATGTGCGCCTGATATATGAACCCATGGCAGCTGCCATCGGCATTGGACTGGATGTGCTTGAACCCGACGGAAACATCGTGGTGGATATCGGCGGTGGTACCAGCGAAATTGCCGTAATCTCTTTGGGTGGCATCGTCCAGCAGACATCCATCAAGACGGCCGGCGATGAATTCAATCAGGATATCGTAGACTATATCCGTCGGGAATACAACATGTCCATCGGTGAACGCACGGCCGAACTGGTCAAGATTCATGTGGGTGCTGCCATGACGGATCTGGAAGATGCTCCGGAGCCTTACGAAGTTCACGGACGCGATTTGCTGACCGGTATTCCCAAGGCTATCAAAATTACCCATCAGGAAATAGCAGAGGCTTTGGATAAATCCATTTCCCAAGTGGAAGTGGCCGTGTTGAATGCATTGGAAAAAACACCTCCTGAACTTTCTGCGGATATTTACAATTCCGGTATCTATCTGGCCGGAGGCGGTTCTCTGCTGAGGGGACTGGACAAGCGCCTGCATCTGAAGACCCAACTTCCCATCCATGTGGCGGAGGAGCCTCTGCGGGCCGTGGCACGCGGAACAGCTGTTGCTCTGAAGAATTTTGACCGTTTCCCCTTCCTGATCAAGTAGGAAGTTTCAAATCTTGCCGTCGTGAACAGGGAAATTCTCCGACTCGCGATACCGAACATCATCACCACATTGACCGTGCCCTTGCTGGGCATGGTCGATTTGGCTATTGTAGGCCACATGGGATCCCCGGTCTATATCGGAGCCATTGCGTTGGGTACCATGATTTTCAATATGATTTATTGGAATTTCGGTTTCCTGAGGATGGGGACGAGCGGCCTTACCGCCCAGGCTTACGGTGCCCGACAGGATAAAGAGGCCATGCACATTCTGTCGCGCGCGCTCTGCATCGGTTTGTCTGCGGCTTTGCTGCTGATTGTGCTGCAATATCCCATCCGATTGTTGGTGTTTCGCATTGTCAGCGGAAGTGCGGAGGTGGAAACGGTGGCCGCACAGTATTTTCACATCTGCATCTGGTCGGCTCCGGCTTTATTGAGCCTTTACGCTTTCAAAGGCTGGTTTATCGGAATGCAGAATTCCAAGGTGCCGATGTGGATTGCCATTTTTATGGATATTTCCAACATACTGCTGAGTCTGTTTTTTGTCTTTGTCCTGAAAATGAAGATTCTCGGAGTCGCTTTGGGCACGGTGTGCGCACAATATGCCGGGCTGTTGGTGGCCGTGCTGTTCTGGATTCGGCATTACCGTTCGTATGCAGCGTATTTTTCCTGGAAGGAGATTTTTTCCAGAGAAAAAATGCTTTCCTTTTTCAAGGTCAATGCCGATATTTTTCTGCGCACGCTCTGTCTGATTGCCGTGTTCAGTTTCATTCCGGCGGCCGGAGCCAGAATGGGAGATGATTATCTTTCCGCCAATACGCTGCTGATGCAGTTTTTTACGCTGTTTTCCTATGTGATGGACGGCTTTGCCTATGCGGGGGAATCCCTGGTGGGAAAATACGTGGGGGCAAAAAATCGCGACGGCATGCAAAAGACAATCCGTTATCTGTTTCTGTGGGGATTGGGACTCAGTCTGCTCTTTGTGGGAGCTTACGCCTTTTTCGGAGACGGTTTGCTGCGTCTTTTTACGGACGAGGCCGCTGTGGTCGCTTTCGCGCGCCGTTACTACGGATGGGTGCTGGTGATTCCGCTGGTGAGTTTTGCCGCTTTCCTTTGGGATGGCATACTGATAGGAGCTACGGCTTCCAAGTTGATGCGGAATTCCATGTTTGTTTCTACTTTGGTGTTTTTCGTTGTGTATTACTCCCTGAAATCTCTGTGGGGTAATCATGCGCTTTGGCTGGCCTTCATGTGCTACCTGGCCTTTCGGGGGCTGCTGCAGTCGGTGTTTTTCTACCGCTCCATGCGCCAGTCCGGGATTGTTTGTTTTTCAGCAGCTTTTCCCAAACGGATAATGGGAATAGGGGCGGGCTTGTGTCTGATGCTGACGGTCAATGCCCAGGAAAGCACCGGACATGCCCTTTCTGTTTATGACAGCAGCACCCTGGCTGCCCTTCCGCTGTATGTTTCCAGGGATGTGGACAAGGGAAAAGTACAGGTTGAGGAAGTTGTACGGCTGAAACTGCAGTATTTGCCGGACAGTCTGGACTCGTATCTGTCCTCCTTCCCTCATTTGAGGGAACTGCATCTCTCCCGTTTGCGGATGAAATCGGTTCCGCAGGAGCTGTTTGCATTGGAGCAACTGTTTGTATTGGATCTTTCAAACAACAAAATCAATTATATGCCACCGGAATTGGGTCATCTGTCCCAGTTGAGAGTTCTCCGACTGAATCGGAATCCTCTGGCTTATCTCCCGAAAACCATTTCGGGTCTGGAACACCTGGAATATCTGGATTTGTGGAGTACTCTGATCAAGGAATTGCCGGAGGAAATCCGGGCCTTGGACGGCAGTCTGCACATGGTGGATTTGAGGGTGGTGATGATGGATGCGTATTATCAGGAACAAATGCAGTCCCTGCTTCCTCATGCCCGATTTCTGTTTTCTTCATCTTGTGGTTGTGGACATTAAATCATGCTTATGCAGAAAGAACGTAAATGGATAGGGCATTTGGCTGTGGCGGCCGCTTATACGATTTTTGGCTTCAACATTATCATTTGTAAGGATTTGGCCAATGCACATTGGATTTCTCCTTTGGGTCTGTTCTGTTTCCGTTCCATGGGAGCCTGCTTGCTGTTTTGGGCGTTTTCCCTTTTTCTGCCTAAGGAAAAAATGGCTCCCCGGGATCTGCTGATGACTTTTTTTGCATCCATGCTGGGGTTGTATCTGACGCAGATACTTTTTTTGAAAGCCATTATCCTGACCACGCCGGTGGATGTATCCATCATCACGGCCATTACGCCTATTCTGGTCATGTTTGTGGCAGCTGCTTATCTGAAGGAACCCATCACATGGAAAAAGGCCGGAGGAGTCGCTTTGAGTTTTGCAGGAGTTGTTTTCCTGATTATGAATACTGTACATTCTTCCAATGGCGTCGAAAAATCACAGCCGGAAGGCATTGTGCTGATGATTCTGAACTGTACCTGTTTTGCCCTGTATCTGGGACTGTTCAAGCGTTTGATTTCCCGTTACCATGTGGTCACCTTCATGAAATGGATGTTTCTGTTTTCCATGCTGGCATCGGTGCCTTTTGATATTCCGGAGTTGTCGCGGCTTTCGTTTGCCTCCGTGCCTTCTCAGTGGCTGTTTGAACTGGGCTATCTGATATTGTGTTCCACTTTTCTCGCTTATTTTTTCATTCCAATCGGACAGCAGCGCCTGCGGCCGACTGTAGTGAGCATGTATTCCTATCTGCAGCCGATGATTGCCTGTGTGATGAGCATCTGTCTGGGTATGGACCGGCTCACCTGGCAAAAGGTTGTGGCTGCCGTATTGGTATTTGCCGGCGTGATTTTGGTCAATCGGAGCCGGGCTGCCATGTCATAGCGGAATTCTGCAATATTGTTTCCCGAATGCCGTTATCTTGAGATATAGTGAACAAATTCCCGTTTTTATGAAAAAAATAGTTTCATTTATCTTTTTTTTAGTTTTTGTTTTTTCTGTAGGCCGGACCCAGACTGTGATTCCCGTGTCCTTTGATGAGCGGGTGGATCTTTTGAGTGTGGTGTTCCGCATGGCTGGTTGTGAGGAATACAGACACTGTATGGTGGAAGGGTATGCCTCTGCCGTGGATTCCTGTTTTGCTCCCTTTGAGGAACATGAAGTCTTTTCCCTGGTCAGGAAATACCGTCATTCGGGCATCGGATACGATGCTGTGATGAGTTATGGACTGCACCTGTTGATTTCAGCGGATGGCCGGCTGACTTTCGATGCGCAGCTTCAGCACGAAGCCGACCGTTCTTTCAGCCGGTGGAGCCAGGCACAGCAGGAGGAATTTTTGCCGTTGCTGGAGGATTTCTACCGCAAGAGTCATTTTCATCAGTGGTATGTGTCTACGGAACCCATACGTCAGGAAGCTGTACAGGCTTTCTGCCAGGCGGCCGATTCCTTCGACCTGCAGTGGTTCGACCGTTTTTTCGGTCCCAGAGCGCAAAATTCGGAATTCCGTGTAATACTGAGCCTGCTGAATGGTGAAAACAATTACGGCTGTTCGGAGCCCATGTGCAACGGCGGCGTGCGGCTTACGCCCGTCATCGGCTGCTGCCGCATGGACAGCGAGGGCAAACTGGATTATCCGGAGGAGGTCGTGTTGCCCATTCTGGTGCATGAGTGCTGTCATTCCTATTGCAATGCCTTGGATGCCAAGTATTGGAAAAAAATGAAGAAAAATGCCGCTGCGCTTTTTGAACTGGAGAAGGACAAGCTCATTCTCCAGGCGTATACAGGACCGCAAATCATGCTGGACGAAACCTTTGTGCGTTCCTGCGTTATCCGTTACCAGCTGTCGCACGGCAAGGAGGCGGAAAGGGGCCGGCTTATCGGCGAACAGAGGCTGATGGGCTTTCCGCTGACCGCCGATATCGTGGAGCAGCTGGGAAACTATGAACGTCAGCGGGAGAAATACGCCGTCATGGAGGATTTCATGCCGGTCTATATCCGGACAGTCAATGCTTTTTCCTGCCGCGACCTGGCCAAGGCCAAGGCTGAAGCGGTGCGAAACACAGCAACCTATACCTGCAACATCGCGGACGGCGATTCGCTGATTCCCAGCGGAAGGTTCAAGCTGGTGATTACCTTCAGCAAGCCCATGCGTCCGGTTATCGCCCTGGGAGAAGGACGGAAAAACGGAGAATTTCCTACGTTGGCCTATAGCCTGATGGAATCATTCGATTGGAATGAAAGCATGACCGTGCAGACCATACTGCTGGATCTGGAACCGCATACCCTGTATTCCTTTTCCATTCTGGGCAGTTATTACCGCACGGCCGACGGATATACCGCCGGCGAAACCCTGAACATTGATTTCACAACGGGAGATTAAAGGCTAGCAAAAACATTGTTTTTTGATTTGAAACACTGAAACATGAAAACCTGGAAATTATCTTCTTCGGACCTGTTCTGCCTGGGCATGACAATCAAAGGCGCCTGGGTGTATGAAAACATGCCCGAAGTCGAAAAACTGAAGAAAACACTTGCACCAATCGCCGCGACTTACCCATATCTTACGGGAAAATACAATCCTGAAACGAAATCGGTGGAGTGGGAGGAAAACGCCGTCGGCACGATTCCTTTGGAAGAAATCGAGGCCAAAGGGTACAGCATGGCCGATGTCTGCGGCAATGCAAAACTTGCATGGTCGATGGTGAAACCTTTTGATATCAAGAATTTCAAAAAAGGGAAAAGCCAGCCGTTTGCTGTTGCTTTGGCGTACCTCAGCGACGGGTACGTGCTCTTCGTCCAGGCCGCGCACGCCTTGATGGATGCACACACTTTCTATAAAATCATCGGTCAATGGGCGGAACTTTGCAAAGGCAATGACATTACACCAATGATACTTGACCAAAGCCGGCTCCCATCGCCTGATGCATATTCAAAAGAGGAAACCTTATCCAAAATAACTCAGCAAGGTTGGGTGAAGATCGGTCTCAAACAACTTTTGAAAATGCTGTGGTATGCAAGGAAAAACGAAGCCGTCAAGGATACTTTCAGCATCGTTGTGCCGCAAGACGAAATTGAGACGTACAAAAAGAAAAGTGGCGCAGGCACACATGGCATCCTCACTGCCATTGCGGCAAAAAAATTCTATGAACATCTACCCAAACACAAGACATTCAAATATATAACCATTTTGGACATGCGCGGCAGATGCAAAGGAATTGACGAGTGTTTCATGGGCAATGTGTCGCAGGCGTTCCCAATCGGCAGTGATTTTGACTTGTCAAAAAGTGTTGAAGAGCTGGCCGTTGAATTTACGAATCAAACAAGGCAGTTCGTTTCATCCGGATTGCCTGAGGAAATGCT
>JAZLLH010000011.1:0-18863 GCA_045598025.1 Bacteroidales bacterium | reverse complement strand
GGCAGGTTCTAAAATTTAACTTTCCTTTGTTTTTCGGACAAGACAGCGAACCTGCTTTAACCGTTTTGCCCGAAAATTGATTTTGCAAAATTACAATTTATAAGAATATCTTCGTTATAAATTGCCCGTCTTTCCTGTTTTTTTATTTCTTTCTACATTTTACCGTTAATTTATACCGAGTCTGAATATTTGTTCCGTTCTGAACATATTGTAAATCAAGCATGTCATAAATATGTTCTCACACGCTCTCGACAAGCCTATTGTCCGCACGGTCAGTCCGTGCATCGCGCCTTCCATGAAACCGAACACATGTTCCACGCGGCTACGGATTTTCGACTTTATCCGGTTGGATTCCTTCTGCTTTTCCGTCAGCGGAGAATTGGCATAGCCTTTTTCGCATATCTTTCCGATTATATTATATGGCGCATATATTTCTTCCTGACCCACATACGCACTGTCCGCATAATTTTTTGCGTAACTGTTCCCGAAACAACCATATCGTACGTGAATCAGGCACCTTGTCGCCGCTTTCCAGGCCAAGGAACTGCTTGAAAACAACAAAGATTGCCGAGATTGGATAGTTTCTGCTGCGTGTTTTCACTGTCAAAAAGCGTTATTTTACCTTGGGGTTTGTATCTGTTCATCGTATGTCTCTTTTAGTCTTGAGATTAACGCCGGATATTGACTTATATTGTTGATGTTTAATGATTTAAATTTTTAGAAGTTACCTTAATTCTGTTTACTGTTTCTGTGGCTATGTTTCTGGATTCTTCGTTCAAACCGATGAAATCGTTCATGTCCGGATGGGGCATAAAAGAAGCTTTTTCCAAGGTCTGTTCTATAACGTCCGGAATTCTCAGGAAAGGAATCTGTCCTTTCAAAAATGCATCAACAGCAATCTCATTGGCTGCATTCATGCTGCACGGCCGGCTTCCTCCCTCTTTCATGGCTTTGTATGCTATGGGAAGACAGCGAAATGTTTCCGTGTCCGGTTCAGAGAAACTCAGCGATTTCAGTTCCTTAAACGAAAGGGATGGAAGGTCAAGAGGCAGTCGGACAGGATAGTGGAGTGCGTATGCGATGGGCAGACGCATATCGGGTACGCCCATCTGAGCTTTGACCGAATGGTCGGAATATTCCACCATGGAATGTATGATGCTTTGCGGATGAACCACGATTTCAATATCTTCGGGTTCCACTTGGAACAGCCAATGTGCCTCCATCATTTCCAGACCCTTGTTCATCAGACTTGCCGAGTCGATGGTCACTTTGTTTCCCATTTTCCAGTTCGGATGATGAAGTGCCTGTTCTGGACTTACCTTGGCCAATTCCTCCCGTTTTTTCCCGAAAAAGGGTCCTCCGGAGGCGGTCAATACGAGTTTTTTGATGTCGTTGTGGTATTCTCCCTGAAGGCATTGGAAAATGGCGGAGTGTTCTGAGTCTATAGGCAGTATGGGCAGATGTTTTTCGGCTGCCGTACGGGTGATGAGTTCTCCTGCAACGACCAGCGTCTCTTTGTTTGCAAGCGCGACCGGCTTGCCGTGCCGAAGTGCACTGTAAGTGGGGCGGAGACCGGCATAACCTACCAGAGCGACTACAACCAGGTCAATGCTGTCCATTTCCACAATCTGTTCTATGGATTCGGCACCGGCAAAGACTTTGATGTTGTACGGACTCAGGGCTTCATTGACTTTGTCATACCATTCCTCGTTTCCGATAACAACTGTGTTGGGCTGAAATTCCATAGCCTGGCGTATCAGAAGCTCGCTGTTGTTTTGGGCTGTGAGCACTTCTACACTGAACTGCTCGGGAAAAGAGCGGACGATATCCAGGGTTTGGGTGCCAATGCTTCCGGTGGAACCTAAAATTGCGATGCGTTTTCTCATTGTGCTGTCGGTTGGTCTTGTGTGATCAAATTTTCCAGAATCTGCGTGGTATGGCTCCAATTGTAGCACTCTCTGACCAGACGGTTCCCGTTCTCGGCAATCTGTCTGTAGTATTCAGTGTCTGTCAGCAGGCTGTCAATAGCATCAATGTAGCCTAATGTGCTGTTGCATACGATCAGGTCTTTGTTCTTTTCGGCTTTGAGCGGAGCGGCTGCCAGGGGAGAAGTAATGCATGGAATACGCATGGACATGGCCTCCAACAGTTTGTTCTGCAGACCGGTTCCCAGCCGCATGGGGGCAATGAAAATTTTGGCCTGTGAATAATAGGTCCTCATGTCATCCACCCATCCGGTGACGGTAATATGACGGTTCTGCAATTGCAGTACTTTGGATGAAGGGTTGGCTCCGCAAAGGGCGATGCGTATGTCGGGGTATCTTTCCAACAGGGAGGGCAGGATTTCTTTGGCAATACATTCTGCTGCATCAATGTTGGGGAGATATCCCATGTTCCCCGTAAAAATCAAATCGAATTTCTTTTCCTTTTGTCGGTTTTCGTAGAACGATGTGTCCACCCCGTTCGGAACCACTACGATTTCTTCAGCCCTCGGGTGGCGTATGAGTGCCCGATCCACCTGAGTGATGATGGTGTGGTGGTCAAAGCAGGAAAATATGTCGTGTTCGTAACGGGATACGAGTCGGTACTCCTTGCGGAGTATGCCCCGTTTCCACCAGGGAGATTTGGGAATCATGCGATCCACCCCCTTGGAAAATACATCCTGGTAGTCCAGTGTTTTCGGATAGGGCAAATCTCTGGCATATTCTGCAGTTCTAATTAACTGACAATAAATATGTTCTATTTTGTACTGGTGGATAAGTTCCGCTATTTGCTTCCGAATGCAGGAACGATAGAAATAGCCGCATTGAATGGGTTTGCCTTTCAGCATGAAAAAAAAGGCATTCCAAACGCGGGCCGCGAAGGGAAGATGGAAAAAGTGTATCCGTTGGCAAAAAGGCGATAGTATTTTTTCTGCTTCAGGGTCCAACCGGCTGTCGTTCAAAGCGAATAAATATATTTCATGCCGTTTGGACAACTCTCTGATCTGATGGAAGGCCCTCAGTTTGTCCCCTTTTTCAAGAGGATAGGGAATTCTGGAAAGAATGACAGCAATCTTCAATACGCTCGGTTTAGTTATTTATTATTCACCAATCGATTACTGAAAACATTCAGAATCAACAAAAAAGGATTCTGAACAGAGAAACAGTCATCGCATGTGCAAAGGTACTACAAATTTCTTCATCTACTTGCATTTTTGTGAAAAATTAGTGAATGATTTTTCTGTACAGACCAAAAATGAAGTTTCATGAAATAATATGTCGCAACTCACGTTACATAATTTTAGTCAGGAAAACAGACAATCCTACTCAAATATATCAGCTATGACGACACAGGCATACATAGAACAGAACAAAGACCGTTTTTTGGAAGAACTTTTTTCCTTGATACGCATTCCTTCCGTCAGTTCCGAATCGGAGCACAAACCGGATATGCAGCGTTGCGCCGGGCGTTGGTGCGAGTTGCTGGAACAGGCCGGAGCCGAAAAGGTAGAGAAAATTCCCACTAAAGGCAATCCTCTGGTATACGGAGAAAAAATAACAGACCCATCCCGTAAGACGGTTTTAATATACGGACATTACGATGTGATGCCCGTAGCTCCTCTGGAATTATGGGATACCAATCCTTTTGAACCGGTGATAAAAGACGGCCGCATCTGGGCGCGTGGCGCCGATGATGACAAGGGGCAATCCTTTATGCAGGCCAAGGCTTTTGAAAGTATGGTTGCGACCGGCACACTTCCCTGCAACGTAAAATTCCTTTTCGAAGGAGAGGAGGAAATCGGTTCGCCCTCCCTCAAGGAGTGGTTGCAGCAACCCGAACACCGGGAAAAACTCCGTTGTGATGTCATTTTGGTAAGCGATACCGATATGGTCAGTCCCGATGTGCCTTCCGTTACAACCGGATTGCGGGGACTGGTGAAATTTGAAATGCATCTCACCGGACCGGACCACGACCTGCACAGCGGTGATTTCGGCGGAACGGTGGCAAATCCTGTCAACGAATTGTGTCGTATGATAGGCACGGTCCTCGATGCCGACGGGCACATCTGTATCCCCGGTTTCTATGATGACGTACTGACTTGCGATCAAGAGGAACGCCGTCTTATCAATCAGGCTCCATACAACGATGCTGATTACCGTCGGAGCGTGGGAGTGGAGGTGCTGCAAGGCGAAAGGGGCTATACAACCCTCGAACGCATCGGCATACGGCCTACTTTTGATGTCTGTGGCATACAGGGCGGATACAGCGGTGAAGGATTCAAAACCATCATTCCTTCCGAAGCCTGGGCCAAATTGTCTTTCCGTCTGGTAGCCAATCAGAATCCGGAGCGCATTGCACGGATTGTGGAGGACTATTTCCGCAGCATTGCATCTCCGGGCGTAAAATTGTCCTTTACCTATTATGAAAAGGGATTTCCTTATGTCTGTCCCATCAGTCTGCCGGAGTACAAGGCAGCTGAAGCAGCATTTCGGGACACCTGCGGCATGTCGCCTATTCCTGCCCACAGCGGATGCAGCATCAGCGTGGTGAGCGATTTCGAAAAGGAGCTGGGGGTGAAGAGCATACTTCTCGGATTCGGTCTGGGAGCAGACAATATTCATGCCCCCAATGAGAATTACCGTCTCGACCGTTTTTTGAAAGGCATAGAGACCGGTATCGCGTTTTTCAGGCACTATGGTGCCGAGTAAACTCTCCCGTTTGCCAATTTTGGCACAGGAAATTTGACGCAAAGCATCCGAAAGGACGAATAAATAAAAAACACTATAATTATGAAGAATGTCAAAGAATACATTGAACAGAACAAAGACCGTTTTTTGAATGAACTTTTCGAGTTGATTCGCATCCCGTCCATCAGTGCGGAAGCCGAACACAAGAACGATATGCTCCGCTGTGCGGGAAAATGGTGCGAATTTCTGATGGCTTCTGGAACCGATCGGGCAGAAGTGATGCCGACGGCAGGCAATCCGGTGGTATACGGGGAAAAAATCATAGGAGCCAACCGGCCGACTGTGCTTGTGTACGGACACTACGATGTTATGCCCGTTGAACCTCTGGATTTGTGGAAAACCCGCCCTTTCGAACCGGTGGTAAAGGATGGACGTATCTGGGCGCGCGGTGCCGATGATGATAAGGGGCAATCCTTCATGCAAGCCAAGGCTTTCGAATTCATGGTCCGCACGGGGCAGCTTCCCTGTAATGTAAAATTCATGTTGGAAGGGGAGGAAGAAATCGGAAGCGGCAGCCTCTACGCTTTTTGTGAGGAACATAAGGAACTGCTGAAGGCAGATGTAATCCTGGTGAGTGATACCAGTATGATTGCGGCTGATGTCCCTTCTATTACTTCCGGTCTGCGTGGTCTCTGCTATTGGGATGTCGAAGTAACGGGTGCCAATCACGATCTGCACAGCGGTATTTACGGCGGAGCCGTGGCCAATCCTATCAACATGCTCTGCCGCATGATTGCAGGTCTGCACGATGAAAACAACCATATAACCATTCCCGGATTCTATGATGATGTGCTGGTTATCAGCGATGAAGAACGTGCTTTGATGGCACAGGCACCCTTTGATGAATCCGCCTACAAGAAAGAACTCGACATTCCTTCCGTTTGGGGAGAAAAAGGTTTCAGTACAAAGGAACGCACCGGTATACGTCCCTGCTTGGACGTCTGCGGTATCTGGGGCGGACATACCGGCGAGGGTTCCAAAACCGTGCTGCCGTCCAAGGCTCATGCCAAAATATCCACCCGATTGGTGGCAAATCAGGACTATCAGAAAATCAGTGCCCTTTTCCAACAGTATTTCGAATCAGTCGCGCCCGAGGGAGTGCGCGTGAAAGTGACACCATCTCACGGAGGCGCAGCCTACGTTTCCCCGCTTGAAATGAAAGCGTACAGAGCAGCGGAAAAAGCCATGACAGAGACCTACGGCAAGCGGCCTATCCCGACCCGCAGCGGCGGATCCATCCCCATTGTGGCCGGATTTGAGAAAATTTTGGGAACCAAGAGCATACTGATGGGCTTCGGACTCGGTAGCGACGATATTCATGCTCCGAACGAAAACTATCCTCTTGAACAATTCTTCAAAGGGATAGAAACCATTCCTTATTTTTATGAATATTTCGCAGAATAAATCCGTCTTTTTGCTTTTGAAAATCAATTTTTACGAATTGTAAAGCACTTATAAACAATCAGATGTTATTAAAATCGAAAAATATTTCCCATTTTCATACCATCGTATTTGAAAAGTTAGTACTTTTGCAATCCCAAAAATTAGAGGAAAAAAGAAAGTTTGAAACGTATAAAATTCGAGAGAAATGTCTAAGATTTGCATGATTACAGGAAAGAAAGCCATGGTGGGAAATAATGTTTCTCATTCCCATATAAAGACCAAACGGAAATTTTATCCCAATCTGCAGGAAAAGAAATTCTACATTCCTGAAACGGATGAATGGGTTATACTGAAAGTTTCGGCCAAAGGCATGAAGTATATCAACAAGCATGGCGTTTTGGGCGCTTTGCAAGGAGCATACGAAAAGGGTATTTTGTACTAATCGGGAAATTTTGATGTCTCGGTTGTTTCAATGAAATATGGTAAAGGAGGTCGTCGACCTCCTTTTTTTAACGAAGTGTATATGAAAAAGACATTTTTTATTGTATTGACAATGTGTGTATTGACATCCTGTCATCAAAAAAAAACAGAAAAAGGTTTAGACATGGACAATCCGTTTTTTTCCAAACCGGAGACCCCCTACAATGTCCCGGCATTTGACAAATTGAAGATTTCGCATTTCATTCCGGCTTTTGAGGAAGGAATGAAACAGCAGAAAGAAGAAATCGAATCCATTGTGGCTAATCAGCAGGAACCTACTTTTGAAAATACGGTTGCTGCACTGGATTACAGCGGTGATCTGCTGAATGAGGTTTCGGCTGTCTTTTTCAATATGTGCGAGACCAATAACAGTGACGAAATGAATGAGATAGCGGAAGAAATCAGTCCGAAGCTTTCCGTTCACAGCGACGACATCTATATGAATGCCGCCCTTTTCGACAAAATCAAGAAAGTGTACGATCAGAAGGATGAACTGGATCTGGACGCAGAACAACTCCGTCTGTTGGAAGAAACATACAAGACTTTTGTCCGCGGAGGAGCCAATCTGCCGGAGGACAAGCAGGAACGTTTCCGGACCATCAACGAAAGACTTTCCGTCCTGACTGTGAAATTCGGCAACAATGTTCTGGCTGCTACCAATGCCTACAAAATGGTAATTGACGACAAAGCCGACCTGGCCGGTCTTCCCCAATCCGTGATTGATGCTGCGGCGGCTACTGCCAATGAAAGTTCGGACACCAAGGGAAAATGGGTCTTCACTGTGCAGAACCCCAGCCTGATTCCTTTTCTGCAGTATGCGGACAAACGGGAGAAAAGGCAGGAAATCTGGGAAGTCTATGCGAACCGTTGTACCAGCGGCCCGTACGACAACCTTCCTCTTATCCGGGAAATCGTGCAATTGAGGGCCGAAAGAGCCAGTCTGTTGGGATTCAAGACCCACGCTGATTATGTTTTGGACGAATGCATGGCTAAAACACCTCAAGCTGTGTATGAACTGTTGGAAAAGGTGTGGAAGCCCGCTTTGGAAAAAGCCAAATCGGAAGCGGCTGAATATCAGGATTTGATCCGGAAAGAACATCAGGATTTCGATTTGCAGCCTTGGGATTGGCGCTATTATGCTGAAAAAGTCCGCAAGAAAGAGTATGACCTCAGTGACGAGGATATACGGCCTTATTTCCAGTTGGAGCATGTGAGAGAAGGTGTGTTTATGCTGGCCAACCGTCTGTATGGACTTACCTTTAAGGAGAATAAACAAATTCCGACGTATCATCCGGAAGCAGTGGCTTACGAGGTGTACGACGGAGATTCGGTTATCGGTGTACTCTATATGGATTATTTTACCCGTGACAGCAAGCGCAGCGGAGCCTGGATGACGGAATTCCGCGGTCAGTACCGTACCGAGGACGGTCGGAACGTGATGCCGGTGATTTCTCTGGTATTCAATTTTCCGAGAGCAACGGAAGGTCATCCTTCCCTGCTGAATTTCGATGAGGCAGAAACTTTTTTCCACGAATTCGGTCATAGTCTGCATGGTTTGTTGAGCCGCTGCCATTATCGCTCATTGGCCGGGACGAATGTATCCCGTGACTTTGTGGAACTTCCTTCCCA
Organism: Bacteroidales bacterium; assembly: GCA_045598025.1. Taxonomy (GTDB): domain Bacteria; phylum Bacteroidota; class Bacteroidia; order Bacteroidales; family WCHB1-69; genus UBA1195. Next base: position 10,641 of record JAZLLH010000011.1, on the reverse strand, counting down.
GATTATGGAAAACTGGGCATCCTGTCCGGAAATGATGCGACTGTATGCCCGTCATTATCAAACAGGTGATACCATTCCTGAGAAACTGATTGCCAAAATCCAGGCCGCAGCCAACTATGGACAGGGCTTCCTTAATACGGAACTGATTGCTGCTTCTTTGCTGGATATGGATTATCATGTTCTGCAGCAGCCGGTCAATATCGATCCGATAGAGTTTGAAAAAGCGGCCATGAAAAAATACGGGCTGATACCTTCTATCATTTCCCGTTACCACAGCTGGTATTTTCAGCATATATTTACCTCTTCTTCCGGTTATTCCGCAGGATACTACAGTTACACTTGGTCTGCTGTTCTGGATGCGGATGCTTTTGAAATGTTCAAGGAAAAAGGAATCTTTAACAAAGAGGTGGCCTCTGCTTTCCGTAAAAACATTCTGGAAAGAGGAAATACGGAGGATCCGGCCGTCATGTATCGTAAATTCAGAGGACAGGAACCTACCATACAGCCTTTGCTCCGTAATCGGGGACTGATCAAATAGAGGGCTCCGGATGCGACGATACCTGCTGGCTCTGCTGAAACTGTCCGTCTTTTGGATGGTGTTCTTCTTTCTGGGCAGGCTTGCCTTCCTGATGGTTTACGCATATCTGTGGCAAGGCGTTCCCTTGGCGGAGGTGGCTTCGTGCTTTGTGTATGCGTTCCGACTGGATGTGTCTACACTCTGCTATCTGTCAGCGATTCCCTTGCTCTTGCTGACAGGAATGCTGGCAACCAAATCCCGCTGGATTTCCGTCTTGATGTATGTCGTGCTGTTGCTGAGTCTGCTGGTCTGTTCTTTGATTTTGGTGGGCGAAATAGCTGTGTACGGCGAGTGGCTCTGCAAACTGAATTACAAGATTCTGCTTTACCTCCGTCATCCGATGGAAATCCTGACAACAGCGGGTGTTGCCCGTTCGTTGCTTTTTCTGCTTGTTGTGGGACTGATGACGGCCGTCGGTTTCTGGCTGATGAAACGCTGGGCTTTCTCCCGTCCGGTGCAACCCTTGCAATCTCCTTTAAAAAAAATGATTCCGGCTTTCCTGATTGGCGGCGGTCTGTGTTTCTTGGGTATGAGAGGTGGCCTGGATGCTATCCCCATTTCCCAAAGTTCGGCATATTATTCCACCCATTCCGTATTGAATGATGCGGCTGTCAATCCGCATTACAACCTGATATGCAGTTTTTATGATTTCGGCGGCATGGATGAGGAAATGTTTGCTTTCGGCAAAGAGGAGGATGCACGGAAACGGGTGGCTGCGATGTATGCGTGTGAGAAAGATACGCTTTGTCCGATTTGGGACGAAAAACCGCAGAATATCGTATTGATTCTTTTGGAAAGCTGGACTGCCGATGTCGTGGAAAGCATCAGTGGAGTGAAAGGTGTGACGGACTGTTTTCATTCCTTGGAAAAAGAAGGCATTCTTTTTACCGATTTCTACACCAACGGGCACCGTTCCCAACAGGCCATGTCCAGTATTTTCAGCGGATTCCCTGCACTTCCGGTATACGATATTACCGATGATTTTTCCAAATACAGTCATCTGCCTTCTTTCCCGGAGCATCTGTCCAAGGCCGGATTCTACACCTCCTTTTATTTTGGGGGAAATCTGGATTATGGAAACATCCGTTCTTATCTGATGCAGTGCGGTTTTGATCAGATAGTGGAAGAAAAGCAGATGGACAAAGCCTTGCCCAGAGGGAACCTGGGAATACACGATCAATACACTTTCCCGATTTTCCACAAGGCATTGAATGCCCAGACCCCTCCTTTTATGAGCGTGCTCTTCACTTTGAGTTCTCATAGCCCCTACGACCAGCCTGACATAGTGGACGCTGTTGATATCCGACATCCAGAAAAGGATTTTCTGACATCTGCCAAATATTGTGACGCCCAGTTGGGCCGTTTTTTTGATTCTGTAAGAAAGGAACCCTGGTATTCCCGTACGCTGTTTGTCATCGTAGGTGACCATGGGCATCCTACGCATTTGGAGAAAAATCACTTGGAACCGGACTACCAGAGGATTCCGCTTCTGCTGTATGGGGATGTGATTTCCAGGCATTTGAGAGGAAGTCGCATGGGAGTGCTCGGCTCCCACGTGGATTTGGCCAAAACGCTGTTGTGTCAGTTGGGACTTCCGGCAGATGATTTTGTGTGGGGAAAGGACTTGTTCAATCCATACAGCCCGCAGTTTGTGTACTATGAGACCTATACCGGATACGGTTGGATACGCCCGGGAGCCGCATTTGCTGAATTCAAACCCGGAAAAGATTGGCGCAGCAGGGGATATGGGGATTCCTCCCAGTATAGTGTTCTTCAAAAAGAGGGTAGAGCCTATTTGCAGTGCCTTTATCGCACTTATTTGGATTTTTAGTGGCCGTTACAGACATTTGTTGAGGCTATTGGATGCAAAAACAATGTGGATTCCCGCATTTTCTGAGGCCGGACTCTCGTATTGGAGGATATTTTATCTTCAAAATGGATTTCGTATTTTTTTTTTGCTTACCTTTGTAGACTAAAATGGCTGTTCGTTTTTTTAGTTTAAACCATTAAATAAGAGTAAATAACAAAAATTGTAATGAGAAGAAAGTTTGTTCTATTATTCGCAGCAGTGTGCTTTCTGATGCCAAATAGCGATCTTCGGGCCCAAGGCATCAAAGCCATTCGGATTAATGAAGTGTTGGTGTACAACGACAGCGGTTACAGGGACGACTACGGAGTCAGCAGCGGCTGGTTCGAAGTGTACAATACCGGAGTGAAAACACTCTCCTTGGGAGGCTGCTATGTTACCAATGATCCTCAGAACCCCAAGAAGTACCGTATCCCCAAATCGGCGCAGAATGTGACTCTGATTCCTTCGGCCTATGCTGTGTTTTTTGCTTACAACGAGCCGACTCGCAGCCCTTTTCATGTGAATTTCAATCTGTTTGATACGAGCATTCTCGGGAACGGACGGGCTTTCATCGCCCTTTATGACCAGAGTGGAAAAGAGCTGATTGACAGCGTGAGTTATTCGGTGCGTGCACAGAAGGAAGGTGTTTCCTTCGGTAAGTACGAAGGAGAAAAAGAAGCCCAGTGGAAAACAATGGAACAGGCCACTCCGCTGGCATTGAACCATGTTTCCAATGACATGTCCCGCTCGGAAATCTATCAGCAGAAAGATCCTCATGGCATCATCATCACCATCACATCCATGTCGGTGGTGTTTCTGCTGCTTGTCGTCATCGCCTTTGTGTTTAAAGGTACCGGAGCCTATTTCAAGAAGCAGGCCCGCAAACAGAAAGCCCCGAAAGAAGATCGCAAAGCGGCCGCTGCAACGCAGGCGGTTCCTGCTGTGGAGGGTGCCGTGGAAGATGAAGTGTCGACCGCTATCGCAGCTGCGCTGCATCTGTATCAGAACGATTGCCACGAAATCGAGGATAATGGTTTCGTTCTGCACCGCACGTTCAACCAGCCTTCGCCTTGGGCTGACAAATCATTGAATTTCAAACGAAACCCCATTAGAAAATAATTGAGATTATGAAAGATTATAAATTTAAAATCAACGGTAATGATTACAATGTTTCCATCGAGGAAGCAGACAACAACATGCTGAATGTCAATGTTAACGGCGTAGAGTATAGAGTGGAAGCCGAAGATGTTATGATCAAACGTGCTCCGGTTGCCCGTCCGCGTCCGAAGGCTGTCATGCAAGCCGATGCTCCTATAGCAGCCGGTTCCACGGCCAATGTGGATGCTGCTCCGGCCGGTAATGAAAAACCCATCAAGACCCCGCTTCCCGGTGTAGTGTTGGATGTTTTCGTCAAAGAAGGCGATGCCGTCAAGGCCGGTCAGAAAATCCTGTTGCTGGAAGCCATGAAGATGGAGAACAACATCGAAGCCGATAAGGACGGTGTAGTGAAATCCATCAGGGTCAAGAAGGGCGACAGCGTACAGGAAGGAGATGTATTAATGTTAATCGCATAAGGTTTTAAGAAATGAGTTTTGCAGAAACAATATCAGAAAATATAACGACATTCCTGTCGTTTACAGGTTTCGCCAATGCGACATCCGGACACCTGATCATGATTGCGGTTGGTTTGGTGTTCCTGTATCTCGGCATTGCGAAAAAATGGGAGCCGATGCTGCTGGTGCCGATCGGCTTCGGTATTTTGGTGGGAAACATTCCTTTCTCACCCGGTTTCCAAATCGGTATCTATGAAGACGGTTCCGTGCTGAGTTATTTGTATCTCGGTGTGGTCAAAGGCTTTTATCCTCCTTTGATTTTCCTTGGAATAGGAGCTATGACGGACTTTTCTGCCTTGATTTCCAATCCGAAGATGGTACTTATCGGTGCAGCCGCACAGTTCGGTATCTCCGGTGCCTACATTACGGCCACAGCATTGGGATTCAATGCATCGGAAGCCGGTGCCATCGGTATTATCGGTGGCGCAGACGGTCCTACCGCCATCTTCCTTTCTTCCAAATTGGCTCCCGACCTGATGGGTGCTATTGCCGTTTCCGCCTATTCCTATATGGCTTTGGTACCGGTAATTCAACCTCCCATCATGAAGTTGTTGACCACGAAGAAGGAACGCCTTATTCGCATGAAACCGCCTCGTCAGGTTTCCCAGACGGAAAAAATCATTTTCCCGATAGTGGGTTTGCTGTTGACGACTTTCCTGGTGCCCTCCGGTCTGCCTCTGTTAGGTATGCTGTTCTTTGGCAATTTACTGAAAGAAAGTGGCGTAACACGTCGTTTGGCCAATACGGCTGCCAATTCGCTTATGGATATCGTGACCATACTGCTGGGTTTGACGGTGGGTGCTTCCACGCAGGCTACCACCTTCCTGACACCGAAATCCGTGATGATTTTCGGTATAGGAGCTCTTTCCTTCGTCATCGCCACCTTCTCCGGTGTGTTGTTTGTGAAGATATTCAATCTCTTCCTGAAAGAAGGAAACAAAATCAACCCCCTGATCGGAAATGCCGGTGTATCCGCCGTTCCGGACGCTGCCCGTGTTTCTCAGGATTTGGGACTGCATTACGACAAGACGAACTACCTGCTGATGCATGCCATGGGACCGAACGTGTCTGGCGTGATTGGAAGTGCGGTGGCCGCCGGTCTGTTATTGGGATTCTTAGGTTAGTAACAATATAAATTCAGAAATATGAAACCGACACATATAGAACACATCGGAATTGCCGTCCAAAGTTTAGACGAAGCCATTCCTTATTATGAAAAAGTCTTGGGACTGAAATGCTATTCCATAGAGGAAGTTGCGGATCAGAAAGTGAAGACCGCTTTTTTCAAAATCGGTCAAACCAAACTGGAATTGCTAGAACCCACTTCCCCGGAAAGCACTATCGCTTCCTTCCTGGAAAAGAGGGGAGCCGGTGTTCATCACGTGGCCTTTGCCGTGGATGATGTGAATACTGCACTGCAGGAAGCTGAAACCAATGGTGTGCGTCTGATTGACAAGCAGGGCCGCAACGGAGCCGAAGGATTGAAAATCGGATTTCTCCACCCGAAATCCACAGGTGGCGTGCTGACCGAATTGTGCGAAGATCCCAAAAACAAATAAGAACTTTAAAAATCGAGATAATTATGACAATGCAGGATAAAGTAAAAGAGTTACTGGAATTAAGAGCGAAAGCCAGACTCGGTGGCGGTGAAAAGCGTATTGAAAAGCAGCACAGCCAAGGTAAAATGACCGCTCGCGAACGCATCACCATGTTGTTGGATGAAGGCAGTTTTGAGGAGATGGACATGTTCGTCACTCATCGCTGTACCAATTTTGACATGGATAAGGAGCACTATTTGTCCGACGGTGTGGTAACCGGCTACGGTACCATCGACGGCCGCCTGGTCTATGTTTTTGCTCAAGACTTCACCGTGTACGGTGGTTCCCTTTCTGAAACCCAGTCCCAGAAAATCTGCAAAGTGTTGGATGCTGCCATGAAGATGGGTGCTCCTGTAATCGGCATCAACGATTCCGGTGGAGCCCGTATTCAGGAAGGCGTAAACAGTCTGGCCGGTTATTCCGAAATTTTCCAGCGCAACATTCTGGCCTCTGGCGTGGTGCCTCAGATTTCTGCCATTTTCGGACCTTGCGCCGGCGGTGCTGTGTATTCTCCGGCCTTGACCGACTTCGTCATGATGGTAAAGAACAGCAGCTATATGTTCCTGACCGGACCGAAGGTCGTGAAGACCGTTATCGGTGAAAACGTCACTACGGAAGAACTCGGTGGTGCCAGCGTGCATGCTTCTAAATCCGGTGTGGCTCAAATGGTAGTCGACAGCGAGGAAGAAGGTCTGCAGATGATTCGCCGTCTGTTGAGTTATCTTCCTTCCAACAATATGGAAACAGCCCCTGAAGTGGAATGCACCGATCCTATCGAAAGAGTGGAGGATTATCTGAATAATCTGATTCCGGAAAATCCGAACAAGTCTTACGATATGAAAGAAGTCATTTCCTCTATAGTTGATAATGGTGAATTTCTGGAAATCCTTCCGCTGTATGCGAAAAACATCATCACCGGGTTTGCCCGCATGGGCGGAATGTCCGTCGGTATCGTAGCCAACCAACCTTCGCACATGGCCGGTGTGCTGGATATCAATGCTTCCCGTAAGGGTGCCCGCTTCGTCCGTTTCTGCGATGCTTTCAATATTCCTCTGGTGACCCTGGTTGATGTCCCCGGATTTCTTCCCGGAACGGTGCAGGAGTACGGTGGCGTGATTACTCACGGAGCCAAACTGCTGTATGCCTATGGTGAAGCTACTGTTCCCAAAGTAACGGTTACGCTGCGTAAATCCTATGGAGGTTCTCACATTGTGATGAGCTGCAAACAATTGCGTGGTGATATGAACTATGCATGGCCGACGGCTGAAATCGCCGTAATGGGAGCCGATGGCGCTGTTGAGGTTCTGTACGCCAAGGAAATCAAGGCCGAAACAGATCCCCAGAAGCAGATTGAAGCCATCACTGCCCGTAAAGACGAGTACAACAAATTGTTCTGCAATCCTTACAATGCTGCCCGTTACGGTTATATTGACGATGTCATTGAACCTCGCAATACCCGTTACCGCGTCATCAAGGCTTTACAGACGGTTTCCACCAAACGTTTGGAAAATCCGGCCAAAAAGCACGATAACCTTCCCCTGTAGAGGGTTTGCAAAACAGTCATACGCAGGTGCCGCTTAAAGCGGCACCTTTTTTTTGAAAAAGCTGAAATTCATATTGATTTTTTTTCTATTTTTGCATCCTTAAAAATTCAAGAGTATTAACAAAGAAAAGAGGTATAATTTATGATTATCGTCCCGGTTAAAGAAGGTGAAAATGTGGAAAAAGCGTTGAAGAAATTCAAACGTAAATTCGAAAAAACGGGTGTCGTCAAAGAACTGCGCGAACGCCAGAAATTCACCAAGAAATCCGTAATCCGCCGCGAACAACTTCGTAAAGCCATTTACGTACAGCATTTGCGCGATCAGGAAGAAGACTAATTCGTCTTATTTGAGTAACGGAAGCGGGTCCGGGCTTAGCCTGAGAGCAACTCCGTGAGGAATGCTAAACAGCATGACAACACGTCAAGAGTTGTCGGGAAGTATCTCGACAGCTCTTTTCTTTTTGCTCTTGCTATAGTCTTGCAATTGCTTTGAATGCGGTTGTTTTCTTATGCGTGGAATACCTTTTGCAGTATTTTTTCACTTACTCCGGTCTGAGAAGAAACATATTCCCGGGCCCTCAAGCAGGCCTCTTTGTAATTTTCATCGTCTTCTGTGAGTTTGCGGAAGAAATGGACGAGTTCATCGATATTGCGGATGCTGTAGGCGGCTCCATAGCGGATAAGGTCACAGGCTTCCTTGAAATGAGAATATTTAGGCCCGAACAAGACAGGCATGCCGAAGGTGGCGGCTTCCAGAGTGTTGTGGATTCCTTTCCCGAATCCTCCACCGATATATGCGATTTTTCCGTAGGGATACAGGTGTTTCAGTAAACCGATGGTATCAATAATCAATATACGGATGTTGCTGAAATCCTGTTTTTCCTTTGCCACAGCTTCTGTATAATCTATGTAGGCGTAATCTGCGAACAGACGATGTATATCATCCATATGGGACGGATGTACTTCATGCGGAGTCAGGATAAGGGAGTAATCGGTCGTGTCAAGCAACTGATGAAGTAATTTTTCATCCGGTTCCCAGGTGCTGCCGGCTATCAGGACATTTTTTCCTTCGGAAAAACGGCGTACTATTTCGTTCTGTTTGACGTCTCTGGCTGTCTGTACCACGGTGTCGAAGCGGGTGTCTCCATATACTCCGCATTGGGATATGCCGATGGACTGCAACAGTTTCTGTGAGTTTTCGTCCTGTACAAAGAAATAGCTGATTTCCCTCAGCTGTTTGCGGAACCAGCTTCCGTGCGGTTTGAAAAAATATTGAGAATCGCGGAAAATGGCCGAAATAATGTAAAAAGGTATTTTCCGTCGGTAGGCCTCATGTATGTAATTGAACCAGTATTCGTATTTGACAAAGAAAATATATTCGGGATGCACGATGTCAATAAAGCGCTTCGCGTTGCGTCTGGTATCCAGTGGAAGGTAGAATACGTAATCCGCTTTCTCATAGTTATGGGCGTGCTCATAACCGGAAGGAGAGAAAAAGGTGAGCAGAATTTTGTATCCGGGATATTGTTCACGGATTTTGTTAATCAATGGTTTCCCCTGTTCGAATTCTCCATAGGAAGCGCAATGAATCCAGATAATGTGGTCAAAACGTTTCAATTGGAGGTGGAGGGATGCAAAAATGTACTGGCGTCCGCGCTTCCAGGATTTGGCCTTATCGTTAAAGACCGAACACAAATGGATGGTAGCGCCGTACAGAAAAATGCCGATATTGTATAGGAATCTCATTATCTGAAATAGAATGTGTCTTGCGTTTCTTGTCGGTATAATGGAATGATCCATCCCAAGCGAATTCCCACCATGATATCCATGAATCGGCGATCATCTTTCCTCATCAGGGAAAAGTCCCAATCACGTTGCCGATGGGAAAATACTTCCGTGGCTTCGATTCCGGCATAAAAACTATTGAGGCGCTTTTGCAGATGGATGTATCCGAGATATTGATATAATCCGAAACCTGAGGTCAGTCTGTCATATCCTTTTTTGTATTCATCCGTCAGGGCAGCTACCTTGTTCTCCGGATTTTTGATGTATACATAGCGTTGCAGCATCGTTGCCCCCAACTTGAGCTGTATGCCGGAATTCCGGTAATTTTCGCTGATAGGGAATGTTTTTCCTGCAACCAACCTCAAAGCCCACATCCGCTGATCAACATCAATGTCAGCCGGAGAACCGTTGCCGTCAATAATGGATCCGTCCTGATTGGTAATGAAGCGGAAGAGGGAGTCAGTACCCTTGACTTTTCCGGAAAAATAATAGTTGAATCCCACTTCCAGGCACCAGTTCTTCTTGTTTTTTACAGCCAGATCCAAACCTACATCCATCAGGTTGGTTGATTCTGCTGACAAGTCAGCCATGGTCCACTGGTACCCGACATTGATGCCGGTGTAAACCATGGCGCAGGAGGAGTCTACACGCGACAGTAATTCGCTTTGGGCAGAAAGGCTACCTGCAAGCAGGCAGCACAAACAAGTCAGAATATATCTGTGCATCAGGCTTCGATTACTTTGTGCACTTTTTCCAGAATGGCTTTTTCCTTGGATTGTGCATCTGCCTGCAACTGGGCGGCTTTGGCAAGGATATCATCGGCGAAAGCCTTGTCCTTCAGAGAAGATGCGTTGATTTTTACATTCAGGAAGGCACCCATGACTGCCGAGCGGGCACAGAGAGCACCGACGCCGGCATCGGAGACGGAGTTCGGGTTGCCCGTATCGACCATGGCTTCGCAGATTTCAAAGACTTCGTATGCTTTCTGCATGGTCTTGAAAGGTACTTCGATGGCGTATTTGGTCGCTTCCTGTATGGCTTTGGAGCGCAAAGCCTTTTCTTCGTCGTTCTTTTTGGGCATGCCGAAAGCATCCATGATGCGGTTGAAGGAACGGGTGTCTTCGTCTACGAGGAAGAGCAGATCGTTCTTGAGGGCTTCGCCTTTTTCGGCCCAGACGGAAAATTCTTCCCAGCGTTCATCCCAACCCGGTTTGTGGGAGGAAAGGTTGGCTATCATGGTTCCCAGGGCAGCACCGAGGGCACCCATGTAGGCAGAGATGGATCCGCCGCCGGGAGCCGGACTTTCCGAAGCGGTTTCGTTGGCGAAGGCTTCGCAGGTCATATCCACCAGTTTTTCTTCCTTGTTGTCGGCTTCGATGAGGTATTCCACCACTTTTTCCTGAGGATTGAAGGGCTTCAGGTCGTCCAGGCCCATGGATTTGATGGCGATTTTGACCATTTCGGCTTCGCTGATGCCGAGGGAGCGTTTCTGTTTTTTCAAATAGAATCTGGCAGCGTCTATGAGCACTTTTTTCGGAATCAGGCCCACGATTTCGCATCCGCTGACGCGTACGCCCCGATTGGCGGCACAACGGCAGACTTCCTCAAAAGCCTCGTGCAGCGGAGTGATGGAAATGTTGGTCATGTTCATGGAAACCTGGGCGATGCCGTATTCC